>CAZYPJ010000053.1:5576-16480 GCA_964649365.1 uncultured Anaerolineales bacterium | reverse complement strand
TTCTTCTTGGACGCCGAAGCGCTATATAGACCGAAAGCGATCAGGATAATTACAAAAGCCGCAACCACGTAAGCAATGGTCTGGCTCTGCACCATCGTTGCCTTGAGAGCGCCGCTGGGTAACTTGATCACCGCCTGAGGCTTGGGCAACACAATCGGCAACAAGTAATAGGTGATCAAAAAACCGTTCACAGCGCCCGTGCACAGCCCCAAGATTCTGAGCGCCGTCGTACCTGGGCCAGAGACCCGTTGCTGCCCCCATAGATAAAAGAATACAACGATAAATAGAAACACGACCAGGGCCAAGAGCTGAACTTGCTCCGGCGTCTTGATCAAATCGGGCAGAGCTTGCGCCTTGCGCCAGGCAGCGGTTGGGTCGTCCGAGGTCAAGCCGCCCTTGAGCGCAAAGCTCCCCAGCTTGTAGAACTTGTTAACCGCCGGGCGCAAGCTCGTGGCTAGGCGATTCGAGGCCAACAGCGCTATGGTGATGCCGACCACCTGAAGCAGCTCGCGGTTGGCGCCCCGGCGCCAACCTAGCAGCGCAAAGGCCGCCACCGCGAACCCCATCATCAGGGATTGGTTAACGGTCCAAGTTTCCCTGCCCTCAATTTCCTTTGGCCCGGCTGCGAGAGAGAGCAAACAACTCTTGGGCGATCCGCAACGCCGCATCGGGAGCGGCCAGCGCGCGCGATGCGGCGCTCATCGTTTGCAAGCGGGCGCGGTCGCTGAACAACTCGGTCGCCAACGGCAGCAGGCGCGGCGCCAATTGATCGTCGGCCACGACCAGCGCCCCGCCGCTTGCGGCTAAATAGTCGGCGTTGATCTGCTGGTGCTGGCCCGCGTAAGGATAGGGCGCCAGGATCGCCGGCAGCCCTACCGCCGGGAATTCGCCCAGCGTCGCCGCGCCCGCGCGCGCCACCACCAAATCCGCCGCAACCAGGGCGTCGGTCATCTGCTCGTAGAGATACGTATAAAGATGATAGTGTTCGTTGAGCGACAAGGGCAACGCCCCGGCTGCCGCCTTTAATTCCTCATAATCGTTCGGCCCGCTGATGTGGATAACCTGAGCGATCCGCAGCAGCGGCCCCAGCGATTGCAAAACGGCGCGATTGATCGAGCGCGCCCCTCGGCTGCCGCCCAAGACCATCAGAACAGGCAACTCGCTATGCAAGCCCAGGCGCTCGCGCGCCGAGGCTTTGGTCGTATCATACAACGCCTGGCGTACAGGGTAGCCGGTGACGCTCACCTTGCGGCGCGGAAAAGACGCCGCCACCGAATCGAACGACACCGCCACCCGGTCGGCAAAGAACGAAAGAAACTTGACCGCCAAGCCCGGCGTGATGTCGGGTAGATAGACCAACGACGGGCAGCGGACGCTCCGCGCCGCCAATACCAAAGGGACTGAGACGTACCCACCCGTCGCCAGAACCACATCGGGCTGGAACTCGCGGATCAGGCGGCGCGCCTGCCGATAGCCCGCAACCATGTTGGCCAGGCTACGCAGCGCCCCCAGCGGGTTGGCGCCGCGCAGGGCGCCCGTCGCCACCGGGTAAAAGCGCAGCGATTCGCGCGCCACAATCTTTTCTTCGATGCTGTCGGCGCTGCCCACCCAGGCCACATCCTGCGGGCCGACGGCGAACTCGGGATGCGCCAGGCAGGCGCCCAACACCACCAAGGCGGGATAGACGTGCCCGCCTGTGCCGCCGCCAGTCGCCAGAATCCTCATGGGGCGCGCTCCTCACGCGGCAAGTTGGCTAGATGCGAGATATTGAGCAGCACACCAACCGCCATCAGGCCGCTCACCAGCGAAGATCCGCCCGCGCTGATAAAAGGCAGCACCGTGCCCGTGAAAGGCGTGGTGGCTGTATTCACGGCAATGTGCACCAGCGCCTGGAGCACCACCCACGATACTAGCCCCACCGCCAACAACCTGCCGAAATTATCTGGCGCGTGCAGCGCGATGCGCAGGCCCCGCCAAGCAAACAGACCGTAGAGACCCATGACGAACAGAGCGCCCACAAAGCCCAACTCTTCAGCGATGATAGCAAAAATGCCGTCGCTATGTCCGGCATAGATGACGAATTTTTGCTGGCTCTGCCCCAGCCCCACACCAAACCCTCCTCCCTTGATCAACGCGAACAGGGTTTGCGCCGCCTGAAATCCTTTACCCAGCGCATCACTGAATGGGCTGTTCCACCACACTGTGAGACGATCCGAGCGATATTGCGCCAGCAATGCGATCAAAGTGAGCGCGATGCCGCCGAAAACAAAAAGGATCAGCAATTGTCGCATATCGGCGCCGGCGGCGAAAAACATCGCCGTGGCCGTCGCCACCAAGATGACCGCAGTAGAAAAGTGCGGCTGGATCATAATCAGGGCTGCGATAAAGCCGAGCAAAAGCGAAAAGGGTACCAGGCCCAGGTTGATGCTGCGAATCTCGCGGCTTTTGCTCGCCAGCCAGACGGCGATATAGATCATCGCGCCAAGTTTGGCGAATTCATCGGGCTGGATAGAGGCCGCAGCTTTGAGCACCCAACGCCCCATGATAGCGGCCGGCAGCAAGATCGCCAGAGTTAGGCCCAACACTTGCACGGCATATCGCTGATAGTAGCGATAGTCTATCCGCGAAAAGATGAACATCGCCACCAACCCCGCAATCGCAAAACCGGCTTGCCGTTTGACGAAATAAGTGGGCCTGCCTTCATAGGCGCCCCCCTCGATGAGCGCATAGCCGTAGGAGGCGCTATAGACCATCACCAACCCAAACACCAGCAACGCCAACACGACAAACAACAATCCCCAGTCGGCCCGAAAAAAGCGATTGGAGCGAACGTTGGTTGCCATAGCAATTCTCCCCCGAATGCACCCCCGAACACAACTCAGAGCGCCATAACCAGCTCGCGAAAACGACGCCCGCGAGCCTCGAAATCCTCAAACGCATCGAAACTGGTACCGCCCGGCGAAAGCAACACCACTTCGCCAGGCCGCGAGAGGCGGGCGGCAACAGCCACTGCCTCATCCAAAGTCGGCGCGCTGCACAACACGATGCTATCCACCAGGCCGTTGCGCCGCGCGTGAGCCTCGGCGAGGGCGCGCGCGATAATCGGCGCGGCCTCGCCAAAGGCCACCACCACACGCACGCGCTGCAACACGAGATCGGCCCATTCCTCCCACGGGAGGTGCTTATCGCGGCCGCCGGCGAGTAACACAAGCGGCTCGGAATAGGAGCGCAGCGCCGCGATGGCCCGCTCGGGCGAAGTGGCAATGGAATCGTTCACGAACAGCACATCACGCCAGACGCGCACCGGCTCTAGCCGGTGCGGCACGCCAGTGAACGAGGTCGCCACACGACGGATCGCCTCGACGCCGACGCCGCCAGCCAGGGCGCAACACGCCGCCGTGAGGACATTGGCCACATTATGCCGCCCGCGCAACTTGATCTCGTCGAACTGGCAGAGAGCGCTCTCGCGCCCATCCAGGCGCGCCAATAGCGCGCCCTCTTGCAGGTACGCCCCCTCGGCCACCGGCTGCTCCAGACTGAAATACAACACCCGACCCCTGGCACGCGCCCCTAACGAGCGCGTAACCGGGTCGTCCCAGTTCAGCACAGCGCAATCCCCCGGCGATTGAAAGGCCAGGATATGCGACTTGGCCTGGATATAGTCCTCCATCGAAGGATGACGGTCGAGATGGTTGGGCGTGATGTTGGTCACTGCCGCGACGTGGGGACTATACCCCTCTACCGAGATCACGCGCGAGGCCGCCGAACGGCGCTCGGCCACCGTCGCCCCTTGATATTCGGGCGAAAACAGCTCGAGTTGAAAGCTGGATAGCTCCATCACGGCCACGTCAGGGCGCTCTGACTCTAGCAATCGCTCGGTGAGCGGCGCTCCGATATTGCCGCCCACCCAGGTGCGCAGCCCCTGCGCTGCGTACATCTCGCCCACCAGCGTGGTCGTAGTGGTTTTGCCGCTGGAGCCGGTGACGCCCACGATAGGCGCAGCTACGCTTTGCGTGAACAAACGCGGCTCGCTGCTAAGCGGTACTCCGCGAGCGCGCGCCTCTTGAACGATAGGCGCCGTGGGCGGCACGCCCGGGCTGAGAAAGAGCACATCCGCATCCAACAGGCTGGGCGGGTTGCCTCCCAGGATCAGCTGAATATCCAGCCCCTCGATAGCAGCCAGACGGCCTTGCAGCGCATCCGTCGGGCGGCTGTCGCTCAGGATCACTCGTGCGCCGCAATGCGCCAGATAGCGCGCCAGGGCGGTTCCCTCGCGGGCCGCCCCGATAATCGCCGTTTTCAATCCGCGCCAGCTTTCGGGCAGAATCATCAGCCTATCCCCAATGCGACGCCCAGAGCGGCGGCCAAGGCCGTCACGATCCAAAAGCGCAACGTGACCTGCACCTCCGACCAGCCGCCTAGCTCGTAATGATAATGTAACGGCGACATTCGGAACACGCGCCGCCCCTCGCCGTATTTGCGCTTGGTGTACTTGAAATAGCTCACCTGGATCATGACCGACAGCGCCTCGGCCAGGAACACCACGCCGATCACAAACAGGAGCAACCAATGCCCCGAAAGCATCGCCGCCGCCGCTAGCCCCGCGCCCAAGCTCTGCGACCCCACATCGCCCATGAACATGCGCGCCGGGTGCACGTTACACCACAGAAAGGCGCACAGAGCGCCGGCAAAGCCAAAGCAAAAAAGAGCTAACCCGTCTTGACCTGAAAATCCGCACAACACGCCATAGGCCAGGTATGCGATGGCCGCCGCGCCGCCGGCGAGGCCGTCCATGCCGTCGGTGAGGTTGACCGCGTTGGCTTCATACACCATCAGCAAGGCGGCGATGGGGATGAACCACCAGCCCAACTCCAGCGCCCGCCCCGAAATCGGCAGGATCAAACGGTGTTCGGGCCAAGCCCAGTACATTACCAAGCTCACGACAATGGCAACGATCCACTGCCAGGAAAACTTGAAGCGCGCCAACCAGCCTACGCCCGAAACGTCCTTCAAGCCGCGCAAATCGTCGTAGGCGCCGAGCAACCCAAACAAGAGCATGGCCAGCAGGACGAGCAACACTTGGGCATGCCCGCCCAGCGCCAATGCTATTGCCAGAGCGATGGCACCCGCCAGAAAATACAAGCCACCCATGGTGGCTGTGCCCTGCTTGACCTGATGCGCATCCGGCTCGTCCTCGCGAATTCTTTTGCCGATGCCGCGCTTCAGAAGCGCCTCGACCAAGGAATGTCCCCAAGGCGCCATCAGAACAAACGCGACGCAGGCCAGCAACAAAGCATTGGTCATGCTTTTGGCTCCTCCAAGGCGTTTACAATCGCTTCCATCGCCATGCCGCGCGATCCTTTGATAAGCACCGCATCGCCTGGAGCGCATAGTTCGCGCAACAAAGCAATCGCGCTGGCGTTATCAGCCACCGAATGGATGACCCCAGCGGCCAGGCCGCCCTCGCGAGCGCCCTCGGCAATCAACCGGGCGCGTTCGCCCACGGTGACGAGCACATCAGCGGCTTTAGCGCACGCCCGCCCGACCTGGCGATGTCCCTCGGCTTCCATCGCGCCCAGTTCATACATATCACCCAGCACGGCGACATGCCGGCCGGGCAACTGAGCGAGCACGTCGAGCGCAGCGGCGTTGGAGGCAGGGCTGGCGTTATAGCAATCATCCAGCAGCACGACGCCGCCCAGTCCCCGTTTCGGCATCAACCGCAGCCCTTGGCCCGCTTCCCACAGGCCGCGCGCGATCTCATCCCAGCTCAGACCCTCGACCAGGCCCACGGCAATGGCGGGCAACGCCGCCCAGATGGCATGTTGCCCCAACATACGCAGCCGTAGCGGCGGGGATACGGCTTCGACCGCGAACCCCGCCGAGAGGTTTACGCGCGCCGTGAAATGCGCGCCATCCAAGCCTTCGGCCACAATGTCATCAGCGTACACCGTATTATCGTCAAACAAGCCATACGTGACAACTCGCGCGCGCGTCTGGCGTTGCATAGCGCGCACACGGGCGTCATCGCCGTTCAGCACGGCGACGCCATCGTCGGGCAGCGATTGCGCCAGCTCCGCTTTGGCCTGGGCGATGCGCTCGATGGTACCCAGCCGCTCCAAGTGCGTCGGCCCCACGTTGGTCACCACGCCGATCTGCGGCTCGGCGATGCGGCACAATGCGGCGATCTCGCCCAGATCGTACATGCCCATTTCGAGCACGGCGCACTGATGCTCGGCTTCTAGCGATAGCAACGTAAGCGGCAAGCCGATCTCGTTGTTGAGATTGCCCGCGCTCTTGAGCACGCGATACCGTCGGGCCAGCACCGCCGCTACAATTTCTTTGGTGGTCGTTTTGCCCACGCTGCCCGTAACCGCCGCCACGCGCAGGTCGGGGCGCGCCGCCCGCCGCCCGTGGGCAATGCGTTGCAGCGCCGCCAATGTATTGGGCACAAGAACGGTCAACGGCGGTGAGAGCGGCTCTGGCGCGCTCTGGCGCGTCGCATCGAGCATTGCATATCCGGCAATAGGCCGCTCGACCAGCGCCAAGCTCGCGCCGGCGCTGAAAGCATTGGCCACATAGGCGTGTCCATCGGTGCGTTCGCCTTTGAGCGCCACAAAGAGACTCTCCGCCGTCGCCTGGCGCGAATCAATACACGTTTGGCGCACGACGATATGCTGCGTCCCTTCGGCGGGCCGCTCGAACCCGAGATACACTAGCATGTCGGCGAGAGTGAACACCTATCCCCTTGTCTGTGTTATCGGCTAGGGATACCGTAATAATCCACCAGGAACTCGGCCATCTTGGCGAATTCCGGCTCGGCCACTTCCACCCCCCATAGTCCCTCTCTAGGCTTGTCGTATTTGACCAGGATGACAAAGCGTGGATTGGGCACCGGGCCATAGCCCACAAATGAGGCGATCGTGGCTTCGTTCTTGTAGCCCTCGGCGTCGGGGACGCCAGCCGTGCCCGACTTGGCCGCAAAGCGATAGCCCGGCAGGATCGGCTCCTTCAAGCCGATGTCCACTGCATCCGCCATCAGTTTGGTGATCTGCTGGGCCGCTTCAGCCGAGACGACCTGACGCACTGCAATCGGCGGCCGCGTCTGGGTCGAATCGGCGCCGCGCACCTCTGCTACGATGCGGGGCCGCATGAGCAGGCCGTCATTGGCCATTGCGCCGTAAGCCGCCGCTACCTGCAAGGGCGTCACCGAGATGCCCTGGCCATACGAGTTCGTCCCCAAGTCAGACATATGCCAGTACGAATTCCCAGGCACGCGCATGATGCCCGCCGCTTCCAGCGCCAAGTCAACGCCCGTAACCTCGGAAAACCCAAAGCGCCGGATGACCTCGTAAAAGCGCGTCGGCCCCAACAGCGTAGCCACGTGCGCGGCGCCAACATTATAGGAATGGGCCAGCAATTGCGTCATGGTGGTGCGGCCATGCGAGTTTCTATCCCAGTTCATGATGCGTTGCTGGCCGACCAGGATTTCGCCGCGATCATCATATGTATCTTCTGGACGGATGACGTGAGCATCCAGCGCCGCCACCAGCGTCAGCGGCTTGAACACCGAGCCTGGCTCATAGAGCGCGCTGATCGAGGTATTGATGTACTGCTCCAGGCTATCCACCTTCCAATAGACGCCCGGTTGATATGTCGGATAGTTGGCCATCGCCAGGATGGCCCCCGTCTTGGGATCAAGCACGATAAGGTTGCCCGATGTCGCCTGATTCTTGATAGCCCCTTCGCGCAAGATGCGCTCGGCGGCATCTTGAATGTTACGATCCAAGGTCAAAACCAGATCCACGCCATCTTGAGCTGGCTGATAGCCCCCCAAGCTGACCAGAATCTGCTCGCCCCATGAATCGCTCACACCACGCCAGACGCCATCCTTGCCACGCAACGCCTCGTCATAGTATTGCTCTAGGCCGTAGCGGCCGACTCCTTGATAGTCAATGAACCCCAGGACGGAAGCAGCCAGCGAATCGTCGGGATACACGCGTCGGAAGCTAATCTCGATATTAAAGGCGTCCAGGTTCAGCGCTTCGATCTGTTGGCCCACTGAGGCGGGCAGACCTGCCCCCAACAAAACATACTGGGTATCGGTGCGATGCAGCGCCTCTGCGATGTCCTTCGGGTCTTTGCCCAGGATTGCGGCTAGAGTGGGAGTCAGTTCCTCCTTTTGCTTCTCGGACAGCAAATTGGGCGAAACGGCGATCTTGTACTCAACGGTCGAAGCGGCCAAATAGTTGCCGCCGGCATCCAGAATGTTGCCTCGCGCAGCAGGGATCACGTTCGATTGGTCGCCTTGGCCAAATATATCTCTAACTTCATCGCGGGGCAGCAATTGCCACCATACCAGGCGTCCGACCAGGATCAACGCCAAGCCGACAAAAACAACGGCCAGCCAGATTACGCGCCGTTGTTGTTGTGCGCTCATTTCTGTGGAGGCTGCCATTTGCGCTCCAACCTGTTCATGCACTCAAAAGATCAAATGTCACGCATGGCCGCTTATTGTCCTGGATCATCATCTTCTAGCGGCTGCGCCCACTCATCTAATTGGCGACCAAGTCGCTCAAGAAACCCTTCTGGCTCGGCGAGCGCATCGGGGGGGGCAGCGCCTAGAGGCAACGAAAGCGTAGGCGTTGGTTGCGGCGGAATCACATACTCCACCCGCAGCCGCGCCCCAGTATCTTGCGCATCGGGCAGCCGATAACCCAACTGCGCGCCCATTTCCTGCACCCGTTTGAGCGATCCTGCCTGAGCAACCTCGGCTCGAAGGGCGATCATCTCGCGATGCAGTTTTTCTTTTTCGCGCTCCAATTGTCTGATCTCATGCGAATAGGTGGCCACTTGGCTGGCTTGGTGCAAATAGAGCCAACCAGCCAGCCCAATCAGGACAATCATGCCGCCAAAAAACAGCAGCATGTGAACATCAACGCGAACAGAAATCGAACGGCCACCCGGGCGCCGTGGATAAAAAAGAAACGTGAGCTGTCGTCTATCTGGCATATGGCGTCTCTCTATCGAAAAAGCTCACGCGTCAGATCTCGAAACCGGCAACTATGAAGTGAGGTTAGGCAATTTCTCCGCCGCTCGCAGGCGCGCGCTGCGGCTGCGGGGATTGTCGGCGATCTCTTGATCCGTCGGGCGGATCGGTTTTTTAGTTAGTTTATCGAGTGTGGCTACGTGGCCACAGGTACATTGCGGCATATTTGGCGGACAGATACACCCCTTGGACTCGCGCACCATGAACTGCTTGACGATACGGTCCTCGAGCGAGTGAAACGCGATGACTACCAGTCGCCCAGCAGGGGCCAACAATGCCACAGCCTGCGGCAGCACCATCTCAAGCGATTCTAGCTCGCCGTTCACGGCGATGCGCAGCGCCTGAAACGTGCGCGTCGCAGGGTGGATCTTGCCGCTATAGCCCACCGCCCGCGCCACACAACGGGCCAGATCGAGTGTGCCGTGAAAAGGCCGCCGCTCGCAAATGGCCCACGCCACCTTGCGAGCATGTCGTTCTTCACCGTATTCATAGATAATGCGCGCCAGCTCTTTTTCAGGCCAGGTGTTGACCACCTCTTCTGCGGTCAATCCGATCTCTGGCCCCAGACGCATATCGAGCGGGCCGTCCTCTTGAAAAGAGAACCCGCGCTGCGGGTCATCTAATTGTAAGGAGGATACGCCTAAATCCAAAATGATCCCATTGACCTGCGCGAACCCGTGAGAGCGAGCAATCTGTTCCAGGTGACGGTGTTGCCCCTGCGCGAAAACCACCCGTTCACCCCAGATCGCCAGGCGCTGGCGCGCCAAGCTCAGCGCCTGGGGATCGGCGTCTATCGCCAGGACGCGCCCATCGGGCGATGAGCGTTCCAGTATGCCCTGAGTATGCCCCCCCAGTCCCACTGTAGCGTCAATGAAGACCTGGCCGGATTGGGGCCGCAACCAAGCCAGCGCTTCTTCATAAAGCACGGGGATGTGAAGCGCCGTTGAACCGGGCTGTTCCGAAGGTTCGTTAGCCACTAGACACTCATCCTGGTGAACTCTTCCAGGGTCGTCTCTAGATTCTGAGCGTCGCGAGCGGCCATCTCTTGCAAGCGCGCGGGACTCCAGATCTCGAAATAGGTATTGCCCCCCACGATCATGGCCTCCTCGGCGATGCTTGTATAGTCGCGCAAAAAGCTAGGGATGAGCACCCGCCCCATCTTGTCCAAGTTGGTCTCAAAGGCGCTGCCGAACACCCAACGACTGACCGAGCGTACTGTACGGCTGGCCGCCGGCATCCCGGCGACCCGTTCGGCAAGCGCCGCCCAAGCTGCCGAGGGGTACACCACCAGACATGGGTCATAGCCTTTGGTGATCACCAAGCCAGAGGACAGCTCGGCTCGATAGCGCGCCGGGATAGTTAGGCGTCCTTTGCCATCGAGGGTATGGGAATACTCCCCCAGAAACATCGCTTTGCACTCTCACTTCCGCCACACAGCCTGTCAAAGATGGACCAGAAGTGGTGTAGCATACCACTTTTTCCCACATATCACCACTATTATACATGACTGAGCAGGGTTTGCCAAGACCCGCAGGGCGCGATTTCCTCATAATTTTCCTAGTTTTTCCTTATAACATACATCTTCACTGCCGTGTTCCGCATAAACTTGGGATTAATCTTGCTTTAATATTTCCAATAACAGCTATGATTTTGTTATGTTGATAACAACTTGCAATCCTCATGACCTTGACGAATGCGGCGGCGCGTGCATAATCAGTGTGTATGGGAAACCGGTATGCAGCGAGTAGAACAGAATACGCCGAGGGAAACATGCCAGATCAACGCTACCTCGCGGGCGAGTCGGACATTTTTGTCGGAAGACGAGGTCGGCTCCGGCGCTATCTCGTCTGTTCGA
>CAZYPJ010000053.1:0-5566 GCA_964649365.1 uncultured Anaerolineales bacterium | reverse complement strand
TTCGATGGAGGGGTTCTTTCCGGTGCTGGCGCGCACGGGGCCGAACGCTCTGGCGGTGGTATATCGCACGGGCGCGCCCCATGTCGGCGTCAGCGGCACGCTGGCCGTCGCCCGTTCGGAGGATGGCGGCGTGAGCTGGTCGGACCCGTGTGAGATCGCGCCGCGTTGGGATGACAACCGCAACCCTGCCTTGGGGGTGAACGCCAAAGGCGAGTTAGTCATCGCCTTTTGGAAGGCGCGCCTGCACGCCTATACCGACCCCGATGGCCTGGGTTTGCGCTACACCGGCAGCGACGACGAGCAGACGCACAAGACGGCCGGGCTATTCCACGGCATCAGCCCAGATCAAGGGCGCAGTTGGAGTCCGTTCAGGGCCTATGCCTCGACTTTGTTGGCCCTAGCCTCGCCGTATGGGCGCATTCTGATGTTGCCCGACGGGACGTTGCTCATGGCCATTTATGGCTCGCCCCGCGAGCCGATAGAGGGCATTGGCAATATCAGCGTCCTGGCGCGCAGCGCCGATGGCGGCCAAACATGGGGCGACGAGACGTTAACCGCGCGAGGCTATAACGAGACGTCCTACGCGTTACTGCCCAATGGCGACCTGCTGGCGGCGGCACGCTCTGAAAGCGGCCACGTGGCCGTGTTGCGCAGCCATGATCTGGGCCACACCTGGAGCGAGCCAATGCGCGTGACGCGCGACGGCGAACACCCTGCCGATCTCACCGTGTTGCAAAGCGGACGCGTGCTGCTAACCTTTGGCCGGCGGATCAGGCCAATGGGCTGCGGCGCGCTGTGGAGCGAAGATGGGGGTCATACCTGGCGCGCTGACCGCGAGGTATTGCTGGCCGGCGACGGCGTCGAAAGCGCCGACCTGGGCTATCCCTCCACAGTCCAGCTCGCCGATGGGCATATCGTCACCGCGCTCTATTACGCCAGTGGGTCAGAGATGTCGGAGGCCTGGCGCGGCTGGGGCGCCGTCTCTTGCCAAGCGATTCATTACCAAGAAAGCGATATTTTGTAATCTCTGGAAAGTCCGATCACGGAGAGTTGAGGATGCACGTTCTCATCGCCGAACATGATATCCAAACGGCGCGCTTGCTCGAATCGCTATTGGGTAGGTGGAAGTACGACCACGCTACTACGCACGATGTGAACGAGACCTGGGCGGCGCTCTATGATCGGAGCGCGCCGCAGATCATGATTCTCGACTGGATGATGCCCGAGATGGATGGCGTGCGTTGCATCCAAAAGATTCGCGCCTCCAAAGACGCCCCTTATGTTTACATCATTGTTTTGACCGAACAAGATCGCAAACAGGATATTGTGGATGGCCTAGCGGCCGGCGCCGACGATTACACCACCAAGCCCTGCGACGCCCGCGAGCTGCGCGTGCGGTTGCGCGCCGGGCAGCGCATCTTGGAGTTGCAGCAAGAATTAGCCCAGTCGCAACAGGCGCTGGCCATGCAGGCCAGCCGCGACCCACTGACGGGATTCTGGTCGGCCTCGGTAGTGACGGAATTGCTACAGGGCGAACTGAACCGCGCCCGCCGGGGGCGTCTCAGTCTCAGCGTCATCTTGGCCAGCATCCGCGACCTCGCTCATATCCACGAGACCTTTGGCCCCGTGATCTATGACGCCTTGCTGCGCGAGGCGGCGCAAAAGATCAAACGCTCGGTGCGCTCCTACGACATCATCGCCCGCTATCGCGAAGGCGAGTTCCTGATGGTGCTGCCCGGCTGCGACAATGTTCGAGCGCAACTCGTGGGCGAGCGCATCCAGCAATTGCTGTGCGATGAGCCGCTTCACACGCCGGGGCATACGCTCACTTTGCAAGTAGATTTGGGCGTCGCCACCATCGGCGAAGAGCCGAACCCCGACGCCAGTCGCTTGGTTCGGGCGGCGCTGACGGCGTTGGAGCGAACGCGCAGTAGTTCTTTATTGCCGTCCTAACCTGAGCGAACAGCCTGCCCAAAACAAACGGAACTCGTTGCCGAGTTCCGTTTGTTGTTGCGTATCGCCAGGAAACAATACGACTCGTTATTACGACTGCCGCTCGATCACCCCTCAACCGCCTTCAGCGCCTCGACAATGGGTTTGGCCTCTTGTTCGAGGATTTTGTTCACTTCGGCAAAAGCATCAGCCACCGCGCCGTTCTGCACGGTGATCTTTTCCAGCCCTTTGCCGATAATCTGGTCGCCATTAGGCACGAAAACACGCGCCGCGTCTTGAGGTTGCGTCTTGGGCAATTGGTCCACAGCGGTACGGAATTGGGGAAACTCGGTAAAGAAATCCTGCATGGTCTTGGTCTCGAGGGCATCCTTGCGCACCGGCATGTAACCCGTATTCATCGCCCAGAAAGAGGTGCTTTCGGCGTTGCTGGCAAATGCAACGTATTCCATCCCTGCTTGTTTGTGTTCGTCGGGGGCGCCGGCAAGGATCGCCAAACCCGCGCCGCCGGTGCAGCAGCCAAAGTTCTTCTCTTGAGGCAAAAAGGCCGTGCCAAAGTTGAACTTGGCGTTGGCCCGCACGCCGCCCATCGAGCCGGTGGACATGATTGTCGCGGCAGTCAGGCCGTTGATAAAATCAGCGCCGATGTCTTTGACTGGTTTGGCCCAGCCATATTTGTGCACCGTATCGGCATAGAATTGCCCGGCGCGCACCGTCTCGGCATGGGTCATATGCATGGTAAAATCGGGATCGCTATACTTGCCGCCATATTGCCAGGCCACAGCCTGGAAAATCCAGGCGATATAGCTGGCGCCATCGGGATGGACAAAGGCAGCCGTCTTGATCTCGGAGCCTTCCTTCTTGAGCAGCTTGGGCGCCCATTCGGTGAATTCGGCCCATGTCTCAGGGCCGCGATCAGGCAGGCCGGCCGCTTGCCACATATCGCGGTTGTAATAGAAGAGCGGCGTGCTGCGAGCAAAGGGCACCCAATAGTGCACGCCCTTACGCACGCCTTCGTTGATGAGCGAATCCTGATATTGGTTCACATCCACTTTGGCCAAAGAGAGCAGCTCATCCAGCGGCGCCAGCGCCTTGTTCAAATAAAACTTGAACCACCATACATCGCTCAACAGGCAGACATCCGGAGCAGTACGCGCCTGCAACGCTGCGGTGAGCTTTTGGGCGCATTCTTCATAGCTTCCCTGAAACTGATAATCCAGTTTCACCTTGTCCTGGCTCTCGTTGAACTTGTTGACAAGCGCTGTTTCGGCCTCGCCGTTTTTGCCAGAGAAACTGCTCCACAGCACCACTTGGGTCGCAACCTGGGAAGCGGGCGCAGCCGCCGCCTGGCTGGTCGGTTGGGCCGAAGGTTGTGATGGTTTGTTAGCTTCGGCGACCGCGGTTGGCGCTGGGGCCGTCTTGGGGGCGCATGCAGCCGCCATGACAGCGGCTAGGCCGACGCCCAAGCCAACAAGGAAGCGACGACGAGAGAGCACGCTTTGAGACATTACAGTATCCTCCGCTTGAATGTATCGCACGAGGCGATTGGCCTGATAGCACCTTTGAGGGGGCGCTCGCAATCTGTCTAGCCCTTGACTGCGCCGGCGGCGATGCCGTCAACGATATAGCGCTGCGCCCATAAAAAGATGATGAACATCGGCAACACCACAAACAGCGTGCCCGCCATCACGACGCCCCACTCGATAGTACCCTCTTCGACACGCAGCCAATAGATGCCGATGGGCAACACTCGCATCTCTTTGGTATTGGTGACGATCAAAGGCCACAGAAAATCGTTCCACTTGTTGACGATGCTGATGAGCGCAAATGTGATGATCGAAGGCTTGGCCAGCGGCAGCACCACCGACCAGAGCGTTCGCAAATGGCCGGCGCCATCCACTTGGGCCGCGTCGAGCACGGCGGGGGGCAACGTGAGATAATACTGGCGCAAGAGGAACGTACCATACGCCACCGATGCCCCCGGTATGACGATCCCCTGGTAAGTGTTGATCCATCCTAACGCGCCTACTGTGAGGAAATTGGGCAAAATGGTGATCTGCGCGGGGATCATCAGCGCAGCCAAGAGCGCGACAAAGATCGAACGCTTGCCAGGAAAGGGCAGAAAAGCGAAAGCATAGGCCGAAGTAATCGCAAAGAATACTTCAAACCCACTGCCGGCCAGAGTCGTTATTATGGTATTGATATAATAGCGGCCAAAAGGCGCCGAGCGCCAGGCCTTGGCAAAGTTGGATAGTGTAGGCGCATGGGGAAACCAGGTCGGCGGGATGCGATAGATCTCATCCATGTTCTTGAACGCGCCCACTATCATCCAGTACACGGGGACGCCGATAAGCAGCACGCAAAAAGTCATGCCAGCGTAACCCAGCGCTCTGGTCAACCATTTTTGCTCGCCGCCCATCCAGCGCGTCTGCGCATGAGATTCAGCGATCTTCCATTCCGGTATCATTTCACGAGCTACAATTTGCGCCATGTTCCCATCCACGGGGGTAATAGAGATAGAAGCCTATCGCATAGCCGATGAGGGACATCAAGCATAATGCACGTGCTTTTCGCCATAGTGCGTCTGCGCCAGAGTCACGGCCAGCATCATGCCGAATAACAGCACAGCAGCCACTCCCGCTCGCCCGGCGTTAAAGCCCACAAAGCCCTCTTGATACAAGTAATAGATCAGGGTCGTAGTGGCGTCTATTGGGCCGCCGTCGGTCATTACCTTAACAATATCGAACGCCTGGAAGCTGGCTAGGATATTGGTCAAAAGAAGAAAAAAGGTGACGGGAGAGAGGCCAGGCAACGTCACATAGGCAAAACGTCCCAGCGGCCCTGCGCCATCTACCACGGCGGCCTCATACAGTTCGCGGGGGATGGCCTTTAATCCAGCAAGATAGATGACCACCGCATAGCCCAGATTCTTCCAGACATACACGATAATGATCGCCGCCAGTGCCCAGTGCGTATCCAGCAGCCAGTTGGGTGATTGCGCCCCCAAGCGACGCAAGATGCTGTCGAGAAGGCCATAACGCGGGTCAAAGATGTACACCCATACGATGCCGATGGCTGCGCCGCTGAGCATCACCGGGCTGAACACAATGCTGCGCACCGCATCGCGCCCACGCAAGGATTGATTCAACGTCAGAGATACCAGCAACCCCAGAGCGCAGGTCAGCCCTACTGAACCGAGCGTGAACACCAATGTGTTGAGCAGAATGTGAAGAAAGGTGGGAGAAGCCAAAAGCTCGCGATAGTTAGCCAGGCCAACCCAAGTTTTTACCGGCGAGAGCATGTCCCAGCGCGCAAAACTGAGGCGGATATCATAGAAAAGGGGCCAGTAGGTGAAGACAAAGAATAGAGCGATGTTCGGAAAGACGAGAAGCGCGAAAAGGAGACGCTCACGATGCCCTTTTGTTGACAGACTTACACCCGTGGGAGAGAGTTTTCTCGCTATCGAGATCACTTGACAACCGCCTTTGCTACATCTGCCATGTACGATCATCTTAGCCGTGGACGGTTAACGCGAGTTTAACGGGCAGTAAAGGAATCTGTAAGGGGGTGTTAGCGCTGTATTCAGCAACGCCAAGTGGGGTAATAATATCGGCGA
>CAZYPJ010000052.1:0-16824 GCA_964649365.1 uncultured Anaerolineales bacterium | reverse complement strand
CCGGCGCGGCCAGCAGCGCGCAGTTGTACGAAGCGTATGGGGCCAAACGCGGCGCCAGCGAAGTGGATACCCCCTACCGCTATACCAACGGATACGGCGTGTTGCGCCAATCGCGGCGGGGCAGGGGGAACACGCCGCGCCGTAGCAGCAGGTTGAGCCGTGTGCGCAGGGCGACCATCTCGGTGGCCGAGAGCAGTTGGAGCAGGGCTTGCCTCAAAGGAGAATCGTCGGCGGTGAGTGCGGCGCGCAGTTCAGCCAGCTCGGCCAGCCACTCCGGCGGGATGGGCTGGCCGGCGTGTTCCCAGATCACTGTGCGTAGCTTGTACTCGCTGTGAAAGGTCAGGCCATGGTCAATGGCCCAGACGACTCCTTCCGTTCCCAACAATATATGGCCGCCCTTGCGGTCAGCATTGTTGGCGATATAGTCGAACAGGGCGATGCGTTGAAAGGCGGGGGCCAACTCGGGGCGCTGGCGCAAGGTGAAATAGTGCTGCTCGTAATCGGCCTCGACGAAAAGCTGCACCGAGCCAATGCCGAATGGCCCGTCGCGCAGCACCACCGGCGGGATGTCGGGCCAGCCCAGCGCCTGGCTGAGCAAGTAGGCTGCTGCCTCACGGCGGCAGAGCGAGCCGGGGTCGAAATCCCACAGCGGGCGTTCGCCTTCGGTGGGCTTGTACACCGCAAGCAGGCGCGAGGCGGCGTCGCTCAGCGAGACGAGAAAGGTATAGTTAGAACTCCACGGGAACTGACCCTGAAGCGTGATCTCGCCGTGGGCCAACAGATCGAGGGCGCGCTCCAGGCTGATAGATTCGCGGGGCGCGGAGGGCAGGGCGTTCGCGGTCAATCTTCGACGATCTCTTTGCTATGCCCGTTGCGGCGCGGGCACAAATGCCCTTCGGGGTCAATGGGGCGGTTGCAGAGCGTGCAGATAGGCCGCCCTTGGGCGACGACTTCTTTAGCATGGTGGGCGAGAGCGCGCATCTGTCCCCGGCTCACCCAGAAACGGGCGACGGCGGGGTTCTGACCCTCCTCTTCGATCGTGCTCTGGATGATGAGCACCATCATGTCGGCGGCGCGATCAAAGCCTAGTCCCATTTGGCCGACGCTAAAAACCGGCTCCAACGGCTCTTGCAACGCTAGATCGTCAGCGGACGGCTCCTCATCGGTGGATGTGGCGCGAATTTCGTGCTGTTCCAGCTCGTCCAGCAGCGCCTCGATGCCGCGCGCCCACGCCGAGACTTGCTCTTTTTCCATCCGCAAGCTCACTAATCGATATCCCTGGGCGGCCTGTATAAAGAACACGCGCTGGCCGGGTTTGCTGATTGCGCCCACGGTGATGCGCGAGACCGGATTGAGATCGTAACTATCGTCTGACATACCTGCGCCTCAGAAGGGGGATTCCTGCGTCACTCATAATATAACCCCATGGCGCTCTGCCGTCAACCTGATTTTCGGATAAAGCAGAGACGACGCCTGCGTCCAGGCGCCGTCTCCACTTCTCTCGCTATCACTTTGGCGCGCGTTGCTATCCTTTGATGGCGAACCCTTGCACGCCCTCGACAAAGTAGGATTGCAAACAGAAGAACATAACGATCATCGGGATGGTAACGAATGTAGCGATGGCGAATGACGCTGGATAGTCCACAATGGCCGAGCCGGGTGGGTAACCCTTGTAGGATGCCAACGATAGGGCGATGCGCTGCACCCCCAGGGCGACGGTCCATATCTTGGGATTCCCCGAGCTGACGATCAGCGGCCACTGGTAGTCGTTCCACATGGCCACCGTCTGGTTGATGACCAAGACGATGAGCACCGGCTTGAGCATCGGCATATACACGCTCCAAAGGCAGCGGAAAGTGCCGGCGCCGTCCACGCGCGCAGCCTCTTCAAAGTCGGCGGGAATGCTGTAATACGTTTGACGTAACATAAAGATGAAATAGACGTTCACCAATCCAGGGATGAGCAGCGCCGGCCAGGCGTTGACAAAACCGTGCCCTCCTTGCCCCGCCCAATCATTGCCGCCTACGCCCGGAAAGCGAGCCATCATGACGTAAGTGGGAATCCAGAATACGATGCCTGGCACCATCATCGAACTGAGCAAGTACATGAAAGCGAAATCGCGCCCCTTGAACTTGCGGCGGGCGAAAACATAGCCTGCCAGAACGGCCACTGTCCCGGGGATGATGATATACCAGGCAATGCGGATCAACGTGTTCCACACCCAGGTCCACAGAGGATACTGAGTAAGGAGCTTGTCTCCAAAGAGTATGGCGTAGTTATTCAGATAGAGCTTGGTTGGGATAGGGAACCAGGGGTTGCGATAGAAATCCTCCAGGTCGCAAAACGACCCCATAATCGCGTAAATCATCGGGAAGGCCATGCCCAGGCTGCCGCCGATCAGCACGATATAGAGGATGACCCGGCCCCATAGAATTCTCTTTTTCCTCGGCATTGTTCGCCTCCCTTACTTTTCCGAGATGTAACCGCGACTCAGGACGCGCAAGTTCCAGGTGGAGAACCAGAGCAGGATCAGGGCCATGATGATGGAGCCGGCTGCGGCTCGGCCCAGATCAAAGCTGCCGAACGCATCCTTGTAGATTTGCAGCAGCATCACGTTGGTCATCCCTCGCGGGCCGCCCGATGATGCCACGTTTGCCTGTCCGCCTGCCGAGATTAACATCACCGTCTCAAAGACCTGAAAACCGCCGATGGTGCCGGTGATGAGGATAAACACAGTCATGGGGCGCAGCAATGGCCAAGTGATATAGCGCAGCAACTTGCCCCACGAGGCGCCATCCACCATCGCCGCTTCATAGACTTCGCGATGGATTCCTTGCAACGCCGCCAGGAAAAGCACTACCGGCCCGCCGACGCCTCGCCACACGGAATAAATAATGATGAACGTGCGCATCCATCCCGGGTCGAGCAACCAGATCACAATCGGTTTGCCCAGCGCTTTCAGAATGGCGTTGAGCACGCCATCGTAGGGCGAGATAAAAGCGAACATAACCTGCGCCGTGACTGCTGAAGATGTCAAGGTCGGTATGTACCAAAGCGACCGGTACAGGCCGCGGCCCACCACTTTCTCGTTGAGTATGACGGCGATGAGAAAAGCGATCACCGTCTGGAGCAACAGAATCGAGGCGGCAAAAAGGAAAGTATTGAAAATGGTCAAGGGGTACGGGTTGGATAAATATGCCTTGTAATTGGCCAGCCCCACCCACTGGGGGGCGCCGACGATCCCGTTCCAACGTGTGAAACTGACGTATGTATTGGCGATTACAGGAAAGAGAAAGAAAATGGAATAGTAGAGCAATATCGGCGAAAGGATCAACCACGATTCGATGGCTTCGCGGTGTATCCGGCGCCACCGCCGGAATCGCTCCCAGGTGGACGGCTTGAGTGTCGTAGTCAAAGCTGCGGCGCTAGGTGCATCCATGCCCCCTCCTCGGTGTGCAGGAACAAACGAACATGAAGCGCTCAGCTTGCACTGAGCGCTTCATACGCAACCAATCGTTATTGAGCTTGGGTGATCTTTTCGGCTTCTTGCTGCGCTTCGTCCATGAGTCTCTTGATCGGATCCTCTGTGCTGAGCACTTTGGTGAGAAAATCATTGTAGAGCTGCCAGAGCTTCTGAGGCTCCTTGCGCCACTGAGGAAGCACACCCAAGTCAGCAGTGAGGACATCGTTGATGAACGCCTGGGTAGCGACATCGGCTTTGGGTTGCAGTTTGGTCAACGAGGTCTTGGTGCTGGGCAGACGCCCCAGGAGCGGGTTGACCATATCCTGGATTTCATCCTCAGTAAAGAGCTTGCAAAGACCGATAGCCTCGGGGATGTGCTTGCTCGCCGACAACACGCCGTTGATGACGTTGCCCACCACGATGCTGGCCTTTTTGCCACCCTTGGGGATGGGAATGCCCGAATAGATCGCATTCTGCAGCCCGGACTCTTTGGCCCAATTGACGTGCCACGACCCGCAGATTTGATACGCCGTGATGCCCTTGAAGAGCTGGCTGTACACCTGGCCCTCGTCGGGGTTGAACGTCAAGCCCGGAGGGGTGGTCTTGTTGATCGCGCGCAGGAAGGTATGCACTTGCTCGGCGTTCGGGTTGTTAAAGTAGGGCAGCGTGCAGTCTTCCTTGCACATTTCGGCATCGGCTTGCTTCAGATAGACGGCCCCGCGGAAGATGCCGCCCACCGAAAAGCCCACCGGCCCTTGCAGGGTGTAGCCATAGTATTCGCCCTTGCCGGCTTTGGTGATCTTTTCGCAGTTCTCCAACAGCTCATCCCACGTTTCGGGGGCCTTGTTGGGATCGAGACCGGCCTTCTCGATCACATTGGGGTTGCGCTCAAAGCCAAAGATGCCGGTGAACTGGTTGATGCCGTAGGTCTTGCCGCCGGTAACGGCCGCTTTGTATGTACCCGGAATGAGATTGTCCTTGATATCCTGGATCTCGTCATCAACAGCGACCATCGCGCCCAGGTCGGCATATTGCTGGAAAAAGTTCTCGCCCACGATCACGTCGGGGGCGGTGCCGCCCAACAGCGCCGTGACCAAGTTCTGGCGCAGCACTTCGTCCCACCCCATGTTCACGAACTTGGGGGTGGCGTTGGGGTACTTGTCTTTGAAGCTCTTGATGACCGCATCCTGGTAGGGCTTGTACTTGGCGTCGGTGTTGTACAGATATCCTTCAGCCCAATGCACCACCTCAAAGGGCGCTTCCGTTGGCTTGGGGGCTTCCTTCTCGACAACGACAGTTTCCTTGACGACCTTTTCCTGGACGACGGTCTCTTTGACGACCTTTTCCTGGACAACGGTTTCTTTGACAACCTTTTCGACGACCTTGGTCACTTCAACAATCTGAGGCTTGCAGCCGGCCAACATGGCGCCCAAACCGGCGCTGGCGAGGCCCGCGACGCGCAAGAAGCGACGACGATTCATCTGAGTCTGAGACATGAGATCTTCCTCCTAGTAGTGGCAAAGCACAAATTCACAGCGATGCAAGAATGACCCCACCTCGAGTTCTAGGCCACCTCCCTTCGATGCCTGGGAATACTTGCCGCGGCACATATTGGGCTGGGAAAGCACCATCACAAGTATAACACTCACGAATTGCAGTGTCAACCAATACTTTCGTTTGACTTTCCTTTCGCAAAGGCCCATAATCGCACTGAGTGACCAGTCCGCGCTGATAACAACAAGAATCTGGCGCGGCAAGCCCAATGTTTGGGAGGTAACGATGCCCAAAGGCATGGTTGAAGACAACAAGGCAATCACATCGTTGGTAGGTCTGCGCGATATGATCCACGAACTAGAGGTTGGTTTGGCTAACCTACGTGGCAAAGGGAGCGATGTAGCGCGTCTGCTCCGACTGCGCGACCTGGTCGAGGTCGAGGTAGCGAGATTCCAGCAAGAAGAGGGGCTTGATATGCGCCCCGAGCGCACGCGTTTGGACACGGTGGATAACATCATCCAGCGCAAAACACCCGATATCATGCGCGAACTGCGCGCCTCTGGCGGATTGGAAGCTCTGCGTCAAGCCGAGAATCCTTCTGAAGAACATTGGTGGTGGTTCGTTGATCTCGAGTACAGCGAACGGATGCGCAAGCGCGTCATTCGCTCGACGGTGACGATCATTGGGGTGGCGATCCTAGTGTTGGCGTTCAACTTCATTATGGAGAAACGTTTTGGCCTGAGTCCCACACAAAAAGAGGCTCGTGGGTTTGCCAGCAGCGCCGATAGCTACTTGATGCAGAACGACCTGGCTAACGCTAAAGCCGAATACGAAAAGGCTGTGGCCGTGGACCCCACGATGGGCGACGCGCAGGCGCAACTCGCCGTGTTGTACGAAATGGACGGGCAGACAGAGAAAGCGAAAGCGGCTTTCGCTGCTGCGGAAGCCGCTTTTCAGGATCGCATCTCGTATCTGTTGACGGTGGCGCGCGCCTACCAGATGGTAGGTAAGGCAGATGTGGCTCTGGCGCGCTGCGAAGAGGCCCTGGCAATTAACCCCGAGTCAGCGCAGGCGTTGTTAACGCGCGGCGGCGTCTATGAAGATATGAAAGAGAACGCCAAAGCCATCGAAGACTATCAGCGTTCCGCCGAACTGGCGTCGGCCCAGGGTGAAGATGCGCTCTACGTATTGGCCAAGACGCGCATGGGCATGTTGATGCAACGCGGCCCCGGCAGCGCCTTGCCCGGCGTCAGCAACTAGGCGACGCCCGTCTGAGCGAGGATTTTCTCACCTTTTTCGATATTGTCCACCTTGATGACAATGCGCGCCTGACCAGAGCAGGCTTCGCTGTAAGCGTAGCTGTATTCGATGTTGACCTTGGCCTCGGCCAGCGGCTTGAGTACGCGCTCGACAAAGGCCCCCGGCTCATCGGGCACGGTCACTTGCAGGATGGCCGTGGTCGAGCAGGTGATGCCGGCGTCGCGGATGACTTCGAGGGCGCGCTCGGGCTTGTCCACCAGCATATGCACGATGCCGAAATCCGACGCATCCACGATGTTGTGGGCCATCAGGTTGATGTCGGCTTCGGCGAGCACGTTGAGCAGGTAGAGCAGCCTGCCGGGGCGGTTCTCCAAAAACGCCGATACCTGTGTCAGTTTCATCGCTGTTTCCCTCGCATCTTGATGGGGTAGAGGCGCAATACTGCGCCTCTACACGCTGCTATTTGCCATATACATCGCGCCGATCAATGACGCGCTTGGCTTTGCCCATGCTGCGCTCGATGCGGTGCGGCTCGACCAGCTTGACCCGCGCCGCGATGCCCAATGTATCGCTCATCTCATGCTCAGCCTTTTGTTGTAACGTCTTGAGCCGGCCAATGTCGTCGGTAAAAATGTCTTCCGAGACCTCGACCCAAATTTCCAGATCATCCATCGCGCCGCGTTCACGATCCACCAAGATTAGGTAGTGCGGCTGGACGCCCTCGACCTGCAAGAGTACGGTCTCGATTTGCGATGGAAAGACATTGACGCCGCGTACGATGAGCATATCGTCGGTGCGCCCGCTGACCTTTTCCATGCGCGCCATAGTGCGCCCACAGGCGCATGGCTTGATGTCGAGGCGGGTGATGTCGCCGGTGCGATAGCGAATGACCGGCAGCGCCTCTTTGGTGAGCGTGGTAATGACTAGCTCGCCGCGCGAACCGTAGGGCAACGGCTCTTCGGTCTCGGGGTCAATGACTTCGACCAAGAAATGATCCTCGTTGATGTGCAGGCCGCAATGCTCGGTGCATTCGCCCGAGACGCCCGGCCCCATCACTTCGCTGAGGCCATAGGTGTCAATCGGGTCGAGGCCCATGCGGTCGGCGATCTCGTGGCGCATCTGCTCTGACCACGGCTCGGCCCCGTGGATGCCTACGCGCAGATTCATGGCGCGCAAATCCACGCCCATCTCCTCGGCCTGTTCGGCGATATAGATGGCATAGGATGGCGTACAGCAAAATACGGTCGTTTCCAAGTCTTGCATCAGCGTGATCTGACGCTTGGTGTTGCCCGCCGAGGCCGGCACAACCGCTGCGCCCAGGTGCTCGCTGCCATAATGCCAACCCAAACCGCCGGTGAACAAGCCATAACCCATCGCGATCTGCACCGTGTCGTCAGCCGTTACGCCGCCGGCGACGAGGTTGCGGGCGCAAACCTCGCGCCAGGTGTCGAGGTCGTTCCTAGTATAGGCCACCACAGTGGATTTGCCGGTAGTGCCGCTAGAGGCGTGGATGCGCACCAGTTGCTGGCGCGGCACAGCCAGCAGGCCGAACGGGTAATTGTCGCGGAAGGCGCTTTTGCGCGTCAACGGCAACGTACGGAGGTCGGCCAGCGAGCGCACCTGGCTGGGATGGATGCCCCGGTCGCGGAACAACTGCCGATAGTAAGGCACCTTCTCATAGACCGTGGCCACTTGCTTCTTGAGCAACTCGAGCTGCAACGCTTCCAGCTCGGATCGCGACATTGTTTCGCGTTCTTTGTTCCAGATCATCGCTCGCTCCCAGAGAATGTGGAATCCTTCGCGCTCGCTGCTCACGCTGGTCGGGTTATACGCGTGTTAGCGGCTGTTGTCAAGAGGCTATGCGCTGGCACCGTACACATCGCGTCGGTCAATGACGCGCTTGGCTTTGCCCATGCTGCGCTCGATGCGGTGCGGTTCGACCAGCTTGACTCGCGCCGAGATACCTAAGATTTCGGCAATCTCGCGTTCGGCGGTATGCTGCAAATCGGCCAGCGCGCCCAGCTCATCAGAGAATATCCCCTCCGAGACCTCGACCCAAATCTCGAGCGTATCCATCGCGCCGCGCTCGCGATCCACAATGATGAGATAGTGCGGCTCGACGCCTTGCACCTGAAGCAGCACGGTTTCGATCTGCGACGGAAAGACGTTGACGCCGCGCACGATGAGCATATCGTCGGTGCGGCCACTGATCTTGTCCATGCGCACCGTGGTGCGCCCGCAGGAGCAGGTCTCAACGCTGAGGCGGCTGATGTCGCCAGTGCGATAGCGGATGACGGGCAGCGCCTCTTTGGTCAAGGTCGTAAAGGTCAATTCGCCGTAGCTGCCGTAGGGCAATGGCGCGCCGGTATTGGGGTCAATGATCTCGGGCAGGAAATGATCTTCGTTAATGTGCATCCCGCACTTGCTGGGGCACTCGAACGAGACGCCCGGGCCAATAACCTCGCTTAGGCCATAAATATCGAGCGCCATGATGCCCAGGCGCGCCTCGATCTCTTGCCGCATTCCCTCCGACCAGGGTTCGGCGCCAAAGAACCCTACCTTGAGCTTGCCGCCTTTGAGGTCAACTTTCATCTCTTGCGCCGTCTCGGCTAAAAAGATGGCGTAGGAGGGCGTGCAGCACAGCGCCGTCGCGCCGAAATCTTCGATCAGCATGATCTGGCGATTGGTGTTGCCGCCCGACTTGGGGATCACGGTGGCGCCGATGCGCTCCGCGCCATAGTGCGCGCCCAGGCCGCCGGTGAACAAGCCATAGCCATAGGCGTTGTGCACCACGCTCTGCCTGGTCACGCCGCCGGCGGAAAGGGTGCGGGCCATTACCTCGGCCCAGATGTCAATGTCGTTGCGGGTGTAAGCCACTACCGTGGGCTTGCCGGTGGTGCCGCTGGAGCCGTGAACGCGCACCACATCATCGAGCGGAACGGCCAGCAGGCCGAAGGGATAGTTGTCGCGAAAGTCGGACTTGCGCGTAAATGGCAGATGGGCCAGGTCGTCCAGCGATTGAACGTCCTCAGCTTTGATTCCCGCTGCTCGGAACGCCTCTTGGTAAAAGGGTACCCGCTCGGTTACATAGGCCACTTGGCGCTTGAGCCGCGCCGTCTGCCAGGTCTGCAATTCGTCCCGTGATGCGCATTCGATCTTGTTCCAGATCATCTCTTCCTCCTTGACCTCGTTCATGTAGGAGTGCGACGTGGGGCAATTCGTGCATTGCCCCCACAAGGCTTCACACCATGCCCAGGTAGGCGCGGCGCATTCGATCCGATGAAAGCAGTTCGCGGGCGCTGCCTTCGGCGACGATACGTCCCGTCTCCATCACATATCCGCGATCAGCGACGCGCAATGCTGCGTGCGCGTCTTGCTCCACCAATAACACGGTCAAGCCCTCGCTGCGTAGGCGCACCAGGGTCTGCAAAATCTCGCGCGCCAGGTTGGGAGCCAAGCCAATGGATGGCTCGTCGAGTAGCAGCAGGCGCGGCGTGGCCATCAACGCGCGACCGATGGCCAGCATCTGCTGCTCGCCGCCGCTCAGGCTGGCCGCGATCTGGTTCTGCCGCTCTTGCAAGCGAGGAAACAGGTCGAACACTCGCGCCAGGCGTTGCCGCACCCCCGCCGAGCGCAGCACGCCCCCCACCGGGCCGAGCAAATCGCGTAGGCTGTGAGCGTGGTGGATATAGCCGCCCAACACCAAGTTGTCGCGCACGGTCATGGTGGTCAGCAGTTGCCGACCTTCCGGAGCCAGAGCCACCCCGACCTGGGCGGTGCGATGGGCGGGCAGCAGATCGAGCCGTTGGCCGTTCCAGGTGATCTGCCCCTCAGAGGCGCTCCGCAGACCGACGATGGTGTTGAGCAAGCTGCTCTTGCCCGCTCCGTTGGGGCCAAGCAGCGCCACGATCTCGCCCTCTTGCACGGTGAGCGAGGCGCGACGCACCGCTTGCACGTGGCCATAGTGAACGCTGACGCTCTCGATTTGCAGCATCAGACCTCCTCTACGCCCAGATAAGCGGCGATCACGCCTTCGTCGCGGCGCACATCCTCGGGCGCGCCTTGCGCCAGACGTTTGCCGTGGTCGAGCACCACCACCCAATCGGCTAAGCGCATGACCAGCTCCATATCGTGCTCCACCAGCACAATGGTGATGCCCATCTGCTGAATGCGTTTGATCAGGTCGGCCAGATCATTCTTCTCCAGGCGGTTCAGGCCCGCCGCCGGCTCGTCAAGCAGCATCACTGTGGGGTCAATGGCCAGGGCGCGGGCGATGGCCACTAGTCGCTGTTGGCCAAAGGGCAGGCTGCCCGCCTCTTGCGAGGCTTTTGACCCCAGGCCCACCAGGAGGAGAAAGCGCAGCGCATCGAGGTGGATATCCTCCTCCTCGCGGCGGCTGCGGGGCAAGCGCAGGGCGGCGTCGAGCAATTCACTTTCGCCGCGCAGGTGGCAGCCCACCATCACGTTCTCCAGCACCGTCATCTGCGGAAAAATGAGCGCTTGCTGGAAGGTGCGAGCGATGCCCAGGCGCACTCGCTCGTAGGGGGTGCGTCCATTCAGGCGCTTGCCGCGAAAGCGAATTTGCCCGCTGGTAGGGGGGATCGTCCCGGCGATGATGTTGAGCAGTGTGGTCTTGCCGGCGCCGTTTGGCCCGATCAACGCGAGAATCTCGCGCTCTTGGGCGCGCAGCGTGACCTCATCTAGCGCCACCAAGCCGCCGAAATGCTTGCTGATGCGATCCACTTCGAGAATGACTGGCGCTTCGGTATCCATGTCGTTCCTTGCGTTCACTTGTTATCGCCGACGCTATCGTCGTCGAATCCCATCCATGCCGCCCAGACGCCGCCAGGCTCTGGCGCCGCTGGCCGTCAGTCCCTGGGGCATAAAGATCATGATGGTCACCAGCAATGCGCCGTAGGCGATGATCTGGTGCTCGCCCGATCCATAGTGCGTGATGAGTGGGATAATCTCGCGCAGGCCCAGCGTAAGCAGCACCACCAACGCCGCCCCTAGCGGCGCGCCCCAGATGCTAGCCAAGCCGCCTACGGCGGCCATCAGCACAAAGCGCACCGAGGCGCCGAAATCAAAGGCGCTGGGGCTGACAAAGATCATATAGTGCGCGTACAGGCTGCCCGCCACGCTGGCGTACAGCGAGCTGACTACCATGATGTGCAACTTGTAGCGGGTAACGGGCACGCCCAGGCTTTCGGCGGCGGCCTCGCTATCGCGGATGGCGCGCAACGCCCGGCCAAAGCGGGAATTGACGATATTGAGGGCGATGACGATGGCCACAAATACCACGGCCCACACCAGATAGTAGTACGCCAGGTCGGTCTTGAGCGCGACGCCGGCGATGGTCAGCCGGGGTATGCCCGGCAAGCCGGTGGGGCCGCCGGTATAGGCTTTCCATTCGGTCATGATGATGTGCACCAACGAGCCAAAAGCCAACGTGCCCATCGCCAGATAGTGGCCGCGTAGCCGAAAGATCGGGATGCCAATGAAATAGGCAATGACGCCGGTGCCTAGCGCCGAGGCGATCAGGGCGATCCAGGGCGACCAGCCGAATTTGGCTGTGAGGATGGCCGAGCCGTAGGCTCCCAGACCGTAGAAGGCAGCCTGGCCCAACGAGATTTGGCCGGCATAGCCCATCAACAGGCAAAGGCCGATGGTGACGATGCTATAGATGCCGATGAGCAGCATGGTGCTTAGGACATAGGGCGTGCCCAGAACCAGGGGCAGTATGCCGATCCCGACGAACAGCGCGATCAATCCGGGCAGGTTGCCGCGCTCGGTCCAATGACGTGGTGTAGTGGGAGTGGTCATGATCGTCGCCTCATCAGGTTGGCCCAAGGGATGGTGCGCCCCAGCAACACGATGAACAGCGCCACAAAGGCGATGGCATCTTTGACGCCCGAGGTGAGCAGTCCCGAGCTGAACGATTCTAGCACGCCCAGCAACAAGCCGCCGATGACCGCCGCCGGGGCGCTCACCATGCCGCCCATGATGGCCACCACGAATCCCTTGAGACCGAGCGTCAGGCCCATGTCATAGCTCACCAGCGTCAGCGGGGCGATCACGATGCCGGCGACGGCTCCGAGGCCCGCGCTGATGCCATAAGCGAGCAGCGCCATGATCTGCGTGTCAATACCGATCAGCTCGGCGGCGTTGCGGTTGATGGAGCAGGCGCGCACACCCTTGCCTAATAGGGTGAATTCGAAAAAGATGTACAGCAGGGCCAACACTGCCCCCGCCGTTCCCATGATCCACAGCCGTTGACGGCTGAGCACTGCGCCCCACAGGTTGACCGGCGCGCCGGGCGAGAACTCGGGCAAGGCCTGGGGCGTGGTGCCCCAGGCCAAGAGCGCCAGTCCACGCAGCGTGATGGCGGTGCCGATGGTGATAATGATGATGGCCACATCGGGCGCGCGGCGAGCGGGATGGATGGTCAACCGCTGCACCAACGCGCCAATGGCCGTCGTCGCCAATACCGAGGCCAGAAACGCCAGCCCCAACGGTAGATGAAGTTTGTGGAACACCACCGCTAACATCGCGCCGAGCATCACAAACTCGCCCTGCGCCAGATTGATGACACCGGTGACGTTGAACACGGTGATTAGCCCCAGGGCGATGAGCACATAGATACTGCCCGTGCTCAAGCCCGAGACCAAGAACTGTAAATAGTCACCCAGACCGTATTGGGGCATAGTCGCCTCTTACCATTTGTCGGGCGGCAAGTATTGCCACTTGCCATCTTGGATGAGCACCAGCACGATATCATCGGGGCTGAGACCCACATGATCTTGCGCCGACAGGTTGAACACGCCGCCAGTGCCCGCGAGACCCTGTACCTTTTCCATCTCGTCGCGCAGTTGGGCGCGCTGTTTCTCGATGGGCAGGCCATCGGGCAGCTTGGCCAAGGCGGCGATGGTAAGCTGTAACGCATCCCAGGCATGGCCTGCAAAGGTGCTGGGCTTTTTGCCGGCGCTGGCTTCGAAATCGCGGATGAAATCCTCCAGCACTTTTTTCTGCGGGTCATTGTCTGCCAGGGAACTCACCGCCACCATCTTGCCCATCGGAAAGAGCACGCCGTCGGCGTTCTGGCCGCCGGAAAGATCAATAAAGGACTGATTCCCGATGCCGTGGTTGTGAATAAGAGGGATGGTCAACCCCATCTCGCGGAACTGCTTGGTGAGGATCGAGGCCGCCGGCGGGATGGCCGTGACCAGGAGCGCCTGCGCGCCGCTGGCCTTGAGTTTGGTGAGCTGGGCCGTCATGTCGGTATCCGCCGCGCCAAAGGTCTCTTCGAGCACGATCTCGATTCCCTCGGCCTTGCACGTATCGCGGATGGCCATAGCGCCATCTTCGCCATAGGCGTCATTGACGTAAAAATTGGCCACCTTGAGATAGCCCGTGGCTTTGGCGTACCTGCCCTGGGTTGGCGCGGTGTGCTTATTGCTGTGGGCCGTCGTGAATACCCCCTTGCGTTCGGCCGCCGGCTCGACGATGGCGCTGGACGAGGCCATCGAGATGAGCGGCGTTTCCGCCTCTTGCAGCACGGGCACGAGCGCCATGCTCACGGGGCTGGTGCTATCGCCGATGAGCGCAACGACCTTTTCATCGGTGATGAGCTTTTTGGCGATGGGGATCGAGACATCGCCGCTGCCCTCGCTGTCATAAATGAGGATCTTGATGGGGTGGATGACGCCATCGGGGCCGATGACGCCGCCGCTCTCGTCGAGCTGTTTTTGCAGCATCACCGCAGCGTCGCGCTCCGGCTCGCCCAGCGATGAGGCTTTGCCAGTGATCGCAGCCATGAAACCGATCTTGTACGGCGCGCCGACCTTGCCCTTGGAGCCTTGAGGCGAGGCGGTTGGGCGGCTACATCCTGCGATGTTGGCCGCGAGGAGGGTGACGACGAGTAACACGAACAGGCTGCTGGAAACGGAACGTTTCATGAGGCTTCCCCCTTCTGTGCATCCCCCGATCTCGCCAGCCGCCTGGCCCCTGGTCGCGGCGCCCCTCACGGGAGCCGTGGCGCAGGGCGGATGGGCGATCGGTGGATGTGGCTACGCGCTTGTTAAGCGCGCCAGACCGGTAGAGAACACGGCCTATGAGCGTTATAGATACACCAGTGCCGCTCCAGAAGGCGACCCTCCCCTGAGGACCGACCCCAGCAGCCTGCGCAGCACTCGCTCATGGGCCATCAACGCCGAGCCTCCGCAAGATAAAACCCGACCACAGCGATTGCGAACAACGTCGTCGTTGGTCGGGTATGGGCGCAATCATATCACAGCCTAGATGCTTTGTCAAAGCGAAATGCAGGCTCGCAACAGAACTTGCCTCCATTTTTCTTTCCATCTATAATCACTGCCGTTCGGCATACAGGCGAAAGGAGGATAGTGTATGATCTGGCATCGCAGAACGTGATCTGCTATGGTCACGTGGCGCGTCGCGCCAAGCGTTAATCCGTCGTGCCGGGCGTCTGCTACGCCGACTATCACCCCGCTCTTTGCCGACCGTTTGTGCAATCCATGAGGAGCGGCTCTAGTTGTCGGCGTGTGCGTGCGCACCGGCGCCACCCGACAGCGAAAGGAGTTCGCTCTCATGGCTCGTTTCACACGTTTCTTTGCCTCGAAATGGGGGCCGATTATCACCGGCATCGCCGTTGGTATCCTGGCCCCGCTCCTCGTCAAATTGGGCAATCCGGGCAACATGGGCATCTGCGTGGCTTGCTTTACGCGCGACATTGCTGGAGCCTTGGGGCTACACCGTGCGGCTACCGTGCAATACATCCGTCCCGAGATCATTGGTATGTTACTCGGCGCACTGGTGGCCGCGTTGCTCTTTCGTGAGTTCAAGCCGCGCGGCGGCTCATCACCTCTGATTCGTTTCTTACTCGGCGCATTTGCGATGATCGGGGCGTTGGTCTTTCTCGGCTGCCCCTGGCGCGCCTATTTGCGATTGAGCGGCGGCGACCTAAACGCCATCTGGGGCATCTTGGGCTTGACCGGCGGCATCCTGATCGGCGTCGTTTTTCTGCGTTCGGGGTACAGCCTGGGGCGCAGCCGACCCGCCGCCAGGGCGGTAGGTTGGATCATGCCCGCTTTGATGATCGGGCTGTTCTTGTTGCTCGTGTTCGCCCCGCTGTTGGGCCGCGACGCTGAGGGTAAAGCGGTTGGCCCGATCTTTTTCTCGGAGAAGGGGCCGGGCAGCCAGCACGCCGCCTGGATCGTATCGCTTGTCGTCGGCCTAGTGATCGGTTTCCTGGCGCAGCGCAGCCGTTTTTGCACTGTGGGCGCCGTGCGTGACCTGATCCTGGTGCGAGACTCGCACTTGCTCAACGGCGTTCTGGCGCTGATCGTGGCGGCGGTTATCACCAACCTGGCGCTGGGCCAGTTCAAGTTCGGCTTTGCCGAACAACCCGTTGCGCACACTAATGCGCTATGGAATTTTGGCGGTATGGTGTTGGCGGGCCTAGCCTTTACATTGGCGGGCGGCTGCCCTGGGCGCCAGTTTTTTATGTCGGGCGAGGGCGACGCCGACGCTGCGACCTTTGTATTGGGGATGCTCGTTGGGGCGGCGTTTGCGCACAACTTTAACCTGGCCAGCTCGGCGGCTGGCCCCGCGCCCTATGGGCCGATCGCTGTGGTGTTAGGCCTGGCTTTTTGCGTGGTGATGGGCCTGACGATGCGCGAAACTCAGCAGGGATAGGAGGAATATCATGAGCCAGGTTATCACCGTAGATGCCAGCGGCCTCTCATGCCCGCAGCCGGTGCTGCTGACCAAAAAGGCGTTGGCGCAGACTGCCCAGGGCACGATCGTCGTGCTGGTGGATTCGGGCACTTCGCGCGACAACGTTTCGCGCGCCGCTGAAAAGGCTGGCTGGGCCGTCGCAGTCGAGGATCGCCCCGACGGCGGGTTCAAGCTGGTGCTAACGAAATGATCTACCTGGATAATGCGGCCACTTCGTGGCCCAAACCTCCAAAGGTTATCCAGGCGATGGCCGATTTCTTGGAGCGCGCCGGGGGCAACCCCGGCCGCTCCGGGCATCGCCTTTCCATCGAAGCAGGGCGCATCGTCTATGACACACGCGAGGCGCTAGCCGAGCTGTTCCACGCGCCCGACCCGCTGCGCATTGTGCTCACACCCAACGTCACCTACGCGCTCAACATCGCACTGCGTGGCTTGTTACAACCCGGCGACCGCGTGGTGACGACCAGCATCGAGCACAACTCGGTGATGCGCCCGCTGCGCGCGCTAGAGCGCGCAGGCGTCGAAGTGGTAGTTGTTCCCTGCGCGGCGGATGGCTCGCTCGACTTGGCCGAGATGTCGCGCGCTGTGAAGCCAGGCGTGAAACTGGTCGTGACAACCCATGCTTCTAATGTTATCGGCAATATTCTACCCATCAGTCAGATTGCGCCCATCGCTCACGATGTAGGCGCGCTCTATCTGGTGGATGCGGCGCAGACGGCGGGCGCGTTGCCCATTGACGTGCAAGCCCTAGACATTGATCTGCTTGCTTTCACTGGCCACAAGGGGCTGTATGGGCCGACGGGTACCGGTGGGCTGATTATCAGCCCACAAGTGGACGAGGGCATGATCCAGCC
>CAZYPJ010000051.1:0-16895 GCA_964649365.1 uncultured Anaerolineales bacterium | reverse complement strand
AACTCGGCGCTGGCTTTTTGGTTGCCCGCCGCCGTCGGATGACTATCGCCGGAGGATGAGCCGTAGGCGCTATAGTTCGAGTTGACCGTCTGGAGATGCTGCACCGCCCCGTTCCACCAACGATGATGGTTGCCGTTGGCCGCCCCTAGGTCGTTGACATTGGTCGAACCGCCGTTCGACGTGAGCACGTTGTAGAAATCGAACACCGCTACGTTCTGATAGGCGTACCCGTCCAGCCAATCGTTCACCAGCCAGTTCGCCAAAGCGCGCGCGTTGGCGGCCTGAGAAGCATCGGTCGAGCCGGAGGTCAGCGGCGGCGTGACGATCACTACGAACAGCTTGTCTTGCCGCGTGGCAAAGTATTGCAGAATGTCGTTGTAGATGCCCTTGACGTTGCCCACCGTATAGCTCTCGCCGCAACACCACTCGCCGCGCATGGGGTTGTCGCCCACAGTGGGCGGATCGGTGGGATTGCCGCCGATGGCCGAGTTCGGAAAACACGACTTGAACAGGATGATCTCGTTGGGGCCGCCCGGATCCGCCGCAAGCCGCGAATAGGAGGAATGCTGCCCCGATTCGGCGTAGAGCGCCGCGAGGTATGTGGCGCTGTCCTCGCCCCGGAACCAATCCCACCAGTGGCCCAGGTCGGTGCGGTCGCCGATGGAATCCGGCCCCCAGCCATAGTTGGTGTCGGAGACGAAATAGTTGTTGTTGCGCAACGTGACGCCCAGGTTGCCGTTGCCGTCGGCCAGCCAGTTCTCGCCCGTGGAATGGTGCACAAAGATGAGCTTCACCGGCGAGGACGGCGGGGTGGGATCATCGGCGGTCAACGCCGGCCCCTGAGCCAATGCTCCGCTGCTGGCAAGGCTAAAAATGATCAGGACGATGCTCAGAATGTGAACCGTCTGCCTCATCTTGACGCCCTTTCACCACTCAAAACCAGATGGACTGACCCGGCCAACAATCGCGACTAGAAACCGCGATCCGCGCTATGCAAACATTTCCTCTACCACCTTGCGACCATAGGCCACGGCGTAATTCATGCCGCGATCCTCAGGGTACACCTGGGCCATCGAGCAAAGCCACAGCCCCTTGACTGGCGTCTTGAAGGGCGGCTTGAGCTGCGAATAGTGTAGGCCGATCACCGGCTGCGTGTAACGCTCGCGCCAGGCCCACATCCGCTTGACCCAACTATGCTCAAAGCCCCGGAACATCTTGCCCAGGTGCGGCAAGTAGCTCTGCAACAGCTCCTCGGCGGTCATAGCGTAGGCTGGATCGGCAGCGTCGAGATAGCGCGAGATATAGGCCAGATGCGCCCCGCCATAGATCTCGCGGCGTTGCATGTTGGTGTGCTCGATGACGCCCGTAAAGGGGATGGTGGGGTCGCCGATATTGAGCCAATAAGTGTTCGACAAGCTTCGGTCGAGTTCCAACACCAAACAGACATTGGCCAGATACTTGATCTGCGCCAGGCGCGCGGCGTAATCCGCTGGCAGGTCGGGCGTCATGCGCGCTAACAGCTCGGGCGCGGTGGTGACGAGCACCGCGTCGGCAGGATAGAACGCACCGTTGACCACCACGCCGGTCGCGCGGCCATCCTCCACTCGCACCTCGCTCACCGGCGCGTTGAGCTGAATGTCGACGCCGCGCGCGCCCAACAGCGCCTCGTAGGCCGCCACCGCCTGCCCAAAGCCGCCCACCACATAGCCCAAGCGCTCCTCTTGTTGCTTGCCGCGCGAACTGCCCCGAAGCTTGAGCTTGTTCCAGATCCACACCGCCGCCACCTCGTTGGCGTATTGGCCAAACTTGGTGCGGAGGAGCGGCTCCCACACGGCGTGATAGACGCGCTCGCCCGCCATGCGCACCAACCAGTCGCGCGCGGTGATGTCCTCCAGCGGGAGCCATTCCTTAACGAACATGGTGCGGATGTAGAGCAATCCCAAGCGAAACCGATCCAGCAGGCTAATGTGCGAGAACTTTAATAAATCCAACGGCGTGCTTAGGCGATAAATTTTGTTCACATAGTAGCTGTTGGAGGTAGGCAGCCATTCCAGCTTGTCGCCCAGGCCCACCCGCTCGATCAGCGCAGCCATCGCGGTATCGCTGGTGAAAAGGTGATGATAAAATTTTTCCAGATAGACGCCGTTCACTTGGAACGACCCCGCCAGGCCGCCAACGGCGCTATCCTGCTCATAGATCGCGCAGCTTATACCGCGCTCCGAAAGCGCCTCGGCGGCGCTGAGACCGGTCATCCCGCCGCCCACAATCGCTACGTGCATGGTTCACCTTCCTTATGATGATCGCTGCGCAAAAGATCATGTTGCCAGAAATTTACCCCAGCTCGCTATCGCGTCGCCGTGATCCACGGCTCCCACTCGCCGGGCACAGAGATCGGCGGCGCTTCCAGCGCGACAACCACCTCGACCAGCGGCTTGAGCAAGACGTCCGCCGCCGCCAAATCGCTTGGGCGCTGCGCCTCGGGCAAGCGATCGTAGAGCCGGCGGGCAAATAGGCCCCCATCGTGGGTGGGGCGCGCTGCTTGAAAGCCCGCCTCATGGAGCCATCTCAACCATATGCGGCAAGAGGGGTGTTGGGTCTTCCACGTGACGCTTTGCAGCGTGTGGGCGCGCAGCGTCGCCAACACCGTCGGCGTGAGCGCGGCGCAGGAGAGTTGCTCACCCACAGGGGCCAGCAAGGTCTGCAATTCCGCTCGCGATAGATCGAACAGAAATCCGTATTGCTGTACATATTCGGCGTCTATGCGCCGATCCATGATGAGCAGGCGCGAGCAGCCCGTTTCAGCATCTCCCAAGGCCAGCTCACATTCCGCCCGCCCCCGATAATAGTTCAGCGATTCATAGTGCATCCGCAGCCGCGCGCCCGGCTTGAGCACGCGATACAGCTCGCGCAGCGTCGCGCGCGGGTCGGGCGTTTGCTCCACCGAAGAGGCGGCCGTCGCGCCGTCGAAGGATGCATCCGCGAAAGGCAACGCATCGCCCGGCGCCACGTGGACAAAGTGCGCATTAGCGATCCCCAGCCGCTCTGCGTTCTGGCGGCAGACCTCTACCCGGCGCGGGCTGCCATCCACGCCCACTACCTCGGCCACATGCGCAGCCATCGGCAACGAGGGCCAGCCATCTCCGGGGCCGAAATCCAACACTCGCCCATCGCCGGCCACAGCGGCGAAATCTAGGATCTGGCCGCGATCCGCAAAATCTCCCGCTCTGCGGCCATCAAAGGGATAATAGATCACCGGCAGATTGCATCCCGATTGGGAGGCCATCCGGTCGTACCAGAACTCGGCGGCGTTCGATTGCTGCAGCTCAAAATGCGCTTCGATCCAGGCGATGGGGTCGAGCATCAACTTCTTTTCCTTCGCTAGATGAGCGCCGTACTGAAATAGCGCTCAATGCGGTCGGGCAGGATGGTGGCGATGCGGCTACGACCGTTATCCAATTGCAACGCCGCCGCCACATTGGCGCCCGACGAAGTGCCCACCAACAGCCCTTCTTCGCGCGAGAGGCGGCGCGTGGTCTCGATAGCCTCTTCATCAGTGACAGTGATGACCATATCCACCAGGTTAACATCAAGCACGTCGGGCACAAAGCCATCGCCGATGCCCTGGATTTGGTGCAACCCCGGTTCGCGGCCCAAGAGGGCTGTGCTGTTGCGCGGCTCTACCGCGACGATCTTGCAAGCCCGATTCTTTTCCTTCAAGAATTGGCCGACGCCCTGCAGCGTGCCGCCCGAGCCGACCCCCGCCACGAACACATCTACCGCGCCCTCCATATCGCGCCAAATCTCGACGGCGGTCTGCAAGTAGTGGATCTCGGGGTTATGGGGATTCTCGAACTGGCTGGCCGCGAAATACTCGCCGGGCGCGGCGTCCATAATTTCGCGCATCTTGGCCAGGCAGCCATTCAGACTGTCGCAAGCGGGACTGAGCACCACCTCGCCGCCAAAGGCCTGAATGATGCGGCGACGCTCTTCGCTCATGTTATCGGGCATGACGCACACCACGCGGTACCCCATCTGCACACCCACTAGACTCAGGCCGATGCCGGTGTTGCCCGAGGTGGCCTCGATAATGGCCATGCCGGGGCGCAGCTTGCCCTCGCGCTCCGCCGCTTCAATGAGCTGCCGCGCCACACGATCTTTGACGCTGCCGCCGGGGTTGAGGAACTCGGCTTTGGCAAAGACGTTGCCGGAGGACATTTTCTTGAGCCGCACCAGAGGCGTATTGCCGATGGCGTCGAGAATAGAGTTGATAAGCATGAGCACCTCAGAGGAGAGAATGACGCGACCCGCAGCCCCGCGACCCGCGCAACGCTATTCTAGCCCAGCCGGGAGAAGGTGTCCAATTAGACGACCATGACTTAACTCGTATAGGCGCGATGTATCGCCTCCTACGAATTCTCCAGAGCGCGCGCCAGCGCCGCCTGGGCCGCCCCATCCTCGGCGTTATCTAGGGTGATCTGCCCGCAACCATTGAAGGCGGCAAAGGCGCGCAAGCGGGCCGCCAGCGCCGAGTAAAAGTCCTCGCCCACGGCGGCTTCCGGTTCCAGGTGCAATTGTCGCACGATCAACACGCCCGTTTTGCGCTCGGCTTTGGCGTCGAGCCGCCCCATAAAACATTCGCCCCACAACACGGGCAATGTAAAGTACCCATAGCGCCGCTTTTCTTGCGGGGTGTAGCATTCGATGCTGTATTTGAACCCAAAGAGCTGCTCGACGCGCTTGCGCCAGATGACGGCGTTGTCAAAGGGCGAAAGAATCGCCGCAGTCGCTGGTTCGGGCAAAGGGGCGTCGGCGCTGGCCAGAGCGCGGGGATGGGCGTAATAGCCGCTGCCCAGGCCCTCGATCTCGACGGCGACAGCCTCGCCGCTCTCGGCCAACTCACGCATCGCCCCGGCCAGCGCCGGGGCGCTCACAAACGCCGGGCGGATGGTCTTGGGGGCCACCACGCCATACGCCTGCAAGATCTGCTGCGCCGCAAAGCGCGCCTGCTCACCCTCATCGGGCAGAGAAGTATCCGCCCAGGGGGGCAACACCCGTTCGCGCAGATCATAGCGGCGCTGAAACGCGCGGCGCTCGCTCACCATCAGCTCGCCCGTGGCGAACAATCGTTCCAGCGCCTGCTTGGCGGGCTTCCAACTCCACCAGCCCCGGCGCACCCAGCCTTCGGGGGCCTCGAAATCCGCCGCGCCCAGCGCCCCCTCGGCGCGGATGCGCCCCAGCACGCCTTCCACCACCTCGCGGTGCTCGCCCAGCCAGACCTGTTCGCGCTCGGCGTAGGAGCGCATTTTGCGCAGATAAAAGCGATAATCGCGCATGGGCACATAGGCGGCGGCGTGCGCCCAATACTCGAACACGCGCCGCTCGCGCGCTTGCAAATTGTCCAACAGCGCAGGGGTGTAATCGGGTTGCCGCGCCCACAAGGTATGGTGATGGGCGCGCTCGACCACGGCGATGGTATCAATCTGCACATAGCCCAGACGCTCGATGGCCTGGGCCGCGCCCTCGGCGCCGGGCGGCAGTTCCCAGCCGCCATCCAGCCCCTGGGCGCGCACGGCCATACGTCGGGCTTGGGCAAGGGAGATGTTCACAATGACGCCCTCCAGAATTAGGATATGACAAATCGCGGGCGCAAAGTAACCAAACCTTTGCGCCCTCGATATTGGTGCGTGTAACGGAATGGTTATGGCTTGAGCGTCACAGTGACAGAAGTGAGCGCTTCGATGGCGCCATCGCGCGCGCTGACGCGATATACGGCGATGCGGCCCAGTTGTTCGGTCGCCGGGGCCGTGAACGTGATCTCGCCGGTGAACGGGCCATACTGCCCCACTTCGGCGTTGACCGTCACAAAACCCTGGCCAATGACCGCGCCCGTCTCATCCAGCACATCCACGGCAAGCTGGTTCTCGGTACCCCGACCCCAACCCGTCACAGTGACCGGCGTAGTTACTTTGGCGCTGTCGGTAGGGCTAGAGATGACGATATCAGCCTGCTTCTCCGGGGCGTCGGCCTTGGGTGCAGGAGACTCTTCGCCGCCGCCGGGGATGAGCAGTTTTTGCCCAACAAAGATCAGATTCACGTTCCAGATGCCGTTGCGCCGTGCAATATCCCACATCTTGACGTTGAACCGAGCGGCGAGAGCCAGCAACGTATCGCCGGGTTGTACGATGTACTCGACGTATTCCTCTTCCTCAACGGGAATGATCAATTGTTGGCCGGCATAGATCAGGTTGCGATTGGGGATCGCATTCGCATCTACGATCTCTTGCACGGTGGTCTTGTACATCCAACTGATCCACGACAACGTCTCGCCCCATTTGACCTTGTGAATGAGCGGATCCGCCGCCGCTGCGCTTGATGCCAGCACAAGCAAAAGCATGGCCGATGCCAGAATCACAGACACGATACGTTGCTTCATATTGGGACCCTCCTGTCCTTGATGAGAACCAAGCCTTTTATGCATGAGTTATTGACCTAAATCAGTATAACACAGCATAACACAACTCGCAAGGGGTTGCGCGCCCTTTTTGGCGATGTCGGCCTATCATGCAAGTAAAGACAACAAAAATAACGAACGACCGCCCGCTTAGCGCAGCCGTTGGCCCACAGTGCGCTGCAAAACGATGAGCATCACGACGAGCACTAGGAAGGTGATGGTCTGCGTCGAGGGGTGCGCCAGGACAACATAGAGCACCGCCGCCAACGCCAACACGCCAAAGACGATCCAGCGCCCACGCGGCGATAGCCAGATGAGCTGCCACTGCGCCATCAAGCGGTCAGTTCCGCGCAATCCCTCGGCCAGCGCCTGGCGTACCTGCGCCAGCGCCTCGGGCCGCCGCCGCGAACGCGAGAGCGCCAACGCATAAGCGTAGCGGGTGCTGCCCTGGTCGGGCGGCATGGATTCGAGCACCTTGCCCAGCACCTCTGCCGAACGCGCTGGCTGACCTGTAATCAGCAGCAACCGCCCCAGCGCGCTGCCCGCGCGGTGAAAGAAGGGGTTCATGCTAAAAGCCTGCTCCAAGAACTCGATGGCCTGGTGATAGTGGCCCCGGCCGGCGCGCGCTTCGAGGATGCCCAGGTTGGAATAGGCCAGGCAGGCGGCGTAGGGGTTTACATCCTCCAGGGCCAACACCTCTTGCGCCGCGGCCACGGCCTTGGGGCGGTTGCCTTCGGCCAGATATTGATACGTCTCCACATGCCAGGCCAGGGCTTGCAATTCCTGCCGTTGGCGATTATCGGGCATGGCGGCGATCAGCTCGCGGGCCGTTTCGCGCTCCTCTGTGGCCTGGGCAAATTGGCGCATATCGGCATAGACCTGGCTCAAGGTCAGGTGCGGCTCGGGGTCTTGGGGGGCTAATTCGATGGCCTTGCGCAGCGCAGCAATCGCATCCTGGCTGTGATCGGTCAAAAAGTGGAGCACGCCTAACGTGGCGTAGCCCTCAAAGCGTTGCGGCGCCAACTCGATGCAACGCTCGGCCTCGGCGCGGGCGTCGGCCTCGTGGCGCATTCGCGCGAACGTGCGGGCCAGCCCCAGGTGCGCCTCGTAGCTATCGGGCTGCAACTCGATGGCGCGGCGATAACCGCGCTCGGCCAGGTCAAACCGCATCTGAGTGTAGCCCTCGCGGCCTTGAAGGATAGCTTCATCGAAAGTGGATACCAGTTGATCCGTCATCTGCTGACTCCCTTGGGCGAGCGGTCAACGACCGTTGGGCAGCACTCCCCGCACGATCGAGGACCGACAGATCTGCTCGACAATGGCCAGAGTATAGCAGGTTACTGCAAAATAGCAACCCTAGATAGCCCGCTCATGCAGCGCGCCAGGCCAGGCGTGAGTTGGCGCGCTGCTTGCCTTGCCATCTACCCCATTTTCGGCTACTATTGCCCCCGTGCGCCATACCTGAGCATAGGAGCCGCCAAGCCATGAACGACCGCGAACGATTTATCGCCACGATGAACTATCAGCCGCGCGACCGCTGCCCCTGGGGCGAGATGGGTTTCTGGCCCGAGACGCTGGCCGCCTGGCATGAACAAGGTTGGCCCGAGGATGAGCACCTGCACACTTTTTTGGGCTTTGACCGACTGCGCGAACAGGTGGATGTGTCGTTGGGGTTGCTCCCAGGCTTCAAGAGTACCGTCCTCGAAGAGACGGACGAGTACCGCATCGTGCGGCGCGGCGACGGGGTGGTGGCGCAAGAGTTCAAGGGCGAACATTCGTACCGGATGCCCCACTGGCTTAGTTTCCCGCTGCGCAACCGCGAGGATTGGGAGCGCGAATTCCTGCCGCGCCTGAACCCCGATTCGCCCACGCGTTACCCCCTCTACTGGGAGGAAAAGGTGCGGATGTGGGCGCAGCGCGATTACCCCCTCACCTACCGTATGGGTTCGATTTTCGGCTGGATTCGCAACTGGATGGGGCTGGAGGGCGTCTCGCAGGCGCTGTATGACGACCCGACCTGGGTGCAAGAGATGATGGATTACCTGGTGGATTTCGTCATCGCCGCCAGCCGCAAGGTGCTGCGCGATGTGCAACTCGACTATATCCTGCTGTGGGAGGATATGGCCTACAAGGCCGGGCCGCTGATCTCGCCCGCCATGTTCCGCCGCTTTATGCTCGCGCCCTACAAAAAGCTGACCGGCTTTATCCGCGAGCAGGGCATAGATCTGATTATCGTGGATAGCGACGGCTTTGCCGAGCCGCTCATCCCTCTGTGGCTCGAAGGCGGCGTCAATGGGTTCTACCCCATCGAGCGCGCCTCGGATATGGATGCCGTGGCGCTGCGCCAGCGTTACGGGCGCGAGCTGCGCCTGCTAGGCGGCATTGACAAGCGCGCCATGATCGCCGGCCCCGCCGCGATTGACGCCGAGCTGGCGCACGTGTCGCCCTTGTTGCAAGAGGGCGGCTACATCCCCTGGTGCGACCATCACGTGCCGCCCGATGTGCCGCTGGCGCACTATCAGTATTACGTCGCCCGGATGAAAGAGCTGTCGTGGGTCAAATAACGGCGCGCCCACGAGGGGCGCGGCTACAGCAGCTGTCAACGGTAAAGGAGGATCATGATTAGCCGCATCTGGCATGGATGGACGACGCCGGCCAACGCCAACGCTTACGAAGAACTGCTCAAGCACGAGGTTTTTGTGGGCATCCACAACCGCAAGATCGAGGGCTATCGCGGCATCCAGTTGTATCGCCGCAACGTCGGCGCGGAGGTCGAATTCGTCACGATCATGTGGTTCGACTCGATCGACGCCGTGCGCGCTTTTGCTGGCGAGGATTACGAGGCGGCGGTCGTGCCGCCGGCGGCGCGCAAGCTGCTGGCGCATTTTGACGATCGCTCGCAGCATTACGAAGTTCGGGCCGATGTTCCGGCCTAACAGATAGGAGACGTTCATGAAAATCACCGCCATCGAACTGCGCGTCGTCGAGATTCCCAACCAGCACGGACGATTGCTCAAATTGGTGCAGGTTCCCGGCGTGCGGCGCATCCAATACACCCATCAAGCCCTCGCCACCGAGGAGCCGCTTCAGCAGTTGCTGCTCGTGGTGCGCACCGACGAGGGGATCGAGGGCGTCTGTACGGTAGAGAGCGGCATGGTCACAACCAGCGTGAACGAGATGGTCGCCTTGCTGCGCGCCAACATCCTGGGGATGGACGCTTTCTACCGCGAGGCGATCTTTCAAAAGCTGCAACTGGGCACGCGCTGGGTCTATCAAAAGCCCGGCTGGTTCGGCGCGCTGGATAACTGCCTGTGGGACATCGCCGGCAAGGCGGCGGGGCTGCCCATCTATGCCTTGATGGGCAAGGTGCGCGACGGCGTGCCCACCTACCAGACAGCCGGCGACGGGCCGGTCGAGATGTACATTGAGCACATCGAGCAGGGCAAGGCGCTAGGCATTCGCGCTTACAAGCCGCACTCGTACAAGGGCGGGCGCGCCGACATCCCCATCATGCACAAGCTGCGCGCCCACACCGGTCCTGATTACGACCTGATGCTCGACCCGGTGTGCTCGTACACGCCGCGCGAGGCCGTGGAGGTGGGGCGTGTACTGGAGGAGTTGCACTTTGTCTGGTTGGAAGAGCCGTTCCACGAGCAAAAAATGCACCAGTATCAGGAACTGTGCGCCGCGCTCACCATCCCGGTGATCGCCAACGAGATGCTGATGCACGATATGATGCTCTCGGCGGAATGGCTCATCCACGGCGCCACCGACCGCCTGCGCGCCAACGCCCGGCACGGCGCTACGATGGTGTTGAAAATGGCGCACCTGGCCGAGTTGTATGGCACGAACATCGAATTGAACGGCGTAGGCGGGTTATTCGGCCTGGTTCACGCGCACTTGGGCTGCTGCATTGCCAACAACGACTATTACGAGCACAGCGTGGGGGGAGGCCCGCTCAAGCTGGGGCCGGAAGTGGGCATGACGAACCCGCCTCGGATCGTGGATGGCTGCCTCGTCCCGCCCGACGGGCCGGGTTGGGGCGCGGAGTGGGATTGGGATTTCGTGGCAAAGCGCACGGTAGCGGTCATATAGACAACGAGGGCGGATTCCTGATGGAATCCGCCCTCGCGATATTTGGTTCGTTATTCGCCCTGCATGATGGTCACGCTCGCGCCTTCGCCCTCGGCGCTGATCATGATCGTGACTTTGCGGTCGCCTTTGGAGAACTGGAGCATTTGGGGAATGGTCTCATCTCCCGCTGTCCACCCCTGGCCGGGCATCGCCTCTTGGTAGAACGCGATCACATCCGCCTCGCTGGCCGCCACCTTGAAAGTGACGATCTGGCCCATGATAGCCAACTCCGTGGCGCCTGCGTAGATGGGGACATCCTCCGGCGCAGCGGGCTTTTCGACGCCCTGGGGCGGCTCAATCGTGATCGGCTGGTTGATGTCGTAGAGGTTGGAACGCAGGTCAAAGGTCGCCGGGCCTTTGTCCTCCGAAGTCCCCTCCCAGTGCATCACCCCCTGCACATAGACGTTGTGCTCGGTCGAGACCCACACATCGGCGACGGCCTTGTCCACCTTGCTGAGCTGCGCCATCGGCGCCAGCGATTGCTGTTCGTAGCGATAGTGCTTGGTGGCCATGCCGTTGATCGTTTCCTTGCCCACCAGCTTGCCGCGCGTATTGCCTAAGAAAGCCTCGGGGCTGCCGAACCAGCCCGATTCCTTGAGCGCGTCAGTGGTTGAGCTTTGCAACGCCATCCATTCCTCGCCAAACTTGGTATAAGTAACGTCGCCGATTTGTACCATCTCCATGCCGCCTTTGCCGTCGTCGTCGGAGCTGGTCATCACCATGCGCTGCGCGGCCGGATCGCGCACGAATTCGACGGTGATCTCGGCGGTCTCTTCCTGGCCGCCCTCGTATTTCCATACCCATTCGTGCTTCAGGCGGTAGCTGTCGAATTTGGCCAGCTCGCTAACCTCAGAAAAGGTCACCTCCTCACCCTCGGAGGACTCGGCTTCCGCTGCGGATTCAGCCGTTGCGGTGACGTCGGCAGCTTCGGTAGCCGCCGGTTGCGCGGCTTGTTTTTCCGCCGCAGGCTTGCTAGCGCTCGCGGCTTGGGTCGGGGCAATCGCTGGTTGAGAGGGTTTGCGGCCGCAGGCTATCGCACTCGATAGCATCAAAGCGACCAAAAGAACGACATGTAACAGATTCAAGTGTTTCACGATAGAAGCTCCTTCTCAAATGGACGCCAAGCCAGTACCCATCGGCTCAGCGAGTGCGGTATATTACCACATTGCGTCTGAATCCTGAAAAACAGGCCGAACGGCGCACACGTGTGGTATAATACCTTTCGAGTCTATCATGGGATAGTCTATATGAATCGAGATAACCCGTCAAGCATGTCCGCCGCAATCGAACGCGCGCAGGCCGACCTCATCCGGCGCGCGCTGGCGAGCGACGCCCAGGCCCTGACCCGCGCCCCGCAAGTCGCCCGGGTGTATCGGATAGCGTTGGCGCGCGCCCCCAATCCCGATCAGGCGGCGCTCTATTTCGAGCGATTGGTCGGCGCAGCGGCAGGTTCGCTGGCGCACGCCTTTGTCACTTATCAGCGTATTATCGAGACACTGGTGACGGTGTTCTCGGGCAGCCAGTTTCTGGGCGAGATTCTGGTGCGCGCGCCCGAGTTGGTGGCAGATTTGGGCAACCTTCGCGCCCTGGCCCCCGCCAAGAGCGCCGAACAATTCCACGGCGAAGCGCTAAAGATAGTGAGCGACGGCGCATCGCCCGACCAAACCCTCGACGCCTTGCGCCGCTGGCAACGCCGGGAGCTGCTCCGCATTGGCTCAGCGGACCTGCTGGGCCTGCTCGACCTGCCCACTGTGACAGCGCAACTCTCCCGCTTAGCCGATAGCCTCATCCAGGCTTGCCTGCGCTTGGCGGCGCAGCGAACATCCCTTCCCACCGATGGCCTGGCCGTGATCGCCCTAGGCAAGCTGGGCGGCGGCGAGTTGAACTATTCCTCCGACATTGACCTCACCTTGATCGCCGCCGACGACCCCAGCAACCGCCAACGCCTGGCCGCGCAAATGATTGACGCGCTGACGCGAGCCCCCGCCGAGGGGTTCCTCTATCGCGTGGATATGCGCCTGCGCCCCTGGGGCCGCTCCGGGCCGTTGGTCGTCTCGATAGCCAGCCACCTGAGCTACCTGCAACGCCATGCCCGCTTATGGGAAAAGCAAGCTTTTCTCAAGGCCCGCGTCGCGGCGGGAGATGAGTCGGTGGGGAGGGCATTTCTCGACCGCGCCGCGCCGCTCTTGTTCGGCAGCGACCCTGAAGCGGTGCGCGCTGATGTGCTTGATATGAAGCGCCGCATCGAAGCCGAGCTGCGCCGCCGGGGTCGCGAATGGGGTGAGGTCAAGCTGGGAGTGGGATCCATCCGCGATGTCGAGTTCGTTACGCAATACTTGCAGCTCATCCACGGCGCCGAGCGGCCTGAGCTACGTTGCGCCAACACGCTAGAGGCGCTGACCAGGCTCTACACGACGGGCCTTTTGTCCGTCCGAGATTATCGCATCCTGGCCGATGGCTATACCTTTTTGCGCCCTGTCGAGCATTATCTGCAATTGATGGCCTTTCAGCAGACCCACTCGCTGCCCGAGGCCCCCGGCGAGATCGCCTATCTCGCGAGGCGGCTTGGGTTCCAGGGCGAGGGGGCCGGGGCCGAGTTCCTGGCCCATTACGAGCAGCACAGCGCCGCCATCCGCGCGGTATATCAATGGTATCTGGAAGGTGTGAGGGACAATATGCCCAATGATGTGCATGAACCGCTGCCGTCTGCCGCCCATCGCCACCTGGCCCGGATGGATCCCTCCTATGCGGCGGTGTTCAGCTCGGATGAGATCGCCCACCACGCCGAGATGGCCGAACGCTTGAGTGCAGCCAACCTTGTCGAATTGGACGCCCTGCCTCAAGTCGACGGCGACTGGCGCGTGACGGTAGTGGCGTTCGACTATCCAGGTGAGCTGTCGCTGATCTGCGGGTTGCTCTTTGGCTATGGGTTCAGCATCCGCGATGGCCACGTGTTTACCTACGAGCCGATGGCCCCGAACGGCGAGATGGCGCATTCAGCAGCGCAGCGCAAGATCGTGGATGTGTTCACCGTGCATCCGGTGCGCGAGCCTGCCTCGCGAGAGTTGTGGTCACGCTACGCCTACGATCTGGCCGAGCTATTGGCGCGTTTGAGCGCCAGCCGCGCCAACGAAGCCCACGGCGAGCTGGCGCGGCGCGTGGCTGAGGCGCTGCGGCGCAACGCCGGCGCCGTCGAGGCGCTGACGCCAGTGGACATCACCATTGATAACGACGCTTCGGCGGATTATACGGTGCTCTATATCGAGGCGCCTGATACCACCGGTTTTCTTTACGAATTCACCAACGCCCTGGCCCTCACAGGGCATTACGTCGCGCGGGTGACGGTAAACTCGGTGGGCAACCGTGTGCAAGATACCTTCTACCTTCAAGATCATCACGGCCGAAAAATCGAAGAAACCGACAAACAGCGCGAATTGCGCGCCGCTACAGTGTTGGTCAAACATTTCACCCACTTGCTGCCCCATTCGCCCAACCCCGAGTTGGCGCTGCTCCACTTTCGCGAATTCATCGGCGAGCTGTTCGCGCGGCCCGCCTGGCCCGATGAGCTGGCCTCGCTGGAACGCCCACAAGTGCTGACTGCGCTGGCCCGACTGCTGGGCGTGAGTGATTTTTTGTGGGATGATTTCCTGCGAATGCAGCACGCCAACCTATTTCCGGTGGTGCGTGACGTGGATGACTTGGCTATAGCGCGGCCCCGCGCGCAGTTGGAAGCCGACCTACGCGCCGCCCTGGCCGCCGCGCCCGGCCCCGCCGCCCGCCGCGCCGCGCTCAACGCCTGGAAGGATCGCGAGATGTTCCGCGTGGATATGCGCCACATCCAAGGGCACATCACCCGCTTTGGCGCATTTTCCGCCGAGCTGACCGATGTGGCCGAGCTGGCGGTGGGCGCGGCCTACCAGATGTGTTATGACGAGTTGTTGGCGCAGCACGGCGCACCCCACTTGGCCGATGGTCGCCCCTGCCCGATGACGGTTTGCGCCCTGGGCAAGTGCGGCGGACGTGAGTTGGGTTATGCCTCGGATATCGAGTTGATGTTCATCTATGCCGGCGCCGGCGAAACCGACGGTCACCACCCCATCACCAACGGCGAGTTCTACAACCAGTTGGTGTCGGCCTTTTTGGGCGCGATCCAGGCGCGGCGCGAGGGCATTTTCGAGGTGGATCTGCGCCTGCGACCCTATGGCTCCGCTGGAAGCTTGGCCGTCTCATTGGATGCTTTCCGGCGCTATTTCGGCCCGGGCGGCCCGGCCTGGCCCTACGAGCGGCAGGCGCTGGTCAAGCTGCGGCCCATTGCCGGCGACGAGGTGTTGGGGCATGAGATAGCGGCGCTACGCGACGCGCTCATCTACACCGACGAAGGTTTCGACCTAGCCGCTATGCGCGCCATGCGCGAGCGTCAACTGCGCCATCTGGTCACGGCGGGAACCACCAACGCTAAATTCAGCCCAGGCGGATTGGTGGACATCGAATATCTGGTGCAGGCCTTGCAGATCAAACACGGCTATCGCAACCCCGCGCTGCGCCTCACCAACACTCGTGAGGCGATGGCGGCGCTGGCCGAGGCAGGCATTCTATCGCCCAGAGATTTCACCCGGCTGCGCGACGCCCATCGCTTTATCCGCCGCTTGATTGACGCGCTGCGCATGGTGCGCGGCAACGCCCGCGACCTCACCACGCCCCCCGCCGATAGCGCCGATTTCGATTTTCTCGCCCGACGCCTGGGCTATGAAGACGACCCCGCCCGCCTGAGCGACGACCTGGTACGGCACACCGTGGCGGTGCAAGAGATCGCGCAGCGAGCGCTGGCGAATTGACATGACCTACCTCACCCCCGGCCCCCATAGGCGTTAACTTGAGGGGGCGGTCAGAATCCCGGCCGCCCCCTTAAGTTAATGCCTATGGGGGCCGGGGATGAGGTAGGCGTGAGGTTGCGGTTGCACTAGGCGAGGTACCGCTTGTGACAGATCGCGCGCGTGGACGATACTTACGCCGATTGGCCCGACCACGCGATCAACGGGGATGCGTAACGCGGGATGAATCTCAGATTCCATACGCAGGAGAAAGATAATGCCGAGCTATACCCCCGAAGATATCCTCAAGGCCGTTCGCGACGAGCAGGTGCTGTTCGTCAACCTGCAATTCACCGACATTGTGGGCATGGTGAAGAGCATCACGGTGCCGGTCAGCCAGTTGCCGAATGTGCTGGCTAACGGCCTGTGGTTCGATGGCTCGTCCATCGAGGGCTTTGCGCGCGTCAGCGAAAGCGATATGTTCCTGTTTCCCGATCTGAGCACCTACGCCGTCATCCCCTGGAAGGCCGATACGCACAAGACCGCCCGCCTGATCTGCAACGTGTTTACGCCCGACGGCGAACGCTTTATCGGCGCGCCGCGCACGGCGTTGACCATCGCGCTGGAAGAGGCGGCGCAGATGGGCTATGAATATCGCGTCGGGCCGGAGCTCGAGTTCTTTTTGTTCGAGACCGACCAATCGGGCACAGCGGTAGCCGGGGCCACTCACGACGAAGCCGGTTATTTCGACGCCACCGCCGACCGCGCTACGCTCGTCCGCCAGGATATGATGCTGGCGCTGCAATCGTTCGGTATTGAGGTCGAGGCAGGGCATCACGAATGCGCCGCCGGCCAGCACGAGATTGATTTCCGCTATTCGAACGCCATCACTGCCGCCGACAACGCCGTGACGTTCAAATACGTGCTCAAAGCCATCGCCCATCAGCATGGCCTGTACGCCACCTTCATGCCCAAACCCATTCGTGGCATCGCCGGATCGGGCATGCACGTCCATCAAAGCCTAGCCGAGATCGGATCGGGGCGCAACGTTTTTGTGGATCAGGCGGATCGTTACGGCCTGTCCAGGGTCGCCAAGCAGTTTATTGCCGGGCAATTGAAGCACGCCCGCGCCATGTGCGCCCTGATGGCCCCGCTAGTGAACTCGTACAAGCGTTTGGTGCCGGGCTATGAGGCGCCGGTCTATGTCAGTTGGGCGCGCATCAACCGCTCGGCGCTGATCCGCGTGCCGCGCCCGGCCGTGCCCGAGGCCACCCGCCTAGAGCTACGTTGCCCCGACCCCAGTTGCAACCCCTATCTAGCCTTCGCGGTCATGCTCAAGTGCGGGCTGGACGGCATCAAGAACGAATTGCCCGTGCCCGACGCCACTGAAGAGGACTTGTTCGAGTCCAAGTGGGCGCGCGAGGGTCTGGTGACGCTGCCCGGCTCGTTGGAAGAGGCGCTGAAAGAACTGGAAAAAGACGCCGTAGTGCAAGAGGCGC
>CAZYPJ010000050.1:15301-17579 GCA_964649365.1 uncultured Anaerolineales bacterium | reverse complement strand
GTCTGGGGCAGGTGTGGGGGGCCTGGGCTATGGACAGCGACGGCAATTATCCTTGTCTGGCCAATGCGGATTTTATGCAGCAGTTCGATTTGACGATGACCTATCGGCGCGACGCCGATGTGTGGGTTCCGTATTTCGGCCCGGGCGCGTTAGAGCGATTCTCGGAACCCCCACGCGCTAAGACAGAGATCGCCCCAGCTGTCTATCTAGCCTCCAATGCACATGATCTTAGCGGCCGCAACCGCTATGTAGCAGAGTTGATGCAACACCTGCCAGTGGATTCCTATGGTCGTTGCCTGCACAATAAAGATCTGCCTCGCGATGAGGGGCGACAAACCAAGCTCGAAACGATTGCACGTTACAAGTTCACCCTCGCCTTTGAGAATTCGATCTCGAAGGACTATGTGACAGAAAAGTTCTTTGATCCTCTGATCGTTGGCTCTGTGCCCGTTTATCTGGGCGCGCCGAACATTGACGAGTTTGCGCCCGGCGATCATGCGTTTATCAACGTGGCCGATTTCGATGGGCCTGCTCACTTGGCCGAGTATTTGCGCTTTCTCGCGACACACGAGGAGCAATATGCTGAGTACTTGGCTTGGAAGTCACAGCCGTTGCGAGAGGCGTTCGTGCAAATGGCCGAGGCGGTAGCAGAGCATCCCATCGCTAGGCTGGCCGCCCTGGCTGCTCAGCGCCGGAATGGGTAGCGCTCGTTTGGCCGATCACATTAGGCGCTCGTGCGAGAGGGATTCCTTGCTGTGCAACTCGAGTTGTCGTCAGAACCAAGCTTGGAACAATTGGAACAAGAACTGATCCGCACCAGGTACTATGACTATGTGCGCGTCGGTTATGATCGGCGGCGCATCGAATTGCTGCCGCGCTGTCGTATTGGCGGCGGCGCAGGCCGGCTCGAACAAGTCTGGCGCCTGCTAGAGCAGGATGGACGCCCGACGCTGGTCATTGACGGCGAAGAAGGCGTTATTTGCAAGCTCCATCGGCGCGATGGTGGTGTGTGGCATGGTCGTTGGCTGACTTACGAGGGAATGCCGATAGAACTGACGCCAACATCTGCCGAGCCGCCGACCCTAACCGACACAGCGACTGATGTAGCGCATGAGCCTATTGACGCGGTCTATACCTGGGTGGATGGGGCCGATTCTGCTTTTCAGCAGACGATGCGTCGCTATGCGGCTTTGGAGCCGGCCAGTCGCTCGCTCGACCAAGTCGTCGCCTATCGTTACCGGGATAGCGACGAACTAAGGTTCTCGTTGCGCTCGCTCGTTGCCTACGCGCCGTGGATTCGCCATATCTACCTGGTGACGAACGGTCAAACGCCGCGATGGCTCGATACGACGCAGTCTGGGTTAACTGTAATCTCGCACGACGCCATTTTTCCAGATCGTGAACATCTGCCCACGTTCAACTCACACGCCATCGAATTGCACTTGCATCGCATTCCGGGGCTTGCGCGTCGCTTTCTCTATCTGAACGATGATGTTTTTGTGGGACGGCCGATAAGCCCCACAGATTTTTTGGGCCTCGCAGGGGCGCAATGCATCTATCTGGAATGCTGGCAATTGCCGACGACGCTGTACGCCGGCGCCGTGCATGATCGGGCCTACGCCTATACTCAAGGCTTGCTGGATATGCGACTAGCGCCCAGGTCGCCGCGTCCGGCCATAGCTCATACGCCGCAGATGTACGACCGCGACCTGATTGCGGAGGTTCAGCAAGTATGGGCCAAGCAAGTTACCGAAACTTCGGCTAATCGCTTTCGCTCCCCGCGCGACGTTGCCTTTCGCATTCTGTATTACTATTACGCGCTGGAATCCGAGCAGCATCGGGCGCATCATGCGCCTATCACGTTATACGATCACTCCACGGACTATATATTTCTGCGCCTGCGCGACCGGACGCCGAAAATGATCCACATGCTCGATGATCTGTTATTCCAGCGCCCCAAATTCTTTTGCCTGAACGACGAATTGGACGATTCGGATGAAGCTGGCATCATTCTAAGCTGGCTCAAGGCTTGCTTGCGCGAATATTATCCCCAGCCATCCAAGTTCGAGCTGGATTTGAACTGCGAGTGAGCCACCTCGCACATTGTCGCATTATTTCACGCTGATTTGCGTATAAGCTTCCTGCCGGTTGCCGTCCAGGTCTATGGCGATAAAGCCAACGACATAGTCCCCTGCGGCAGCCTCCAGCTCCACCCATGTGAACATCTCGCTGCCAAACGTCACCGTGCCGCCGTCTTGCGAATCCCGGTTTACCACGC
>CAZYPJ010000050.1:7946-15291 GCA_964649365.1 uncultured Anaerolineales bacterium | reverse complement strand
GAGATCGAGCCAGCGATCGGCGACGGTAAAGCTATCGCCGGTTTGCGGGTGAATCTCGCGCGGCGCGCTAGCTGAACTGCTGCCGGTAAAGCCATACACTTGGCGCAATACGCCGTCTTGGAAGTACAACCGGGCATAGCGGGTCTCGCCGGTGGCAAAGGTATAGACGCCATCTACAGTGTACACCGCTTCTTCAGCCGTCGCGCCATAGGATGCTGGGGTCAACAGCGCCGGAACTGAGGTCTCACCGTCGCTGATATAATACACGAGGGGTTCCCACTCGAATTCCAGGGTGAACTCGCCCTTTGGCCAAACCGGATAATAGACGCCCTCAACCTCGCGCGTGTCCGAGCTTTCCAGATAGTCCATGTCAGCCACGGCGAGCGAGTTGGATGCGCGGGCGTGATAGCCCGAAACGAGCATGACATGGCCCAGATTCTGCGCGGTGATATCAATACTGAGCAACACGGGCGCGCCTGGGGCCGCAACTTGGCCGGACGCCTTGATGGCCGACATCTGAATCTTGCCTTTGCCGGGCGCGGTCACGGCGGCGCTCGATTCGAGCGCAACGGCTTGCTGGTCGGACGCCTTGAAAGCGCGCCCCGTATAGTGGTAGGCCAGGTAATCATCCCAGAGGGAACTGCTGGCAAAGCGGCTGGCAATGGCGGTATAGGATGTAGGGCCGGTGGCGGGCGTCTTGAAAAGGAGTGAGTTGGGGAAATAGATCGCTACGCCAGTAGCGCCCGGTTTATCTGATCCGTGCGTCTCGGCCACCACCGCTTTTTGCAGCGCGGCCAACACATTGCTCGCTGCCCGGTTCACTGACGAGTTGCTATCAGCTTGCTGAAGCAATTGTACGAAATTGCCCAAGTCAATGTAGGCGGGGGGCACTTGTTGCCCAAAGATATTGGTGAACGACTGAGCATAGCTGCGCGCCTGGGCCACTGGGCGTTGATTGACCCCCTGCAGAACAGCGCACAAATTGTTGACGCTGGCGCCCAGTGCAGACACTTGCGACAGGTCAATGGCGCTCAGCGTCACGTTGCGCCCCATCTGGCTGGCCACTTGGGCGCTCGTCGGCGCCTGATAGCCGAACAACCCGCCCATAGGAGACCCTTGACGCAGCAGTTCGGCGCGCGCCTCGTCGTCAACGATGCGCTGATCCTCGCGGATGTAGCTGTTCACGATAAGTTTGCTCAGCTCGGCGCCGGTCATACCGGGATTCTTGGTCAATGCATTCAGGAAGCTGGCATAGGCCCACCCCAGAGCGGGTTCGGTCTCCTCCGAGGCGACGGCATAGCGCGCGTGAGGCTCTAGCATGGTGAACACTTCCAGTTGCCCCATTAGGCAAGCATCCATGCCGATCAGCTCGAACTTGTCCACGCCGGCGCGGTCGCGAATGGCTTGCAGCGCCAAATCTAGCTCGTTGAGGTACAGTTGGTTGCCTATCGCCGAGGAAAGCGGCGTGCTGCTGTCGCCGCGCACAGCCGGCGCTGGATCGCTCCATCCGCCAGGCCAGCCCATGCCGTGGTCGGACAGGATAAGAACTAGCTTGTCTGATGGAAAAGTCTCAATCGCCCAGGTGACAAAGTCAACCAGCGTGTCGCCGTCCGCCATGTTCTGTTCGCCCAGGTCGGCGACAAGCTCTGACCCTACGCGCTCCAGATCATTATCGCGCGTCACATAAAAGCGTTTGGTGCTCGTCCAGTTGCCATCCGCGGCGTACCCGCCCGAGTAACGATCAACCTGGGCGACGATGCGCACGTTGTCAGTCGAGCCGACGCGCTCTGCTTCATTGAGATCAACATAAATATCTTTTTCCAGAATCTTGTCATCAGCATCCTGATACAACATCACCAACCAGGATTGCCCCGCAGCAGCATTGGCCGGCGCGACGAATGGCGCGGTTGTTGGCGCTGGCGCCGGTGTATCTGGGATATCGGTCGGGGCTTCTATCACATCCTGCTCTTCGGTCGGAATCGCCACTGCTCCTTGATCCGACTCTGAGGGCGTGTAGTTCGAATCATCTCCGTCCCGCCCAGATTGGAGCAGCATAGCGCCCACAATGCATATAAACAACAATGCCAGCAACACCAATAGCACCATCAAGCGGCGCGGCAAATTGAGTCTTGTCCCTCCCCCTGTGGACACGGGGCGCTGCCAGCTCTGCCCCGATGAGTATGGCGTCTGCGTGGCCCTGGAAGACGATGAGCTTGATTGATCCGTCCTCCCCTCCCGTCGGGGGGCTTGGGCGCGTTCCCTTCCGCCAGTCGTTGCCGATTCGGCGGGACGGCGCCGTTGGACTCGGATGACTGGTTTGTTGCTAGGGCCAGAGGATTTGCTCGAGCTGCTCATGTCGCTCCTTTCCACTAACACCCTCGTGAAACGTGGCCAATATCATCTACCCATGTGGAGATCGGCGAAATCCATAAAGCGTTCCCAGTCGTATGTCGTCACAGAATGTTTCCCAGCGCGGATGTGGTAGCTGATGGTGCTCAAGATCGGCTGGTGCAGACCTGGCATCTCCTTAACAGCCTGGCCATCAACGGACAGGCCATCTGTTCCTAATAGACGATACACCGGCGCAGCGTGGTAGGCGGCCAGAAATTCGCCCCGTGGATCGCTCCACAAATCCTCCTCAGCGCTGGCCAGATACACCGGGCGCGGAGCAACCAGGGCGACCAGCATATGCTGATCCACGGGCAAGGCGTCTTCGTGGTCGTTGTAGCGTTTGAAATTGCCGCAGAACCAATGCGGGAAGGTGGTGTTGATCCGAGCTACCGTCTCGCCAAAGCGCCGACGCGATAGGGCCGCCCCGCCGCAGCCCGACTCGTTGGGGATGACGAGCGCAAAACGTTCGTCTTGCGCTCCCGCCCACAAGGCCGCTTTGCCCAACCGCGACGTGCCTGTGACGGCCACGCGCCGGGCGGCGATGTCGGCGTCGGTCTCCAGATAGTCGAGGATGCGGCTCATCCCCCAGGCCCAAACGCCGAGCGCGCCCCACTCGTCGGGCGCTGGCGCGGTCTGTCCTGGGCGATAGAAGAACGGGTGCAGCCCGTTCTGGTAGCCATCGTGCCAGTCGGGGTCCAGATCGCCGGTGCAAGCGACGGCCAGGGCATAGCCGCGTTCGAGCAGGCGCTCTACAGGCCACATGGCGGCCAGCGCGCCGCGCGTCGCCTCGGTGGCGCGATTGTCCCTTACGCCCAAGTCGGGAAAGCCCGCGCCCCCAAAACTCGGCACCCACTTGCGATAGAGTGTGATACCCGGGTCGGGGTGAATCTCCTGGTTGCCCAAGTAGGTGAGGCCCACAAAGGCTGGCGCTGGCCCCGATCGCGCGTTGGGGATATAGACAAGAACATCAATCGCGGCGCTTCCCTGCCCGGCAAGTCGGATCGAGATCTCTTTGCGGGTGGCCTTGCCCCCCAGCGCCTTGCGGTCAACCGAGGTCGTCTCAAAACTGATGCTCTCTGGCCTGCGCGGCGCCCGCCCATAGACGTGCTCCTCGAACAGCCTCAGGATTTCGGGACGACGGCGTTCGGCCCACGTGCGGGCATCGGTCACTGGGCTGCCGTCGGCCAATACCAAAGGATCGGGCAATTCGTAGGCTGGCACTTGGACTTCATCATAGATGGCATTGGGGGGCAAGGTCTTGACAATTTCAGCGTGAGACCTGTGGCTGCCGTCCATTGACTGACCCCTTCCTAAACTCAATATGCAAACTCATTTTGCGATTTGGCTACAAGTTCACGGACTGAATTCACGACAGCGAGAACTTGGTTCATGACCTTGGGTTTGCCTTTGGGAACATATTAGATAACTCATTCTGCTGCAAGTAGGCCGATGTGTCAACGCAAAGAGCAAGCGCCTACCCTACAATGACGAGGCGCTAGAAATGAAAAACCGACTAGCAGGCATCTGTTCTGCTAGCCGGTCATGAGCCTCAGTGCGCCCAGCGCGGGTCGAACGCGCAACCGACGGATTCGAAGTCCGGCACTCTATCCATTGAGCTATGGGCGCAAATGAACAAGGCCATTCTATCTGTCCGACGCCAAGCTGTCAAGTTCTCACGCCTCCCGCGTGGCGCTATGCTATAATAGGGCGAAGGAGATGCAACGATTGATCTTGTTGAGGTAGAGCCAAATCATGCCCGCCCATCAGCGATGGATTATCCTCGTAGATTTGGATGCCTTTTTCGCCTCGGTGGAGGAACTGCTGCACCCCGAGTTCAAAGGCAAGCCCCTCATTGTGGGGGGCGACCCACGCTACCGGGGAGTGGTTTCTTCTGCTTCGTATGCAGCGCGCGCCTATGGCGTGCGTTCAGCCATGCCCATGTCGCAGGCGCTGCGCCTGTGTCCCCAAGCGGCAGTGATTTCGCCCCGTCACAGCAAATATAGCGATTATTCGCGCGCCGTGATGGATATCCTGAACCAGATCACCCCTGCCGTCGAGCAAGTCTCCATTGATGAGGCCTATCTCGATGTCACCGGTTGTGAGGCGTTGTGGGGACCGGTTGAGGAAATCGGCGCGCTTATTCAGCGGCGGGTGATGGAAGAGCAGCAACTATCCGTATCGTTAGGGATCGCGCCCAGCAAGCTGGTAGCCAAGATCGCGTGCGAAGTGGGCAAACCGCATGGGCTGGTGATCGTTCGCCCGGGAGAAGAGGAAGCATTTCTGGCGCCGCTGCCGATTGATCGGCTGTTGGGCGTGGGCAAAGTGACGTCGGCTCGCTTGCGCTCGCTAGGCATCGAAACCATCGGCGACCTAGCGGCGTGGAGCGAAGATGACTTGGCGCGCCTTCTAGGAGAGAATGCGCGTGGGCTGTATCATGCAGCGCGAGGGTTGGATTATTCGCCGGTGCATACCGAGCACGAACAGCGCTCCATCAGCCAGGAGCGCACTTTTGCCCGCGACATCGGCGATGGCGAGACTATCCACAATACTTTGCGGCGGATGAGCGAGGACGTAGCAGCGCAATTGCGTCATCGCGGGATGGTGGCGCAGACGGTGCGCATCAAGCTGCGCTACCCCGATTTCACTACGCTGACCCGCCAGGCGACGCTAGATCAGCCTACCGATCAGGGGCAGATCATTCACGATCAGGCGCGGCGACTGCTGGACGACAACTGGCGAGAAGGGCAGTTCTTGCGACTGCTGGGAGTGGCGGCCAGCGGCTTGATCGAGGGGGGCGGCTATCAGCTCGACTTGTTCGACCACACCGATCAGCGTCGTATCCGTCTGAATCGTACGCTGGACACTATCCGCGATAAATACGGGGGCGAGTCCATCACGCGCGCATCGTTGCTGCGCAAACGCCGAGGAGATGATGATGGCGTCTAGCTCCACAGCGCCATCTGGTGCGTTGGCCTTGAGCCGTTCAACAATATATAAGGCGCGGTGCGTTGGGCGCGCCGTCCTGCCAGCCCCAGATGCTCTAGCTCGGTCAGCCGACCTTGTCGCCTTCGCCCTAGGATCAAATCCGCCGATTTCGGGCCGATGCCGGGCACACGTAACAGGATTTCGCGCGGGGCGGTGTTGATCTCGACGGGGAACTGCTCGGGGTGAGATTGCGCCCATAGCAGCTTGGGGTCGGCCTGGCGAGGCAAGTTGCCGCCGCCGTCGAACACCAGATCATCCAGCGTGAACCCGTATTTGCGCAGCAGGAAATCCGCTTGGTACAAGCGGTGCTCGCGCCAGGCAGGCGTAGGGGTGTGATCTTCGAGCGGCGTGTTGCGGATCGGCTGAAAGGCGCTGTAATAGGCGCGCTCCAATCGCACCTCGCGATAGAGCTTGGTCGAGGCGGTAAGGATTTCCTGATCGGCCTCGCCCGCTGCGCCCACCACGAATTGGGTGGTCATACTCACCGGATGGAACAATTCGTTGCGCAGCCAGTTGGCGCGCCGCAGCGAACCGACCAGTTCGCGCTCGAAATCCTTGCAGCGGCTGAGCGCCGTGATGCGCTGGGCGTTGGGCGCTTCGAGGTTTACCGAAACGCGATCGGCCATGCGCAAGCCCGCTTCGATGGCTGCTTCCTCGGCGCCGGGCAGGATTTTCAGATGAATATAGCCGCGAAACTGGTAATGCTTGCGCACTAGCTCGACCGTGGCCAACATGCGCTCCATCGAGCGTTTGGCGTTGCCGCAGATGCCCGAGCTGAGGAACAACCCTTGCACACGCCGGCGCTGTACCAAATCGGTGAAAACGCGCGCCAGCTCGTCAGGCGTAAATGCAGAGCGAGGGATGTCGCGACCGCTGCGTTGGGCGCAATAGGCGCAGTCGTTCTCGCAGATGTTGGTCTGCAACACTTTGAGCAACGACACGCGCTTGCCATCAGGGCGGACGGCGGGATAGATCCAACGACCGATGTCATCGCGCGTGCGGCTGGTGTGCGTGCCGCAACCCCGGCAGACATCATATTGCGCCGCTTCGCCGAGGAGGTCAACTTTCTTCCAGAGATCCATCGCCCTGCTCCTTGCGTATAGAGCGTATGTTCTAGCAACTACATCATAGCACAAATGTTCTCTGTCGTCAATGCTGTATGAACGATAATCGCAGTTCTGGAGAAATCATGAAAAGCTGGCGCATGTTCTGGGCAATAGTCTTTGTTTGCGGCTTGATCGGGTGCGGCGCGCGCACGGGGCAATGGGCAAGCAAGGAGATACCTTCGCCGCAAGCGACTGTCGCGGCTACCGCGACCACTACACTGACGCCGTTTCCACCCTCGCCCACCGCCGAACCGACTACTACGCCCAGCGCCACCGCCTCGGCGACGCCGACGGCTACCGTAACGCCTACGATCACGCCTTCGCCCACCGCTACACCGGATCCTTATGCTGGTTTGGTGATTGAGGATCTCACGGCTCGCACCCGCCTGGAACCCGGCAGTCCCGGCGCTTATGGTCAGGGCGAGTTGGCCATCGTAGAGACGATCAACGCCACCAACGCCTTTACACGCACATTGATCAGCTATCCTAGCGACGATCTGACCATCTATGGCTTTATGAATACGCCTTTTGGGGCGGGACCGTTTCCGGTGGCCATCGTGTTGCATGGCTATATTGAACCTGCCAAGTACGATACGCTGGCCTACACCACGCGCTACGCCGATTCGCTGGCGCGCGCTGGTTACGTGGTGTTACACCCTAACCTGCGCGGCTATCCTCCATCGGATAGCGGGCCAAACACTTTCCAGGTGGGCATGGCGGTAGATACGCTCAACCTGATTGCCCTCGTGCAGAAGCAAGCTGGCCGGGATGGCCCCCTGGCGCAGGCCGACGGCGAGCATATCGGGCTGATGGGCCACAGCATGGGCGGCGGCCTCGCTTGGCGCGTGCGTGCCGTCTCGCCG
>CAZYPJ010000050.1:0-7936 GCA_964649365.1 uncultured Anaerolineales bacterium | reverse complement strand
CCGCCATGAACGCCGACGAAAAGATCAATTATGAGCAGCGCCTCATCTGGCGGCGGGGGCGGGAGGGGACTATCGAGCCGTTGGACGTGCCTGAACGCGATCTACAGCGCATCTCGCCCGTATTCTATCTGGATCGGATCACAGCGCCGATCAGCATTCATCACAGCCGCGACGACGCTACCGTGCCTTTTGCTTGGTCGGAGGATTTGGCTGCGAGACTAGAGGCTTTGGACAAAGAGGTCGAGTTCTATGAATACGCCAACACGCCCCATACCTTTCAGGGGGCCAGCGATCAGCAATTCATCAAGCGGATGATCGCTTTTTTCGATCAACATCTCAAACAGCAGCAATAGGGGGCGTTCGCCCCCTATTGTCGGTAGTAGATGTTGCTGGTAACGGCCCGGCCATCAGGCCCTATGGCGACGCCTTCCATTTCGAGCAGGGCGCGCTTCATGGCTAACCCGCCCTGATAGCCGCCCAAGCCCAGGTCGGAGCGCAAGGCGCGATGGCAGGGGATGAGGATGGGAAAGGGATTATGCGCCAGCGCGCCGCCTACCGCGCGCGCCCCGCGAGGTGCGCCAAGATGGGCGGCGACCAACCCATAGGTGCTGATCCAGCCGCGCGGGATGGCGTACTCGGCCAGCAACACGCGGCGCTGGAACTCGGAGCATCGCTCCAATGCCACGCGGTCGAGCAGCAAGGTGATGATCTCGCCCTTGAAGTAACGCGTCAATGCGTCGGCGATGCTATCTATTTCGGGGCATGAGCCAGATGTAAAGTTGGCGTAGCGTTCCGCTAGGAGATCGCTCATGCTCCTGTCTGCTCTAGGCAAGATTGTTTCCTGCACGCGCGCGCCCGTCAGCTCATCCCGCCAAACCAAGCCGAAATCGCCAAAGGGCGAGGAAATCAAGAGATAATGATAGTTGGATGCAGAGATCACGACGCCTCCAAACAACCTTGTCTAACGATCTTTGGCGTAGGCCAGGAACTTCTCTAGCGCCTCACGCTCCAGCTTGAAGCTATGCTCTGGCCCAGGGTAAACGCGCTCCTGAATCTCTTTGACGAACTGGCCCAACGCCTGGCTCAATTGCGCGCCGATCTCGGCGTAGCGCTTGGCATGGCGAGGCGTGAACGCCTCGAACATGCCCACTACGTCGTGATAGATCTGGCATTGTCCGCTGCACCCCGCGCCCGAGCCGATGCTGATGGTGGGCACGCTGAGCTTGGCGGTGATCGTCTCGGCGATGCGCGCCGGCACCAGCTCCAGCAGGCTGGCGAACACGCCCGCTTCTTGCAACGCCAGCGCGTCCTCAAGCAAGGCGATGGCCGCCTCGCTGCTGCGCCCCTGTACCTTGTAGCCGCCGATCATCGAGGCGCTCTGCGGCGTCAGCCCCAAGTGGCCCATCACTGGGATGCCGGCCTTGACGATGCCGCGTACTGCCTCGACCATATTGCGCCCGCCCTCTAGTTTGACGCCATCCACCCCGGCTTCGGCCATAAAGCGCCCGGCGTTGCGGATCGCTTCGCTCACCGAAACTTGATATGACATATAGGGCATATCGCCGATGACGAACGCGCGCTCGCAGCCTTTGGCCACGGCTCGCGCAAAGACGATCATCATATCCATCGTCGCAGGTAGCGTGTTGGGATAGCCCAGTACGGTCATCGCCACCGAATCGCCCACCAGCACGATATCCACGCCCGCGCGATCAATGATGCGTGCCGTGGGGTAGTCGTAGCAAGTAATCATGCTCAGAGGGATCTTTTTATCCACTTGGGCCAGCAGATCGGGGATTGTCAATTTAGGCATTCGTGTCTCCTCTCTCAGATCGTAGCTACATAGTCGCTTGTGGCCGTATTATGCCGACGGAGATTGAGCCTGTCAATCGCATCGGGGCAAAAAACACCCCTGCCCCGAGGTGCGTCTCGGGGCAGGGCAGGAGGAAAGGGAAAGCCCGGTATTAGTCGCGTTTTCTCGAACTGGAAGACCCCGCTTCGCTGCGGCCAGAACTGAGGCTGAGCAAAATCCAACACAGCGCCAGAGCGACAATCGAAAGTGATGCGGCCATTGGTTGTACCTCCTCGGTCTATCGAAACCGCCAGCGAGAGCAGCGGGGTGTTCATCTCATTTGCTCTTGTTCTTACACACAGTAAGACGCAAAAAGCGCGTTTTGGTTGCTTGAATTTGCTGCGATTTTCATGACAATTGCCTGACAGAGACGCTCAAATCAATAAAAAAAGAGGGGAAATCCCCCTCTTTTCACGTACTGCTTATGTTCAATGCCAAGCGCGCTGGATTTTCTGGGCTGCGAGGATGATATCGTCCATATCCTCGCGGTTTCCCAAAAGCGCGTTTTGCCGCAGCCACAGGCCACGCGCGCATACTGCGTCGCACACAGGGGTGGATGCGGGCGGCTCGTCGGGTAGTCCCAACTTTTCGCGGATGAAGCGAATGCGCTGAACCACCGTTTTGTTGCGACTCAACGGCTCGGGGTAGCCTACGCTGAGAGGAATGCCCTCGGCCTGGATGGCGGCGCCGAACTCGCGGGCCGAGCGGCCGCCGAAATGTTCCGGCTCGTACCAGATTTTCATCAGATGATAGGCGTTGCGGGTCACGCGCGGGTCGCCGCGCGTCGGCGTCAGCCCCTTGACCTCGCTTAGCGCCTCGGCCAGATATGCGGCGTTGCGCACGCGGGTCTCTGCCTGTTCTTCCAATCTGGAAAGCTGCACTCGTAGCACTGCCCCGGCCCACTCGGCCAGGCGATAGTTACTGGCCAGCCGAATGTGCTCGTACCATTCGCCGTGGCGTTGCCGCCCCACGTTGCTCACCGACCAGCACTTTTCGCCCCAGCCTTCATCGCGGGTGACGATCATGCCGCCCTCGCCGCTGGTGATGTTCTTGCTGGCCTGAAAGCTGAAGCAGCCCATATCGCCGATGGCGCCCACTTTGCGCCCCTGCCAAATAGCCCCATGCGCCTGGCAGGCATCCTCGATGACCACTAGGCCATGACGCTGTGCGATCTTGTTGATGGCGTCCATATCGGCCGGCTCGCCGGCGATGTGCACTGGGATGATGGCCTTGGTGCGCGGCGTGATCTGCGCCTCGATCTGATCTGGGTCAAGATTCCAGGTGTCGGGCAGGATGTCCACAAAGCGCGGAATGGCCCCCGTCAGCAAACACGAATTGGCGGTGGCGATAAAGGTGTAGGGGGTGGTGATAACCTCGTCGCCCCAGTCAACCTGCGCGGCTCGGAGGCATACCTCCAAGGCGGCGCTGCCGTTCGTCACGGCGACGCCATAGCGCGCGTCGTGATAGGCGGCAAACTCGGCCTCCAACTGCTTGACCTGGCTGCCGCCTGGCGCCCACCATTGGCCCGAACGGATTACCTCGATCAACGCGGCCTCCTCGCGCTCATCCCATTGCGGCCACGCAGGATAGGGCCGGGAGCGAAGCGGCGTTCCTCCGTCAATAGCAAGCGAGTCGGTCATTTTTCTTCCTCGTGTGTGATGGGATTAGAACAGACAATAGATCATGACGCCGGCGGCTTGATCCATTTGGTAATCGTGACGCGATTGCCCTCTTGGTCGCCGGCTTGGTACACCACATTATCCATGAGTTTGCGGATCAAATAGACGCCATAACCACGCTCTTGGGGGTGACTGAGGTCCGGTTCGGGGATGCTGGCCGGGTCAAAGCTCGCCCCCCAGTCTCGTATTTGGATCACGAGGCGGTCGGGGTAGATCTCAAAGGCCAGTTCGACGTTGCCAGAGGGATCGTCGCGATAGGCGTGGGTGATGACGTTCACCACAGCTTCGTCCACCGCCAACTGGATGTTGTAACTGGCTGATTCGGGTAAGCCCGGTGTATGCCGACAGATTTCTTGCACCACGCTGCCCACCAGTGCGAGGTACTTTTTGCTGGCTGGGAACGAGAGGCGTAATTGCTGAGTCGCTTTCACGGGTTTCCTCCCAACACTCGGACTCGGACTCGCACTGCTCTCGGGTTCGACGCGCCGCTGTATTTGGGGAATAGCATATATTGACATAACGAAGATGGTCAATCAGCGAGAGTTCACTATCCGACCACCGGCGCTAGTCTAGCACACTGCCAACAAGCCGTCAACGAATTACGCACTCTGTTGGATAAGTCAGCGGTGGCGGCTATGTACATAGAGGTAGAAGCGCAGAAACGAGCAGGGTGTTGACTACAACTCAACTTGCCTGCCCGTTCTTGTGTCTCTTGTGCGAGGACAAAATGTCAATTGCCGTGCGCCGCGGAGGGCGCGCCCGCAAAGGGTTCCGCCTGGGCCTGGCCGAGATGTAGCGCTCTGCCTAGCAACGGCGTGTGGGTATGAATGGCTCGATGCGGGCACATCTCGTGGCAGCAAAAGCAGCGGATGCACCGCTCGTAATCGTACACTGGCGGACGGTCGCGCCGCCCATTCTCAAAGCGCAGCGCCTTGTCGGGCACAGGGCACGAGTTTACACACAAACCGCATTTGACGCATTTGGTTGCATCGATGTATGGCCTGGGCAAGACGAGATTCCTGATGGCCGGATAGTGAGCATAGGTGGCGTTGCTATAAACCGGCTTACGCACCATCCGAAAACTAGGATTGATCAGCATCTCCAAAGGATCGCCGACCAGTTCGATCTCGGCGTCCTTATATTTGCCTAGACCAGCGCGATAACCCAGCATCGTGGTGGGCAAAAACTCGGGGTCCATCGTCACTAGCCGGCAAAAGGTCGCGTCCACGGCTACCGGATCGTCGGAAAGCACCAACACCCTCATCGGCGTCGGGTCGCCGCTGCGCGGGCCGTTGCCCTCCATCGCCACGATGCCGTCCATCACGTGCAAGCGAGGCCGTAGCCCCTGGTTTAGCTCGGTGAGCAGCGTGCAGAAATCGGTCACGTTCTGGTGCTGCACATGATAGAGCGCCTTGCGCTTGCCCGGAATGCAGCCGAACAGATTCTTGACCGCGCCTGTGACACGGGTGAGTTGATGCGTCTTCATCTTGGGCAGGTTGACGATGCCGTCGCACTCGTGGATCACCTGGGCGACGGGAAACTCGGTCGCCATTTTGCCATGCGGGTTGACCAGCGGCTTGCCGGGCGCAAATTCGACGAATTCAGCGCCGCTTTGCGCCCCTGCTTTGCGCAACCCCGATTTCTCGGCGGCGTGACTGGGGCTTTCCAGCCCCGGCGAATCGCCGAAACAGACCGTGGCCCCGCCTCGCTGGAACAACTCGGCGCAGCCAGCCAACACTGCCGGGTGAGTGGTGACAGCCTTTTCGGGCGCCTCGCCCGCCAGGATGTTGGGTTTGAGCAGGATGCGCTCGCCCGAGCGCACAAAGCGATCCAGCCCGCCCAGCAGTTCGACCCCTCGCGTCAGCGCGGCATACACTTGATCGGCTTCATAGCTGTCGCAGCGAACCAAAGCTACCGTAGAACGGTTCATGATGTCCTCCATAGACACAGCGCTTGATCGGCTCAGGCCGAGGCGGGGCGAGCGGTGCGGCCCCAGAACAGCGATATGACGCCATAGATCGCTGCGCGCGGCACGAAACGCGACGCGGCCACGACACACTGATTCAGCCAACCCGGCACAATGACTGCCTTGCGCGCCAGCATCCCGCGAATGGCGATTGCGGCCACTTGATCGGGATCCATGCAGGTTAGCCGCGCCGCGAGACCGCCCTGTTCGATCTTGGCGATGGCATCCTGGTTAGTGCGGATGCCGTTGGGGCATAGCACACTCACGCTCACCGGCGACCCCGATAGCTCAGCGCGCAACGCCAGGCTAAAGTTCAAGATGAACGCCTTGGAGGGCGCGTACACCGGCATAAAGGGCATAGGGAAAAACGCCGCCATGCTGGCCACGTTCAGCACACGGGCCTGCGGGTGACGCCGAAGCTGCGGCAGCATCAACCGGGTGAGCTTGACCAACGCCAGGTTGTTCAGCAGGATGCAAACCTCGTTCTCACGCAGGGTCGAGTCTTCGAACCTGCGGTTATAGCCCACGCCGGCGTTGTTGATGAGCACAGAAACGTCATAGCCCGTGTCCCCAATCCATTGCGCCAGGGCTTCAGGGCCGCCCGGCGCAGTCAGGTCGGTCTCGTAAAAGTTGGTACGAACTCTGTATCGCTCGCTGATTTCGCGCGCGGTTTGTTCCAATCCTTGGCCGGGCAGCGCCACGAGCACTATATTCAGGCCACGGCGGGCGCATTCATCGCAAAAAGCGCGGCCCAACCCCTGGCTCGCGCCTGTGACCACCACCCATGTCTGGCTGGCAACTGCAAGGGTCACGCTCGGCTCGCTGGTTTTGTGGAACAGCTTGTTGATGAACGACATGGTAATCTCCCTTCGATAAACCGGATCATCCGGCGTTTGATTGCTCGGTTGCTTCCTGTTCAGTATAGCGGCAGGGTAGGTGGAGACGGATCAACTACTAGGTGTATTGAGGGGGTGGAAAGCCAGCGGAGGGGGTGGAGAGGCGACAAAAAAGAACCCACCGTTGAGGTGGGTTCAGAAATAGAGTCGGCGTTCAGAGCCAAAGACGGGATAGGCTACTGCTCATCCCACCACGGCTCACCCTCGGCGCGGTTCGCTTTCAGGTAATCCTGGTCGAGATCGAGGCCGAGGCCGGGCAGCGTCGAAACTAGCATCTTGCCGTTTTTAATGACTGGCGCGTTGCTGGCCGCCTCAGGAGCGTGATCGGCGGTACGGGTGCATTCCATCATCGGGCAGTTGAACAGCGCCGCTGAGAATTGTTGCGAGGCCATATTGAGCGCCAAGCCGCTGACGTTGTGCAAACAGATGGGAATGCGATACAACGCCGCCAGATCGGCGATCATGCGCGTGCCGGTGATGCCGCCCGAGTTGATCAGATCGGGTTGTAGATAGTTGACTGCCTGGTGCTGCAAAAATGGCAGCGCCTGCTCGGCCAGCGCGATGTTTTCGCCCGTCATCAACGGCAGCCGCGTCGCCCGTCGCAACGCCAGCCACGATTCGGAAAACTCGGGGGCCAACGGGTCTTCGTAGAACAGTGGGTTGATTGGCTCAATGGCTTGGGCCACGCGGATGGCGCTGGTCACGTCCAGCTCGCAATGGCAATGGACGATGATGTCAATGTCGTCGCCCAACGCCTCGCGCGCCAGCGTGTAGGCGCGGTGTACTTTGCGCGCATCGTCGGTGCTGATGCTGGGGATATATTGCTGCATGGGCACGCCCAGCGGGTGGTGGATGTCAATCTTGTACGCCTTGAAGCCGTGCGGATCATCTTGTAGCCCTTGCGCTCGCTCGCGCCAAGCTTCCTTGCTTAAAAAGTCGCCGCCGGCGCAATGCGAGTAGAGCGGGATTTCATCGCGAAAGTTGCCGCCTAGCAACTTGGAGACAGGCTGGCCCAGCAATTTACCGGCCAAATCCCATAGGGCGATGTCAATACCGCTGAGTACGCGCATCTGTCGCCCGCGCTGAGGGTAAGCGTAGAACATGTTGTGGAAATGTACCTGGATCGCTAACGGGTCTTTGCCGATAGGGCTGAGGTGCGGCAGCCGACCGTGCTCCAGCACCGAGATAGCGTCGCGAGCCGCCGGCCCGCTGGCGCCGCAAGGGCCGTACCCCGAGACGCCGGCGTCGGTCTCGACTTTGATGAGCGTCGTTCCCTGCTTGGGCTGCAACGCCTTGATGGCCGTAATCTTGACGAGATTACGAGTCGAAGCGGATAGGCGCTCGTAAGGGGCAGAAGCAGCGCCGAACGGCAGCAACAGAGCAGTCTTTAAAAGATTACGGATCGTGGCCATACAAGACCTCCATATTGCCTAGCGTGTTGCGCCAAGCATATGCGGGCCGAACGCGGCTGTCAATCTTGGCGCAATGTGCGCCGTTTGACGATCTGCTTCACTCGCATTACACTGCCTTGCCACAAGGATTTGGT
>CAZYPJ010000049.1:17479-17786 GCA_964649365.1 uncultured Anaerolineales bacterium | reverse complement strand
AGATCCCATCACCCACTGTCCAGATAACATCGACGCCAGCTCTACTCATCGATACTTTCGAGAGCTATCCTCATGCTAAGCAGCCCACAACTGTGTATCTGAAAAATTGCGCCTGGGATGCGAACAAAGGCGATCTATTGATTTCATACTCTCCACATGTTTTCGAAGGCAATCAGGGGTTAGCATTCAATTATGTTATTCACAAGTCTACCTCTGATAACTATTGTGGTTTTGATAGAAGGTTGTTGTCGCATCAGAACTGGCAAGGCTTTTCTAGACTATGCTTATGGGTTGAAAGCGATGGTTC
>CAZYPJ010000049.1:0-17469 GCA_964649365.1 uncultured Anaerolineales bacterium | reverse complement strand
GGAAGTATGGAAAACGACTAGGCCACTGACGAATATAGGGAAAGAAGTGATCTGCATACCACTCTCACGATCATACTTTTTCTTGGCCGCGCACTCGCCAACGATCAATGACCAGATCGACCTAACATCCATAGATCAGTACGGTATTTATGTGCATGGAGCGCAGCGCGGCGCGGGCGTCATCTATCTAGATTACATCCATCTCGAATAGCAAACCGTGCCTAACAGGGGCGCGACAGAATCAGACAGGTTTAGAAGCATAAAGAGAGGCAAGAGTGCCATCCATCATATCCTGACGCTCTTGCCCGCTCTCATGATCCTGCTATACGCTCTATCTAGCTATCATTGGAAAGCAAAGGTACTTCCAATGAGCGATTTGCGCGTTTAGCCATAATCAAGTTTACAGTTTACAGCTTGATGACGTTCACTTTCCCGTTGCCCAGCTCGTCGGTGGCGTTGCGCGTATCAATCAGCAACGTCACGCGGCTGACGATCTGCGCCCAGTCGTAACTGGCGTGAGGCGAGATGACCACCACACAATCCATCGCCGTCAATAGTGCATCGGTAAACTCGGAGCAGGATAGCGAAAACGCGCCCAGGTCGAGTCGGGGAATGTAGGGGGCGTGATAGTAGAGCTTGGCCCCTTTGCCGTGCAGCAGCTTGAGCACATCGAGCGCCGGCGATTCGCGCACATCGGCCACATTTGGCTTGTACGTCACGCCCAGCACCAGGATGCGCGCGCCGTTGATTGCCTGACGGCGCTGATTTAGGGCGTCGCCGATCATATCCACCACATGATGCGGCATGGACGAGTTGATCTCGCCGGCCACCTCGATAAAGCGCGACGTGTAATCGAGCGTCCGCAACTTCCAGGCCAAATAGTATGGGTCGAGCGGGATGCAGTGCCCCCCCCCCCCCCGCCCCGGATAAAAAGTCATAAAGCCATAGGGCTTGGTCGAGGCAGCCTGGATCACTTCCCACACATCAATATCGAGCCGGTCGCACATCAGCGCCACCTCGTTGATGAGGCCGATGTTGACGGCGCGGAAGGTGTTTTCCAATAATTTGATCATCTCGGCGGTGCGGGTGTTACTCACTGGCACCAGTTGCTCGATAACTAGACCATATAGGGCCATCGCCATCTGCAAACAGCGCGGCGTCGTGCCGCCGATTACTTTGGGCGTGTTGCGCACCTGGTAGCGCTTGTTGCCCGGGTCAATCCGCTCGGGCGAAAACGCCAGGAAGAAATCCTCGCCCACGCGGCAATCGTCGCGGGCCAGGCGCGGCAAGATAACCTCTTCGGTCGTGCCCGGATAGGTCGTGCTTTCGAGTACGATCAACTGCCCCGGATGAAAATAACGAGCGATTTCGTCGGCAGCCGAGATAATGTACGAGATATCCGGATCGCGCGTCTTGCTGAGCGGCGTGGGCACGCAGATGATGACCGCATCGGCGTCGCGCAAGGCGCTGAAATCGGCAGTGGCCGAGAGTTTGCCCTGATCCACGACAGCGGCCACCGTTTCGGCGGACACATCGCCGATATAGCTCTGGCCGGCATTAATCGCCGCAATTTTGGCAGCGTCCACATCCACACCTACGACGCGCAAGCCGGCCTCGGCAAAAGCCAGCGCCAGCGGCAGCCCCACATAGCCCAAACCGATGACGCTAAGGCGCAATTCGCGTCGCGCAATGGCGTCTGTCAGATCATAGCGGGCATTTGGCATGTTGCTCCTCTTCTATTTACCGACGATTTTGAGATAGCGAAACGCATCTACTCTGCAATTGCCCCTATCAGATGCGCCATGCTATAATGGCGCAAGCACACCGAGTGAGGGTAAGTATGAAATCTTTGTTGGGCGAGATCATGGAACAACCCGAGGCGCTTGAGCGATTGATCACCGAAGGTTACGCCGAGATTCAGGCAGTCGCGGACATCATTCGCACGCACGACGTGCGCTATATTCTCATTGCAGCGCGCGGCAGTTCCGATAACGCCGCTACGTATGCCAAATATCTCATGGGCGCTCTACAACGCCTGCCGGTCGCCCTTGCAGCCCCTTCGCTGCATACCGTTTATCATGCCCCGCCTCGGCTCGATGGCGCGTTGGTTATCGCTATCTCGCAATCGGGCATGTCGCCCGACATCGTCACTGTCGTGCAAGATGCGCGCACCCAAGGAGCGCTGACTCTGGCAATCACCAATGCGCTCGATTCGCGCTTGGCGCAGGCCTCCGAATATGTCATCGACCTACGCGCCGGCCAGGAACACAGCGTAGCCGCCACCAAAACTTACACCGCTGAATTGCTGGCCCTGGCGCTGCTCGCTGTAGCATGGGCAGGCGACGGCCGCCGCCTCGCACAGATCCTCGCTCTGCCCCAAGCTGTCAATGCCGCGCTGTCACAACACGAGTTGATCGCGCAACGCGCTGAACGCTACCGTTATATGACCCATTGCGCTGTCATTGCTCGCGGCTATAACTATGCTACCGCCTACGAGATCGCCCTTAAGCTCAAAGAGATGACCTATAGCGAGGCCAACCCCTATTCTTCCGCCGATTTCATGCACGGCCCCATCGCTGTAGTGCAGCCGGGCTTTCCGGTGCTAGCCGTTGCGCCCAGCGGCCCAATGTCGCCCAACATGATGCAGTTGCTGCATGAGGTCAAGCAACGTGAGGCCGAACTGATCGTGATCTCAGATCAAGACGCCCCGCTAGAGTTAGCTCAGACCCCTTTGCGTTTGCCTGTCGCAGTAGAGGAATGGCTCTCGCCGATCACCGCCATTATCCCTGGTCAATTACTGGCCTATTATCTCGCCCTGGCCAAAGGGGTAAACCCCGAACAGCCTCGCGGCTTGCGCAAAGTCACCGAGACGCATTAATCCCGAACAGCCTTGAGCAAGCATGAGCGCTGTGTTATAATTCGGCCATATTAGCGTCTACACCCGCCATCGTCTGACCGCAAGACACACGAAAGGAGCGCCATCTCATGGCCAAAAAGTTCCGTGCGCTGCGCATCGTATCGGGATTGTTCAAAGTCTGCGCCTGGATCGCGCTGATCGGCGGCATCTTGGGCGCCATCGCCATCGTATTGGTGAGCGCTGTTCAAGGACGGGCTGGCGCGCCGATCCCTGTCATGCGCGATCTCCCCATTGCTGTAGATCTCAGCGGCATCATCCCTGGCCTGTTTGCAGGGGCCGTGTTCCTGATCGCAACCCTGTTCCAATTCTTACTGTTATACGCCGCCAGCGAGTCTATCCACCTCGGCCTAGCTATCGAACAGAACACCCGCGAGACAGCTTACTATTTGCGGGGCGAGGGCAGTATCCCACCGCCGCCAACCCCTGTAGCATGGGAGACGCCCCCAAAACCGGCTGCCCAATAACAAAGAGCAACCAAGCCCTACGCAAGTCGTAGGGCTTAATTTTTGCGCGATCCCGAATATGGCTTGCAGATCAACTCGACCACGCGTAGGTCGAAAAAGTCCTGTGTGTTGGCGGGCGCAATCACTGCTGCTGTATCGGCCCCTCGGCCCGTGCCCCCGATAGCGATCACTTCTTGACCTACAGGCAAGAAGCCAGCGTCCGCCGCCATGATGCTGATCTCGCACGATCTCTTGAGCCCCTCGCTAAAGGTGCGCAAAGTGAAGGCGATGATTTCGTCAATCTGATAGGTACCCAGCTTGCGACGCACTGCCCTGCCGACGCCGCCAAAGGCGTGTTGACAGGTGAGCACACGCCCTCCCGCACGCTCGATGCGCTCGCGGTTTTCGGGCAACAAGGATTGCGTGTTGGGCGCAGAGAATCCGGTCGAATGCGAGACGGCAATCACCTGGCAGCCCTGGAACAGCTCGGCAGCTAACGCCCCTGTCCTTCCCGAAGTGGTGGCTACTGCGATGTGGCGTATCCCCAGTTCTTGAGCGCGTTCATAGGCCAGAGCGAGCGCGTGTTCGGTGTTTTCGGGGCCGGGTTTCTCGAAATAGGTACACTTGGCGATGCGATCAGGCACGATCTTCCTCCTACGAGTGGTTTCGTCAGCGAGCTACAATTCCGCTTCGTCGTTGGGCGCGGCGCGGCCAACGCGGTAGAGCGCAGCGTGATAGTGATCCATCGCGCCGGCAATGTAGCGTTTGACGGCGTGGTGTTCGCGCTCGATCTCACGCAGCATCTTTTTCACCGTAGCGCGGCGCGAATCTACCCCAGCAGGACAAGGTTCGCCCGTGATGGGATAGCCGCTGGCGCGAGCAAAAGGCACGATATCGCGTTCTTCCACCAGGGCCAACGGGCGAATGACCACCAGTCGCCCATCGAACAGGCTCATCCGCGTCTCCATGCGCGCGATACGGCCCGAATAGAACAGATTCATCAAGGTGGTCTCTGCAATATCATCGGCGTGATGGCCGAAGGCGATCTTGTTACAATGCAAGTCGTCGGCCATGCGAAAGAGCGCTTTGCGCCGATTCCACGAGCAGCGAAAACAAGCGCTCAAGTTGGTCGAAGCCAGTTCGTCGGCCACAGCAATATCCCGCGTCGCCAGTTGGATGCCGCGCGTCTCGCACCAGTCTGCCAACCACTCGCGGCTGACAGCCCGACCACAATGGTAATCGGTATTGATGTGAGCGGCGATCAATGTATAGCTTTCACGCGCCTGGCTCTGTCGGCGATGCAACAGATCGAGCAGGGTAAGGCTGTCTTTGCCGCCAGAAACAGCGACCAGAATCGTATCGCCATCAGCGATCAAGCGAAACTTGCGTATCGCTTTGTTTACTGCCTTGAGCAAATAGAAGGCTAGTCGGTCAACGCGGGCGCTATCCACAGAGGGTTGGTCATCCATGCCGCAATAATAGCACAACTGCCACCTCGACACAATCGGTGATTGTAAGGCAGAGGAACGAATTCTCTGGTTATGTCGTCTTCATTGGTAACCAACATCTTACTTGCTCGTTCGCCGTGAAGCATGCTACACTATGCCCAACTCGACAACTGGGGGATGCGGATGAAACGCAGCTCGACCAAAGATCTGCTGCTTTCCGCGGGACTGGCCATTTTGATGCTGCTTGTCATTATGGCAGCCACCGTATGGCTCATCCAACGCATCGCCGGAGGATGAGCGAGATGGGCAGTTAGGGCTGGGTCATTGCTCTTCGGAAAGGAGATTGAAATGAGTTGCTTACTGCGCACTGCCCTTGTTCTGGCCACAGCGCTTGTATTACTCAGCACGGCGTGCGCGCCGCGCATCGCCCTGCCGCCAGGGGCCTCTTCAACCAAGCCCACCGAGGCGCCCCAAGCGCCGCCTACCAGCCTCGGCGGCTTGGTCGGCGGCGCTTGCGAATACGCCAATTACCCAGGAACGGCCACCATCGTCCGCGTGGAAAAAACCGCCGAATCTCTGGCCCAAGTCAAAATCGCTGGCGGCGCAGGCTATGAGGGATATGAGGTGCATTTCACTTTCAAGAGCGATCAGCCATTGCCTGAGGAGTGGTCGCGCAAGGCGCTGGAAAGCGAGCACTCGTTTCAGTTGGCCAATTCGTGGTACGTGGGGCCAAAGTATCTGGCCAAGTACAAGATCGAACTGGGCGCGCAGTTGCCTTGTACGCTGCGGATCATCACCAAAGGAACGTGCACGCCAATGCTGTTCGCATTCGATGGCATAGATCAGACTGACTATTTTGAGGCTCAGCAATAAACCTGTTAGTCACTGATACGCGAGGGAGAATATGGCTAATCTGCTCGTGGCAGGGCTAACCTTGAGCACTGACGATAGGGGGCGCTTGCACTATTGGGGCGAGGTCATCAACCTTGAGCCGACCACGCAACGCTGGATCAAGGTCACAGTGCGGCTGCTGGATGCCGACGGCAAAACGTTGACCGAGCAAAGCGACATCACGAGCCTGGAGTGGACATTGCCCAATATGCGCAACCCGTTCTATATCCGCTTTCTCACGCCGCCGGAGCGGTTTCATCGTTTCGATATCGCTGTTTCGGGTCAACCCCACGACTATAGCGATTCGAGTGTGCCGCAGCCGCACACCGGCTTGATCGCCGAAAGGGTACACTATCGCGAAATCGAACGCGCCGACTTGCGCTGCACCCTCATCGGGCTGCTGCGCAACCACGGCGCTGCGCCCGCCAGCCACGTCAAAGCCGCAGGCACGCTCTATAATCCCGAAGGCAAAGTCGTTGGGGTGTTCAGCCCTTACCTGGTGCCGCAGGGGCCATTCATGCCGGGCGAGGTGATGCCGTTTGAACTCAAGTTCTACGCTCTGGGCGGCATCGTCTCGAACTATACGCTCCAGGTGCAGGGGCGCGAATTGCAAGGACAGGTCGCCATCGCGCGCTAACCTGAACCGACCAGGAAGGCAGCCCCCCGTTTCAGAGCGCATCACCAGAGGAAAGGTTATTACGCCATCCTCTGGCGATGCGCGATTCTATTTGCTATCGGGCGGCACGACGCCGATGGTCAGCAAGATATTGGCATAGATGCGCTGTTCGCCCGTAGCGATCACCAGCGCCACATCACAAGCGCGCGCTGCATCGTAGAACGCGAACCGCCCCAAAGGCTGCAACTCTACCCCCGCAGGCAAATACTTGCGAAAATCCTCAAAGATCGGCGCTTCACGACCATCGGCAGGCATCATCACATGCGCCGCCTCGATGGGAATGGCATCGGCCAAGAGCGCCAGCCCTTCATCCACTGGGGCATAGCCGCGCGTCAGATTGAGATAGACGTGCGCAGCGTCAGCGTTCGCGCCGGTGGAAAAGGGATAGTTGCCATCGGCAATCAACACCTTGGAGCCATGGCCTGCGCTGCCCAGCGCGGCCAAGATTTGCGGATGAGTGAGTTTGTACTTGAGCATAAGCGCCTCCTGAATGCGTCACGATCTTCTCGGACCATAGCCATATGGTAACGTAATGTTCTCCGCTAGGCAAGCGTTCCACAGTCTTGCGACCGGCCTGTTTTGGGTTATACTCCTCATCAAAGCAGTGAGGAAAGACTAAAGGAGCGCGCCATGACCGCCAAGACCTTGCGGGGTTTGTATCTCGATTTTTTCCGCGCCAAAGGGCACACCGTCATCGGCGGCGCCCCGTTGATCCCTGAACACGACCCCAGCGTGTTGTTCACCACTGCCGGGATGCACCCCCTGGTGCCATTTTTGCTAGGCGAGCCTCACCCGGCAGGCAAACGGTTGACCAACTGCCAGAAATGCGTCCGCACCGACGACATCATGGAAGTGGGCGACGATGTTCACCTGACCTTTTTCGAAATGCTGGGAAATTGGTCGTTGGGCGACTATTGGAAAACCGACGCCATTCGCATGAGCTACGAATTTCTCACCGAACAATTGGGTCTGGACGCAGAGCGTCTGTACGTTACTTGTTTCACCGGCGATGCCGACGCTCCCCGCGATCTTGAGGCTGCCGAGGTGTGGCGCAGCTTGGGCATTCCCACGAGCCGTATCACCTTTCTTCCCAAAAAAGACAATTGGTGGGGGCCAGCGGGCGCGACCGGCCCTTGCGGCCCCGACACCGAGATGTTCTACGATATAAACCCCACTGGGCCGCAAGGCGAAACCCCGGCGACGAACAAGGCGCGCTTTTGGGAGATGTGGAATGACGTGTTCATGCAGTACGATAAACAGGCCGATGGCAGCTACGTGCAGCTCAAGCAGCAGAATGTAGATACGGGCTTGGGAGTCGAGCGCGTCACCGCTATTCTCGAAGGCGCGCCCAGCGCCTATGAGACCGAGTTGTTCATCCCGATCGTCGAGGCGATTCGTTCCCTATCGAGCCGCTCGAATATATTCGCCGAGCGCGTCATCGCCGATCACATCCGCGCCGCGTCGTTCATCTTGGCTGAAGGGATCACACCCGGCAACCTCGATCACCCCTATATCGCTCGGCGACTTATCCGCCGCGCTGTGCGCTATGGGCGCGAACTGGGCATCAGCGGACATTTCTTGGCCCGCCTATCCGAAGTGGTGCGCGCCACGCTTCAAGATGTGTACCCCGAGTTGGAGGAACGAGGGGATCATATTTCAAAGGCGCTGGAGGAAGAAGAAGCGCGCTTTCAGCGCACCCTAGAACGCGGCGAGCGCGAATTTGTCAAAGCGGTCGAGCTTGGCCAAAATGAGAAGCAAACCATCATGCCAGGCGAGACGGTATTCCATTTGTACGATACCTATGGCTTTCCACCCGAACTGACCCAAGAACTGGCCCGCCAGCAGGGTTTGGAGGCCGATATGGATGGCTTTCGTCGCGCTTTTGAGGAACACCAGGAGAAATCACGACAAGGGGCGGTAGGCCGCTTCAAGGGCGGCCTAGCTGAGCGTTCGCCCGAGACAACCCGCTTGCACACTGCCACCCATTTGCTGCAGGAAGCGTTACGTCGCGTGCTGGGTAATCATGTAGAGCAGCGCGGCTCGAACATCACGCCCGAGCGCTTGCGCTTTGACTTTCCGCACCCTGAAAGGATGACCTCCGAGCAAATCGCCCAGGTCGAGGCGCTGGTCAACGAACAGGTCGAACGTGACGTAGCTGTCGAATGGGAAGAGGTAAGCGTCGCTGAGGCCAAAGCGCGCGGCGCTATCGGTTTGTTCGAATCGCGCTACGGCGAGCGGGTCAAGCTATACCGAATCGGCGATTTCTCGCAAGAGATTTGCGGCGGGCCGCACGTCGAGCATCCTGGCGAAGTCGGGCGCTTTCGCATCCTCATACAGTAATCCATTGGCGCAGGTCTGCGCCGCATTCGCGCTGTGTTGGAATAACAGAAAAAGGGAGGCGCACGGCATTGCGGGGGGGGGTATGCCGTGCGCCCGGGATGTGGGGTATGACCCTGATTACTCAGAGCCGGGATCGTCAAAAGGTTGCGCCGCGCATGTTCGACACGGCATCGTGCGTAATCCAGCTTTGCAGTTCGCTCACGAATCCTTGAAAGGTCTTGGCCTGTACGGCGTGAATCGCCTCATACTCTTCAGGGCTTAGCTCAAAGCTGTTCAACACGCCGGGGGCCTTTTTCAGCAGGTCGCGGCGAAAGTTTGAATCTACGATTGCTGTACCTACCACAGCCTGAAGTGCTTCATATGCCATCGTCGGCCGCTCCTTGCAATGCTATCATCTATATTCCCTCAGCCCACGTCTCATTCATCCGGGCTAACCACGACCCGTTGCGATGGACGCATGGTCCGTTGAAAAAAGATAAAAGCCCCTATCGCCAGGAAGATGTCGCCCGTGCTGAACACTGTGCCAACGGGAGGCGGCAATACCCAGATATCGCTCAGAAACCATAGGGCAGTATCTGCACGGGGTAACAAGATGTCTTTGGTAGCCAACAATCTCGACCCCGCCTCGCTGCCCAGAGCCAGGTGCGCCAGACCTGCGCGCTGCAACGCCTCCGCCGCGATCGGCATGTATCCGCCGTTGACCAACATCACCGTCAGGTTCAGGGCCAGCCCGGCGCCGATAAACGGCAACCCGGGCAAGCGGCGGTTTAGGCCTACAACCACAAGCAGCACACCATACGAACCGATCAGCAAGAGCGTTCGTCGCCCCCAAAACCCTTCGGTTTTGGGTAGGGGGGCATAGATTTCGACTAGCTGTATAGCAAAAGCCAGTATCGCTATCCAACCATAGGCGAACGATACATTTGCCAGCGCCCTGAACGTGCCTCCTCGCAACAGGGCGACCAGAATCGAGAGAATGAGTGATAGGAAAAGAATCATTCAATTGTTTGCGACGAAAGTATGATGCTCACCAGACGATCAGCCGCCGCCGCCGGTGCCGCTATACGAAGCGGGCGCGCCGCTGGCCAGCACCAACGTGGCAATCGAGAGCACAACGTAGAGAACGGTAAAGTAGGCTCGCTTCATGTGTTCCCCCTCACTCAATGATTACAAAGCGATCATATCAGAGGGCACTCACGCAATTCTCACGGCGCACTCACGAAAAAGTGGCAAAAATGCAACAACGTATTCAAATGAATGCGCTTTATGCCAACTTTTCCTGCAAATGGGGTACTGGATGAGGTGAGAGGAGATCAAGACGGAATGGGGAGAGGTTGGTCGGAGAGAATAGCATGGTAGAGGGTTAGCGTCTCACCACTGGGTTTCAGGTCAAGCTCCTCTTCGAGCAAACGCGCGCACTCGTTAAATTGGCGTGTAGCGCCGGCCTTGTCGTTCAGCGTAGCGCGACACCACATCATGCCCCGGTGAGCGCGTTCATCGTAAGCATCCAGGCTCAGCGCCCGGCCATAACACGCTTCGGCTTTTTGAGCCTGTTTGCGCTGCGCTAGATACCGCCCTTCGATCAGAAGCAAAGCCATCAACTCAGTTTGCAAGGAACGACGGATCTCCTCGCACCACTCGAAATCGCATCCTTCTAAATAGGCAGTGCGATAGAGATCAAACGCCCGCCCACGCGCCAAATGCGCTGCTTCACCATCGCCGCGTCCTTGCGCAGCCGCTTGCTGAAATTCGGCCACATCATATCGGCAAGGCAAAGTAGGGTTTAGTTGATAGATGCTGTTGGTGTACACAATGACATCCTTGGACAGCGCCGTCCGTAGTCTATAGATAGTGGAATGCAACATACTGCTCCCCCTGGCGAGGCCAACTTCGGGCCAGAGCATCTCAATAGCCTGGTCGCGGCGCAGCCCCTGTGGGTAGGCAGCAAGCAAAAAAAGCAGAGTACGCGCCGCCAGCGATTCCCACTCGGAAATTACCTGATCGTTTTTGATGACTTGGCTTCCATTCAACGCCAGGAGTTCCAGCGACAACTCGGGGTGTTTGGAAGTCGGGCTGATACTCGGAGTTGGGCGCGTATGCTTACGCCCAAAGGCGCGCCGTGAAATTTCGGCGCGCAAACGGGCATCGTCGAATTTGCCCAAATGATGTTCTTCGGCATACCGCTGAAAACCTTCTACGCGGCGAAAGATCGGGTTGCCGCCCACCTCGGCCACGATAAACTGAGTGGAACCAAGTTCATCAGCCAGCCTCGCCATATCGACCAAATTGGTGTGCAGCGAGGTCTCATCATCTTGGAAGTAAGCGAGCAACGCACGATACAAACACGTTCGTGCGAGGTCGCGTCGAGCATCGGCGCGCGCAAAGAGTTCCCGCGCCTGATCCAAGCGAACTTGGGCGTCTCCTAGCTGGCCCTGACCAAGAGCCAACATGCCCAACGAGAGCTGGCACAGGCCGATCTCATAGCTCATCTCGCGCCCCTGCGCCTGGTCGAGCGCCTCTGTAAGCACCTGCTGCGCCCGATTGATCTCGCCCCGAAAGTGCAGGGCATCGCCCATCGCGCCCAACACATAGATAGTGAGTTGGGTGAATGGGGCCTTGGCGGCGATATCCAAGGCTGCCCGATACGCTTCGACCCCGGCATCATAGCGGCCCGTATCGCGATAGAGATCGCCTTGGCTGGCCAGAGCATAGGCTTCGATGCGCGCATCGGCGGCGTCACGCGCTTTAGCCAATCCCTCTTGCAGACGATTAGCGGCCTCGGTATATTGGCCCAGATAATGGTGCACCACGCCCAAGCTTTGCAACGTCGAGGCCAAAGCGCTGGGATTGCCAAGTTTTCGCCAATAGACTAGCGCCTGGTGGTAATAGCGTCGCGCGCTGGATAGATGACCCCGCGCCACCTCGCCGGTACCCATATCGTGCGCGATAAAGGCGGCGTTGGTGTCATCTAGATTGCGCTGGGCGAGTTGCAGCGCCGCCTGCATTTCGGTCAGCCCTTCACCTAGTTGGCCTTGCAAATTGTAGCAGATCCCGATATTGTGGTGCGCCAATGTCGCGGTCAGCAAATCTTGCGCACCGATGATTTTCAAGGCTGAACGGCAAGTCTCGATTGCGTCGCGCAATTGGCCACGGAACCGCTGCACCACCGCCCGCTGCACCAATGCGCGCGCCGCGCCCAAAGAGTCATTCCGCGCCATAAAGAGCTGATAAGCGCGGTCGAGCCAGGTCGCGGCGCGATCCAGTTCGCTTCTTTCTGTGCTCACCCTGGCGCGAAAGACCCATAGCCGTGGATGCTGGTCGAGATACATTTCAGGCACAGCGTCAATCCAGGTTTGCAGCGCTTGGCGATTGCCCGCATCAAACGCACCCTGAGCGATAATCTCGATGGCCTCTACCGCCTTTTCGTAGGCTTGCGCTTGCAGATACCCTTCAATCGCACGATCCCATTGGCCCTGGTGCGCCAAAAGCTCGGCTTTCTTGAGCGATAGCCGTCGGAAGCGATCAGGAGTATCCGCCTCCAGTCGGGCAAGTAAAAATTCTCGAAAAAGCTGGTGGTATTGATACCAAATCCCTTCAGCATCTAGCGGGAATGTAAACAGGTTTTGATCGGCAAGTTCGCGCAAAAGCTGAGCCGAGCAATCAATGCCGAGCAGAGCATCGCATAGGGGCGGCGTCATTTCGTGAAACAGAGCGCTGCCCAGCAAAAACTGCTGCATTTCTTCAGACTGCTGCGCCAAGACCTCTTCGGCCAGATACTCAAAGACGCCGCCGGCTGCGCCCGTGAGTTTGAGAATATCGCGACTGGAACCGGGCCAGTTGGTCTGTGCGGCTAAGAGAATGCCCGTAATCCAGCCCTCGGAGCGCTCGGCCAAAACCTGGACTTGCTCGGGGGTGAAATCGCGCCAGCCCAGCAATTCGAGCAGCTCGGAGATTTCGCTGGCAGTAAAGCTTAGATGCTCTACGCCCAAACCTACTACCTCTTGCCGCGCCGCCAGGCGCGTCAGAGTCAGCCGGCGCGGGACGCGACGTGAAGCGAGGATGATGTGACACTGCTCGGGGAGATAGCGCAAGAGGCCATCCAGGAAAGCATTGACCGGCTCGCTTTCCAGTACTTCATGATAGTCATCGAGCACAATGACAAAGTAGCTCGCGATGACCTGTTCCATCTCATTGATGAACACGCGAACAAAAGGCTCAACGATCTCGACTGGGCCGCTATAACGATGCAATAGTTCCAAAGTCGCCTCGCCGAACTGCGGGAAACACTGCCGGATCGAGGCGACCAGATATTCGATAAAGGTAGGCAAATGCGCGTCGTTGGCATCGAGGCTATACCAGCACACGGGTAGATCAGTATCGTGGGCATAGTCGATCAGCAACGAGGTCTTGCCATAACCGGCCCCGGCCGAGACCAAGATCAACTTGTGGTGAATGTTGCTGTGAAGAAAATCGGTTAGGCGACCGCGCCGCAACAGCGCCTGACGGCGACGGGGTGTACGTATTTTCGTGCTGATGAGCGGGTAAGAGTTGGTCATAGAGAAGCGTCAATGGACAAACGGTTTAAGGTTGCATTTATCTATAATCTATCCTATTTATTGTAACATGACTGGCCGCCCGCCGCAACAGGTTTGCCGTAAAAGGCTATAATTTGCCCATTCGTCGTCCTAGTTCAGAGGCTAGCGGGCGAACCTGATCCATTAAGATGCGGTAAAATCGCTCATATTCGGCAGCGCGCTGCGGATCGGGCGTGATCTGCTCAAAATGCAGGTGCTGCTGGGCGTCGTTTTCGTCGGCATAGAGACCCGCGCCGATGCCTGCCAGGATTGCAGCGCCCAGCGTTACGGCCTCTGTCTGAGTAGGCACATACAAGGAGCGCCCGGTGGCGTCAGCCTTGATCTGCGTCCACAGCCGATTGCGCGCCCCGCCGCCGACCGTATTTACGCGCTCTATCGGCTGACCTGTAAAGCGTTCCAGCGTTTCCCAGACCAGTCGCAGCTCAAAAGCCAGCCCCTCGATGGCGGCGCGAGCCAGGTCGGCGCGGGAATGCTCCAGGCTCAACCCCACCCACACCCCACGCGCCGTCGAGTCGCGATCCGGCGAGCCGGCGCCAGCCAGGTGAGGAAGTAAATACAATCCGCGAGCGCCCGCGGCGCTTTCGCTGGCCGCCTGGGTTAGCGCCTGGAGCGCATCGCTGCCATCGGGCAACGTAGGCCACAGCAAACCTGCCACCCAACGCAACATGCTCCCCGCGCCGAGGATGCTGCCGGTGGCATAGTAGCGCCCTTGAGCGGCGTGCGCGCCAAGACAAAAGCTGAGATCGGGATGCTTGAGACGCTCAGCGACGCTATCGAGGGTTGTCAATTCGGCCTCGGTGGTGCCGGTTGAATCGAGCACGACGCCAGGACAACAAGCGCCCATCGCCAACGCCCCACAGACGTGATCGTGCCCGCCCACGAAAACGGGCGTACCCGCTAGGAGCTTGGTCGCTCGCGCAGCCTCCGCTTGGATGCGCCCCACCAGCGAGCCTTCGGGCAGTAGTTCGGGCAACAGCGCCACATCCACGCCGGCATGGGCCAGCATTTCGCGCGACCAACGCCGCCGAGCAAGATCGAGCGCCATCGTGCGCGAGGCAAGCGAATACCCCATGCATTGCTCGCCCGTCAGCCGATAGGCCATATAGTCCGAGACGCACAGCCAGCGGCCTAGCTGCGCATAGATGGCAGGTTCATTGTCGCGCAGCCACATGAGCTTGTTCACGGTAAACGTGTGACCCAAGGGCAAACCTGTGTGGCGGTAGATGGCCTCTTCACCCATCGTTTGCCGCCACCAGGCCGATTGTGGGGCCGTGCGCTCGTCGTTCCAGGCAATAATGGGATAGAGCGGCTGCCCGTGGGCGTCAAGAGGAGCGCCCGCCTCGCCAATGCTGGCAATGGCCAAACCAGCTACCTGCGCGGCGGTTGGCAAAGCCGACGCTACCTCCGAGATGGCCGCGGCCATTTCGCGCCACAACGCGTCAGGGTCGTGGTAAGCGCGGCGCATACCTTGTTGCACGGTCGGCGTAGGTCGGCTGGCTTGAGCGACCGCTTCTCCCGAGACGGAATAGGCCACACACTTGATATTGGTCGTTCCCAAATCCACACCGAGCAATATGTCCATCTCACCCCCTCCATCCGTTGACCGCAACATAGCGAAAGAAGCCCACCCTGTCAACTGCAAGCTGCCCCGCAGCACCCAATATGCTATAATAGCCGAGATGCCATACGGAAAGGGGCGTAGGTGGAGGCGATACAGGACTATCTACACAAGCTGAGCTACTTTGCCGACCTAGACGCAGCGCAATTGGGCGAGATCGCCCGCTTAGCAGTAGTACGCCGCTTGGCGCGCGGCGAGATCGTTGCCCTGGAGGGCGAGCCTTGCACAGCGGCGTATTTCGTCGTCGAGGGACGCGTGCGCGCTTTCAAGACCTCACCTCAAGGGCGCGAACAGGTCGTCTCGGAGATCCAGCCGGGAGAGGCCTTTTACCTGGTCCCTGTCCTTGATAATCGCCCCTTGCCCGTAACCACGGAGGCTGCCACACGGCTCACCTTGTTGAGTCTAGCACGCGAGGACTTGTTGCAAGTTTTGCGGTCCTATCCTTCAGTGGCGCTGGCGGCGCTGCGCGACCTAGCCCAACGATTGCGCCACTTTAGCCTCTTGATCGAGGATCTTGCGTTGCGCTCGGTGTCTGAGCGCCTGGCCAAGTTACTCCTTGCGCACGCCGCATCCCCTGATGAGCGCCGCACGACGCAACGCGAAATGGCCGCGCAGCTCGGCACAGTGCGTGAGGTCGTCGCGCGCACGCTGGCGCAGTTCGAGATGCAAGGCTGGATCCGCCTCGAACGCGGCTCCATTACGATCGTTGACGCCGAAGCGTTACGCCAGGCCGCCTCGCTGGAGCAAATGTGACCTACGTTACATCCTCCACACTATCATCGTGCTACAATCGTTCACAAGAGTACAAGCAGCGGCTCGAAGGGGGCGCTATGGCCAAACCCATCATGCCCGAAATTGACTATGAACGGTGCAACCTGTGCGGCGATTGCATTGCGCGCTGTCCTCATGGCGCTCTGAGCATCGCGGCGCAGCGCATCGTGCTAGCCGAGGCATCTTGCGCCTATTGCGGCGATTGTGAGGATATCTGCCCGATGGGGGCGATCGCGCTACCCTACGAGATCGTATTACAAACTGCAAGCGATTGCGGGGGAGGTCAGGATGGTACTGCGTAGCATCGTCAAGATCAATGAAGAACTGTGCAATGGCTGCGGCTTATGCGTCACGCCGTGCGCCGAGGGCGCCATCGAGCTGGTCAATGGCAAGGCGCGGGTAATCCGCGAGGAGTTATGCGACGGCGCAGGTTTTTGCCTGGCGGTGTGCCCCACCGGCGCATTGACCATCGAAACGCGCGAGGCGCCAGTCTTTGACGCTTCCGCCGCCGAGCGACACGGCCATCAAGAGCCGCGCTACATCGCGCAAAAATGCTTCCGGTGCGAAGCGAGTGAGGAGTATGCCGTGTTGCTGCCCTGTCGCACCAAAGGCCAAAGCCTATGGGTGTGTACTCATTGTCTGCCCAGCCTGATTCACGGCTGAGCGAGGAGGTCGCCATGTTGCGTTCTTGCCCGGGCGCTCGGCTCATCAAAGAAGCGCGCCCCGAAATCATTCGCTGCCCGCATTGTGGCCAAGAGACTGAGATCTGGACGGATGAATTTCGTGTGCGATGCAACGAATGCAAGGCTTGGATTTACCGCCAACAATCCGCCACCTGCTTGGATTGGTGCGCCCAAGCGGACAAGTGCGTTGGGGCCAGCGCGCTGGCCGCCTATCGCCAAGCGCGCAAGAGGGCCGCATGAGCGAGGCTCCTTTGTACGACGATTTCGCCGAGGATTACGACCGCTTTGTGAATTGGCCGGCGCGGCTGGCGTTCGAGATGCCTTTTTTCCGCGAAGTGTTGAGGCAAAACGGTGCGCGAACTGTGTTGGATGTGGCCTGCGGCACGGGCCAACACGCTATCGTTCTAGCGCGCGAGGGATTCGCCGTCACCGCGACGGATTTGAGCGAGCCAATGATCGAACGCGCCCGCGCAATCGCAGCAGCGGCGGGAGCAGACGTGACGTTCCATACCCTAGAATTCGGGCAACACGCCGCCCATCTCGCCGGGCCGTTCGATGCGATCACCTGTTTGGGGAACTCATTGCCCCACCTGTTAACCGAAAAAGAACTGCGGATTGCGCTGTGCGATTTCGCGGCTATATTGCGACCCGGCGGCACACTCATCATCCAGAACCGCAATTTCGACCGCGTGTTGGCTCAGCAACAACGCTTTATGCCGCCCGAGACGCACCGTGAGGGCGAGCGTGAATGGCTTTTCGTGCGCTTTTACGATTGGCAGGGAGAACGATTGCGCTTTAATGTTGTCCGCTTGCGCCGTGAAGGCGAGGGTGAATGGAGTGCGCGCATCGGCGCTACCTGGTTGCGCCCGTGGCGGCGCGACGAAATCGAGGGGTTGCTGCGCGAAACGGGATTCGAGATTGCAGCCGCTTATGGCAGCTATCGCCAGGAGCCATTCGACCCCATTGAAAGCAGCGATTTGATCCTGTCAGCGAAACGATCTACAATTTAGCCCGTTGCAGCAACGTAATGGGGAGCAAACGCAGAGGGGCGCTGCCTCATCAGCAGCGCCCCCTCATGGTCAAGGGC
>CAZYPJ010000048.1:15383-18244 GCA_964649365.1 uncultured Anaerolineales bacterium | reverse complement strand
CTGGCGGAAAAGGCCCAAATCCCCGTGGTAACTACACTCTTGGGCAAAAGCACCCTGCCTGAAACGCATCCCCTTTGCTTGGGCATGGGCGGAATGCATGGCGAGGCTTATGCTAACTATGCATTGCAGAATGCCGATTTGATCATCGGCATCGGCACCCGTTTTGACGACCGCCTCACCAGCTCAGCGCATACCTTCGCGCCCAAAGCCAAGGTTATCCATGCGGATATTGACCCCGCCGAGATCGGCAAGCGCGTGCGTGTGGATTTGCCCATCGTGGGCGATGCTCGCAATGTGTTAAGTGAGCTGCCCCCGCTGGTGGAAACTGCCGCACACCCCGAATGGATCGCCCAAATCGAAGACTGGCGCCAGGATCGCCGTTCTCGCGACATCCTCTGGCAAGAGACCGACGAATTGGTGCCTCAATACGTCATCCGCAATATCTGGGAGGCCACTGATGGCCAAGCTCGCATGGTTAGTGATGTGGGTCAAAACCAGATGTGGGAAGCGCAGTACTACTTGCATCAGCGTCCCGGCGGTTTGGTGACTTCGGGCGGTCTGGGCACGATGGGCTTTGGGCTGCCTGCGGCCATCGGAGTAGCTATCGCCTTTCCGCAAGACCCCGTGTGGGTTGTGGCCGGAGACGGCGGTTTTCAGATGAACCTGCAAGAGCTGGCCACCATCGTTCAGGAGCGCATCCCCGTCAAGATCGCTGTACTCAACAATGGTTTTCTGGGCATGGTGCGGCAGTGGCAAGAGTTGTTCTTTGAGCGCAATTACTCGGGCACGCCCATCCTGGGACCTGATTTCGCCAAACTAGCGGCGGCTTATGGCATCCCCGGGATCACCGTCACTGACAAGAGCCAAGTAGCTGGCGCTATCACCGAGGCCATGTCCATCGAGGGCGCTGTGTTGGTGGATTTCCAGGTCGAGCGAGAGCAAAACGTGTTTCCGATGGTTCCGGTGGGCCAACCGATTGACAAGATGATCCGCCGCCCTATCATCGGCTAGGCAGTCGTAGGAGAGAGATAATATGACGGTAGCACCTCAAGGCGGAGAGTACAGTCGGCGCACGCTGGTGGCGCTGATGGAAGATAAGCCCGGCGTCCTGAGTCACGTCTCGAACCTGTTCCGCCGCCGGAATTTCAACATCGAAAGCCTAACCGTGGGGCACAGCGAAGTGCCCGGCATCTCGCGCATGACCATTGTGGTCTATGGCAACGATGCCGTAGTCGAGCAGGTGATGAAGCAGCTTTACAAGCTCATTAACGTCACCAAAGTGAGCGATATTTCGGATGACGCCGCAGTGATCCGCGAACTGGCGCTGATCAAAGTGCACGCCACATCCTCCAATCGCGCCGAGATCAAGCAGTTGGTGGACATCTTTCGCGCCCAGATCGTGGATGTGTCGCTCGAATCCATGACCATCGAAATCACCGGCACCGAGGACAAGGTAGATTCGTTGGTTAACATGCTGCGGCCATTGGGCATCAAAGAATTAGTGCGCACCGGTCGCGTAGCGATGGTGCGTGGCATCACCGGCCCTGCCGGCGCTCATTAGTTGCGTCCTGGCAAGTCGACCCAGAACTCATAACCATTCACAGGAAAAGGAGTTTTTCATGGCGACTATCTATTACGAGCAAGATGCGGACCTGGGCCTGCTCAAAGGCAAAAAGATCGCGATCGTCGGCTATGGCAGCCAGGGCCATGCCCACGCCCTCAACCTTAAGGACAGCGGCTGCGACGTGCGCATCGGCCTGTACAAAGGCAGCAAGTCGTGGCAAGTGGCGGAAAATGCCGGGTTGACGGTCAAGACAGTAGCTGAGGCTGCCGCCGAAGCCGACATCATCATGATGCTGGCCCCCGATACCGCACAACCGGCCATCTACCAGGAATCCATCAAGCCGCACCTGACCAAGGGCAAGATGTTGATGTTTGCCCACGGTTTCGCCATCCACTATGGGACGATCAAGCCGCCCGAGGATGTGGATGTGACCATGATCGCCCCCAAAGCCCCCGGTCATCGCGTACGCGAGATTTTCCCGGCGGGGCAAGGCGTGCCGGGCATCCTCGCCGTCTATCAAGATGTTACTGGCCAAGCCAAGCAGCTTGCACTGGCCTATGGCAAGGGCATCGGCTGCGCCCGCGCCGGCATTATCGAGACGACCTTTTCCGAAGAAACCGAAACCGATCTCTTTGGCGAACAGGCTGTGCTCTGCGGCGGCGTCAGCGCCCTCATCAAAGCCGGCTTTGAGACGCTCGTCGAGGCCGGGTATCAGCCCGCGATCGCCTTTTTTGAGTGCCTGAACGAGATGAAGCTGATCGTGGACTTGATCTACCAGGGCGGCCTCTCGTACATGCGCTATTCGATCAGCGATACCGCCGAGCACGGCGATTATTATGCCGGCCCCAAGATCATCACCGATGAGACGCGCAAGGCGATGAAAAAGCTCCTGGCTGACATCCAAGACGGCACCTATGCCCGCGAGTGGCTGTTGGAGAACATCGCCGGGCGGCCTAGCTTTAACATGATCCGCAAACGCGAGCAGAACTCGCTCATCGAACAAGTGGGCCGCAAACTGCGAGCAATGATGCCCTGGCTCGGCGCCAAGTAGCAATGATTATCCCGAGATCGGGGGGATATTGCTCCCCCCGATCTCCGAGTTGATCCCTATCCGAGGAGCCATTCGCCGCTATGGTTAAACGCATATCCGTGCTCGACACCACTCTTCGCGATGGCGCGCAGAGAGAAGGGATTTCTTTATCCGCTCACGATAAGCTGCGCATCGCCGAAAAGCTGGATCAGCTCGGAGTTGCCTATATCGAGGGCGGCTGGCCCGGCTCGAATCCCAAGGATGTCG
>CAZYPJ010000048.1:0-15373 GCA_964649365.1 uncultured Anaerolineales bacterium | reverse complement strand
CAATAGTATGCGAAAGGATTTTGGCTTATGAAAAAAATATATATTTTGGACTCGACGCTGCGCGACGGAGCGCAGGCCAGAGGCATATCGTTTTCGGTTCAGGATAAGTTCAAAATCGCCCAAATCCTGGATAGGCTCGAAATCGGCTATATAGAAGCCGGGAATCCCGGCTCGAACCCCAAGGATGTCGAGTTTTTTGAGCGAGTCAAAGAGATGAATCTGCGCCACGCCAAGGTGGCAGCCTTTGGCAGTACCCGCCGCGCCAAGTCGGCGGTGGAGCAAGACCCCAACATTCTCGCATTGATCGAATCTGGCGCGCCCGTAGCTGTGATCGTGGGCAAATCATCGCGGATGCACGTAACTGAGGTGCTCAACACTACATTATCCGAGAACCTCAACATGATCCGCGAGTCAGTGGCCTACCTCAAATCCGCCGGGCGAGAGGTGCTCTACGACGCCGAGCACTTTTTCGACGGCTACAAGCTCGACGCCGACTACGCCATCCAAACAGCGCGAGTCGCCGCCGAAGCGGGGGCCGATTGCGTCGTGTTGTGCGATACGAACGGCGGCACGCTGCCTTCCGAGTTGACGCAGATCGTCGTCGCCGTGCGCCAGGCGCTGCCAGGCGTGTCGCTGGGCATCCATTGCCATGATGACACCGGTGTGGCCGTGGCCAACACACTGTTGGCCGTCGAAGCCGGTGTGACCCACGTACAGGGCACGATCAACGGCTATGGCGAGCGTTGCGGCAACGCCAACCTTTGCGCCGTGATCCCCAATCTGCAACTTAAAATGGGCTACCAGGCCCTAGCCAACGGCGATCTTACCTTGCTTACCGAGACATCTCACTATATCAGCGAAATCGCCAATTTGCACCCCGAGGCGCACACAGCCTATGTAGGTACCAGCGCCTTTGCACATAAGGCAGGGTTGCACGTCAACGCGCTCTTGAAAGTGGTAGATAGCTACCAGCACATTGACCCCGCCTTGGTGGGCAACAAGATGCGCGTGCTCGTCTCGGAATTGGCCGGGCGCAGTAATATCGCCTACAAGTTAAGCGAGCTGGCTTTGGAAGTCGAGCTTTCCGCTGATGAGATTCGCCACTTGGCTCAAAGAGTCAAAGACATGGAAAGCCGGGGCTTTCAGTTTGAAGGCGCTGAGGGATCGTTCGAACTGCTAGTGCGCCGCGCGCAACCTGGCTACCGCGCGCCGTTTGAAGTGTTGGATTTCTTTGTGTTGGTGGAAAAGCGCACCGAAAAGGATATTATCGCCGAGGCGACGGTCAAGGCGCGCGTGAATGGCGCCAGCGTTCACACGGCCGCCGAAGGCAATGGCCCGGTGAATGCACTCGACAAGGCCATGCGCAAAGCTCTGCTGCCCTTCTACCCTGAATTGGACAAAGTACAATTGGCCGACTACAAAGTGCGTATCATTGATGAGGAATCAGCCACCGGCGCGCTCACGCGCGTGATGATTGACGCCAGCGACGGCGAGCGCCTGTGGACGACAGTTGGCTGCTCGGTGAACATTATCGAGGCCAGCTTTCAAGCCTTGATTGATAGCCTTGAGCTGCCGCTACTCAGGCGGGCCTCCTAAGATGGTCTCGCCGCACAGGGCGAAAGCGCGCCGAGACCTGGAGGCCCGCCATCCAAGTTGATTTGCCCGCCGCCATCAAATCGCAACATTAGGACAATCAACCGGAGGCATCTCATGGATACAAATCGAGTTATCATTTTCGATACCACGCTGCGCGACGGCGAGCAATCGCCCGGCGCGACGATGAACACTGAAGAAAAAATCGCCATCGCCAAACAATTGGCGCGCTTGGGCGTGGATGTCATCGAAGCGGGCTTCCCCGCTTCTTCTCCCGGCGACCTGGAAGCCGTGCAGCGTGTCGCGCGCGAAGTACAAGGACCAACCATCTGCGGTCTGGCGCGCTGCGTGCGCGGCGACATCGAGGCGGCCTGGGAGGCGGTAAAAGACGCCGAAAAGCGCCGTATCCACACCTTTATTTCAACCTCTGATATTCACATTGAGCACCAATTGCGCATGACGCGCCAACAAGTGGTGCAACGAACGCGCGAAATGGTTTCACTGGCGCGATCGCTGTGCGATAACATCGAGTTTTCGCCGATGGACGCCACTCGCTCCGAGCGCGAGTTCCTCTATGAAGTACTGGCCGTAGCCATCGAGTGCGGCGCAACGACGCTCAACATCCCCGACACAGTGGGTTATAGCGCGCCCGCCGAGTTCGCCGATCTGATCCGCGACATCCGCGCCCATACGCCGGGCATCGAAAAAGCGATCATCTCGGTGCACTGCCACAACGACCTCGGCCTGGCCGTAGCCAACAGTTTGGCGGGCGTCACCGCTGGCGCGCGGCAGATCGAGTGTACCATCAATGGCATCGGCGAACGAGCCGGCAACGCTGCGCTGGAAGAGATCGTGATGGGCCTGCGCACGCGACAAGATTACTATCAGGTCACAACCGGCGTGGATACCACCGAAATCTACCCCACCAGCCGCATGGTATCGAGCTACACCGGCTTGAACGTACAGGCCAACAAAGCCGTCGTGGGCACCAACGCCTTTGCCCACGAATCGGGCATCCATCAGGATGGCATCCTGAAATATCGCCAGACCTACGAGATCATGGACGCTAAAATGGTGGGCCTGGCCAAGAGCACCCTGGTGCTGGGCAAGCATTCGGGCCGTCATGCCTTTGCTGACAAAATGGAGCAGATGGGGTATCATCTGGACGCTGAACAACTCACGCGGGCCTTTGCGCGCTTTAAGGACTTGGCCGACAAAAAGAAGGTCATCACCGAGCGCGACCTGGAGGCTCTCGTCTCGGATGAAGTGTTTCAGCCCGAAGAGGTCTATCGTTTGCAGCAATTGCAAGTTTCGTGCGGCGACCATTCCATTCCCACAGCTACCGTGGCGCTCGAAGGGCCGGATGGCCAAATCATTACCGACGCCGCCCACGGAACCGGCCCGGTGGATGCCGTTTACAAAGCTATCAACCGACTAGTGGGTGTGCCCAACAAGCTGATCGAGTTCTCGGTCAACGCCGTCACCGAGGGCATTGACGCCATCGGCGAAGTAACCATCCGCATCGAAGCTGACCCCGAGGTGGGGAACGGCCTGCCTATGAACCCGCAGACCGAGCAAAAGACGTTCGTGTTCAGCGGCCACGGCGCCGCCACCGATATTATCGTGGCCAGTGGGCGCGCCTACATGAGCGCGCTCAACAAGCTGCTCACCGTGCGCGGGCGCAAACGCACATCCTAGGCTCATGTATCGAAACGATGCGCTTAGTAACGTATCGCATTTCTAAGGAGAACCTGGAACAAGATGACACCTCAGACAATGGCGCAAAAGATCCTGGCTGCGCATTGCGGCCAGGATCGTGTACAGGTAGGCGAATTGATTGACGCACGCGTAGATATGGTCTTGGCCAACGACATCACTGCGCCTATTTCGATCAAAGAGTTTGAAAAACTGGGCGTGGACAAGGTGTTCGACCGCGAGCGCATCGCGCTAGTGCCCGACCATTTTACGCCCAACAAAGACATCAAGTCCGCTGAGCAGTGCAAGATGCTGCGCGATTTTGCGCGTCAGTACAGCATCGTGAACTATTGGGAAGTGGGACGCATGGGCATCGAACACGCCCTACTGCCCGAGCAAGGGTTGGTGTTGCCCGGCGATGTGGTCGTCGGCGCCGATTCGCATACCTGCACCTACGGCGCAGTGGGCGCGTTTGCCACCGGCATGGGATCCACCGATATCGCCGTGGCCATGGCCACTGGCTCGATCTGGATGCGTGTACCCGAGACGATGAAATTCATTTACAACGGCAGTCTGCGCCCGTGGGTTTCGGGCAAGGATTTGATCCTCTACACCATCGGGCTGATCGGCGTGGATGGCGCGCGCTACCGCGCCATGGAGTTCACCGGCCCGGCGATTGATACACTGCCGATGGATGGTCGCTTGACCATGGCCAATATGGCCATCGAGGCCGGAGCCAAAGCGGGGCTGTTCGGCGTAGATGCTATCACGCGCGAGTATGTGACTGAGCGCGCCAAGCGCTCTTGGAAGGCTTTCGCCTCAGACAAGGATGCCGAATACGCCGAGGTGATAGAGATTGACGCCAGCGCCATTGAGCCGCAAATCTCGTTCCCGCACCTGCCCAGCAACGCCAAGCCGCTCAGCCAGGTAGGGCGGGTCGTCATTGACCAGGCGGTGATCGGATCGTGCACCAATGGCCGCTGGAGCGACCTGGTACAAACCGCTGCAATCCTCAAGGGACGCAAAGTACATCCCAATGTGCGCTGCATCATCATCCCTGGCACGCAGGCGATCTATCTCCGCGCTGTACGCGAGGGGCTGGCCGAGATTTTCGTCGAGGCCGGAGCGGCCTTTAGCACGCCCACTTGCGGCCCTTGTCTGGGCGGCCACATGGGGGTGCTTGCGGCGGGCGAGCGCAGCATCTCGACTACCAACCGCAACTTTGTGGGGCGCATGGGCCACATCCAGAGCGAAGTCTATCTGGCCGGGCCGGCGGTAGCTGCTGCCAGCGCCGTGTTGGGGTATATCGGCGGGCCAGATCAACTCTAGCGCCCGATCAACGACGAGAGCGGAGAGAGCGAATGCAACCATCACGGGCTTGGTTCCAATGCGTGCGCGGCTGCGAGGGGCGCTATTCCATTTTCGATGTCATCTACCACTGCCCCAAATGCGGCGGGTTGCTAGAAGTGACGCATGATGTCGAGGCGCTGAAAAAACGCACTGCCGACGAGTGGAAACAGATCTTTAATGCGCGCACGCGCACTAACGAGTGGCCTTTTGGCAGCGGGGTATGGGGCAAAAAAGAGTGGGTGTGCCCCGACCTGGATAATGACAACATCGTCTCGATGTACGAGGGCCATACCAACCTGTATTGGGCGCAGCGCCTGGGCCAACAGATTGGCGTGAGCGACCTGTGGGTCAAGCTGTGCGGCAACAGCCACACTGGCTCGTTCAAGGATTTGGGCATGACGGTGCTGGTGAGCGTGGTCAAGCAGATGATGGCCAACGGCGCGCCGATCCAAGCGGTAGCCTGCGCCTCTACTGGCGATACTTCCGCTGCGTTGGCGGCGTATTGCGCGGCGGCGGGGATCCAATCCATCGTTTTTTTACCGCGCAACAAAGTCTCAGCAGCTCAGCTCATCCAACCCATCGCCAATGGCGCATTAGTGCTCTCGCTCGACACCGATTTCGATGGCTGCATGGCCATCGTCAAAGAGGTAACCAAAGACAATACCATCTATTTGGCCAACTCGATGAACTCGTTACGCATCGAGGGCCAGAAAACCGTAGGCATCGAGATCGTGCAGCAGTTCGATTGGGAAGTACCCGATTGGATCGTGATCCCCGTCGGCAACCTGGGCAACATCAGCGCCCTCGGCAAAGGGTTGCTCTTGATGAAAGAGCTTGGGTTGATTAGCAAACTGCCCCGCCTGCTGGCCGCCCAATCGGAACGGGCCAACCCATTTTATCTGAGCTACCTGACCGGGTTTAAGAGCCTGGTACCCATCGTGGCGCAAAAAACGTTGGCGAGCGCCATCCAGATCGGCAACCCCGTGAGCTACGAGCGCGCCGAAAAGGTGATGCGCCAGTTCGAGGGCATCGTCGAGCAAGCCACCGAGCACGAATTGGCCGATGCTGCTGCGCGCGCCGACCTGACGGGCATGTACGCCTGCCCGCACACCGGCGTGGCCTTGGCAGCGTTATTCAAACTGGTGGAGCGCGGCGAGATCAAGAGCCAGGATCGAGTGGTTGTCATTTCGACGGCGCACGGCTTGAAATTCACCGGCTTCAAGACCGGCTATCATGAGGGCGCGCTAGAACAGGTGGACGCCGTGCGTCGCAACCCGCCTATCGAGCTGCCGCCGGATGTGGGCGCTGTCCGAGATGCCATCGCGCAACGGCTTGCGCGAGCCTAATGACGGCGCGCTCATCGCACAACAACTCACAAGGGTAATGAATCGTTCGCCCCACCTGTAGATCATACGAGGAGAAACACCGTGAGCATTCGTGGAGAGGTTTGGAAATACGGCGATAATGTAGATACCGACGCCATCATTCCGGCGCGATACTTGAACATGTCATCGGGCAAGGAGTTGGCGGCGCACTGCATGGAAGATATAGACGCCTCCTTTGTCAAAGAGGTCGAGCCAGGCGACATTATCGTGGCGGGCAAGAACTTTGGCTGCGGCTCTTCCCGCGAACACGCCCCTGTGGCGATCAAAGCGTCGGGCATCAGTTGCGTCATTGCCGAGACCTTTGCGCGCATCTTTTTCCGCAACGCCATCAACATCGGCTTGCCTATCCTCGAAAGCCCCGATGCAGCGCAAGCGATCCGCGCCGGCCAGACGATTGAGGTTGACCTGGCATCGGGGCGCATCCACAACACCGAGACGGGCGCGGAATACCAGGCCACGGCGTACCCGCCGGTCATGCTAGAATTGATCGAGGCGGGCGGGTTGATCGAGTACACCCGTCGCAAGTTGCGCACAGGAGGTTGAGATGGCCCCTCGGCTCAGGGTGGGGTTTCAGGGCGAGCACGGCGCCTATAGCGAGCAAGCGGCGATGGCTCTGTATGGGCCGGAGGCGGATGCCATTCCTTGCGAGACCTTCGATGCTGTATTCGATGGCGTCGAACAAGGGATGCTCGATTATGGCGTGGTACCGATAGAGAACTCGCTGGCGGGCAGCATTCACCGCAACTATGACCTACTCTTTCAGCACAACCTCTCCATCGTAGCCGAGCACAATCTGCGCGTCTCGCACTGCCTCATCGCTCACCAGGGTGCAACGTTGAGCGACATCCGCCGCGTCTATTCACACCCGCAGGCGCTGGCGCAATGCGAACATTCGCTGCAAGGGTTGGGCGATGTGCAAGTGATCGCCATGCACGACACGGCAGGCAGCGTGCGCTTGATCCAAGAGCAAGGCTGGCGCGATGCCGCTGCCATCGCCAGCCAATACGCTGCTGAACACTACGGCATGGCCGTCTTGCGCGCCGAGTTCGAAGACGAAAAAGCCAACTATACCCGCTTTCTCGCCCTCAGTCGCGAGGCAATCACGGTGAACGGCGAGGCCAAAACTTCGGTAGCTTTTGCGGGGCGCAACGAACCGGGATTATTGTTCAAATGCCTGAGCGCTTTTGCGCTGCGTAACATTGACCTCAGCAAGATCGAATCGCGGCCATTGCGCGGGGTGCCTTGGGAATACATCTTTTACCTCGATTTTGCCGGCAGCATGACCGAAGAGCGCTGCCGCCGCGCCGTCGAGCAATTACGCGAGATGGCCAATTTCGTGCGCGTGTTTGGCTCTTATCCACGCGCGCGGACGGCTTGGGTCGAGCCAGAGTAGGTTACGACCTGTTTACTACTGCGATTATCGCTCAAATATCAATCTTTGGAGGTCGGGAGGAATGGTCAAGACGTACCATATCGGCGTGATCGGCGGCGACGGTACCGGACCGGAGGTCGTCCGCGAGGGCATCAAAGTGGCCGAAGCCGCCATGAACAAGTATGGCTTTAAGGTGGATTGGGTGTACTATGACCTGGGCGGCGAGCGCTACAAGCGCACCGGCGAAATCTTGCCCGAGGGCGTGCTCCCCGAACTTAAAAAACTGGACGGCATCTATCTGGGGGCCATCGGCCACCCCGATGTCAAAGCGGGCATCTTGGAACGCGGCTTGTTGCTGCGGCTGCGCTTTGAGTTGGATCAATACATCAACCTGCGTCCCGTCAAGTTGTACCCCAATGTGGATTCGCCGCTGAAAGATAAAAAGCCCGAGGACATTGACTTTGTGGTGGTGCGCGAAAACACCGAGGGCCTCTACGCCGGCGCGGGGGGCGTGTTGCGTAAGGGCACGCCCCACGAGGTGGCGACGCAGGAATCCATCAACACGCGCATGGGCGTCGAGCGCTGCCTGCGCTATGCCTTTGAGGTTACCCAAAAGCGCAACAAGGCCAACAAACTCACCTTGTGCGGCAAGACCAACGTGCTGACCTTTGCCTTTGACCTGTGGGAGCGAACGTTCTACGAACTGGCAAAAGAATACCCCACTATCAAAACCGATTACGCCCATGTGGATGCCACCACCATGTGGATGGTCAAGAACCCTGAATGGTTCGACGTGATCGTCACCGACAACATGTTCGGCGACATCATCACCGACCTGGGCGCGATGGTTCAGGGCGGCATGGGCATTGCGGCGGGCGGCAACATCAACCCCGAAGGCGTCTCGATGTTCGAGCCAATCGGCGGCTCGGCCCCCAAGTACACCGGCCAAAACGTCATCAACCCGCTAGCCGCTATCTGCGCCGCCGGTATGATGTTCGAGATCATCGGCGAGGAAACGGCTGGCAAGGCCATCGAGCAGGCGGTGGTGGCCTCGCTCATCAGCGGCAAGATCAAGAGCATGGCCGCCGGCAAGATGGGCATGAGCACCACCCAAGTCGGCGACTTGGTCGCCAGCAATATCTAGCGAGATCTCGCACATGCGCCCCCTTTTCCCGAGAGGGTTGGGATGAGAGGATACAGCGCGGCGCGCGACCTGCAATTAGCAGTCACTGAAGGAGCAAGGTCATGGCTATCAAACAATCGCAGTATATCTGGTTCGAGGGTCAGTTCGTCCCCTGGGGCGAAGCCAAAGTCCACGTGCTTTCGCACGCCATGCACTATGGGTCGAGTGTGTTTGAGGGCATTCGCTGCTATGAGACGGCTACCGGCCCGGCGATCTTTCGCCTTCCGGAGCACGTTGCCCGTATGTTCCGCTCGTGCAAGATCTATCGCATGGAGATCCCTTACACCCAGGAGCAAGTATCGCAGGCGATCATTGATACCGTCGCGGTGAACAAGCTGCGCTCGTGCTATATCCGCCCGTTGGTCTATCGCGGTTACGAACAGCTCGGCGTCGAGCCGCGCACTTGCCCGGTGCAACTCGCTATCGCTGCGTGGGAGTGGGGCGCTTACCTGGGAGCAGATGCATTAGAGCAAGGTGTGGATGTGGGCGTCTCGTCGTGGCGGCGCATGGCGCCCGATACGACGCCAGCCGGAGCCAAAGTGGGCGGGCACTATACCAACTCGCAGCTCATTCACATGGAGGCCGCCGAACATGGCTACGCTGAGGGCATCGCCTTGGACGTTTACGGCTATGTAAGCGAAGGCAGCGGCGAGAACATCTTTCTCTTCCAGGATGGCGTGCTCTACACGCCGCCCCTCGGGACTTCGGTGTTGGGGGGCATCACTCGCGACTGCGTCATCAAGCTGGCCAAAGAGATGGGTTACGAGGTCAGAGAGGTACTTGTCGCTCGTGAACAGCTCTATACCGCCGACGAATTGTTCTTTTCCGGCACCGCCGCTGAGGTTTCGCCCATTCGCTCGGTGGATCATATCGTGGTCGGCGCTGGGCGTCGCGGCCCCATTACAGCGAAACTGCAAGAAGCATTCTTCAAGATCGCTACGGGCCAGGTTCCCGACCGTTTCGGCTGGCTGACGCCAGTGCCAATGAAATAGCGACTGGCATTCAGTCAACATCTAACTTGGGGCTTGCTCGCATGAGCAAGCTCTTTTGTTCCATATCCATTCCGATTGCCTTTGGGCTTGGGATTGGATACAATGATCGCACAGGTTAGGGTAAGACGAAGACGAGTAACGGGGGTGACAGATGGATATCGAGCGCATGGCGATGTTCTATCTCGGTCAAATCTATGATCCCAACACCAAGCAAGCCAATCCCGATCAACCCATTATGTATGACGCACGCGACCTCACCACCCACGCTGTCTGCGTGGGTATGACGGGCAGCGGCAAGACGGGCCTGTGTATTGACCTGCTGGAAGAGGCTGCGCTGGATGGCGTGCCCGCCCTCATCATCGACCCCAAGGGCGATATGACCAACCTTTTGCTCACCTTTCCCGATCTCGCCCCCGCCGATTTCGAGCCTTGGGTCAACGTGGATGATGCGAGGCGCAAAGGGCAAACCACCGCCGAATACGCCGCCGCGACAGCTGCCACTTGGGTCAAAGGGATCGAGGAATCCAAACAGAGTCGCGAGCGTATCCGTCGGCTCAAAGAGGCAGCCGATTTCACCATCTATACGCCGGGCAGCGACGCGGGCATTCCGCTCAGCGTGTTGCAGAGCTTTGACCCGCCCGCCGACCTCAATTGGGACGATGACGAAGAGACACTGCGCGATCTGGTCTCGGGCACGATTTCGGGATTGCTCGGACTAGTGGGCATCGAGGCCGACCCGGTACGTAGCCGCGAGCACATCTTGCTTTCCAATTTGTTCGAGCGCGCCTGGCGCAGCGGTCGGGGATTGGATTTAGCCCAATTGATCCAACTCATCCAGCGCCCGCCCATCACCAAACTGGGCGTGATGGACCTCGATACCATCTATCCTGAAAAGGATCGCTTTGAGCTGGCGATGATGCTCAACAATGTGCTGGCCTCGCCGAGTTTTGAGAACTGGCGCAGCGGCGAGCCGTTGGACATCGAGCGGCTGATGCATACGCCAGCAAGCAAGCCGCGTATGAGCATCATCTATATCGCCCACCTGAGCGACGCCGAGCGGATGTTTTTCGTCACGCTGTTGCTAGAGCGCGTTATCTCGTGGATGCGCAAGCTTTCGGGCACCACATCGCTGCGGGGTCTGCTGTACATGGACGAGATCTTTGGTTTCTTCCCGCCCATCGCCAACCCGCCCAGCAAACGCCCGCTGTTGACGCTGCTCAAGCAAGCGCGCGCCTTTGGCCTGGGAGTGATGCTCACCACTCAGAACCCGGTGGATCTCGACTACAAGGGCCTGGCCAATGCCGGCACCTGGTTCATCGGCAAATTGCAGACCGAACGCGACAAGGCGCGCCTGCTAGAGGGAATGGAAAGCGCCGCTTCCTCGGCGGGCGAGGCGATGGATCGCGCTTATTTGGACAAGTTGATTTCGGGGCTGGATTCGCGTGTGTTCGTCTTGCACAATGTGCATGGGGAAGGCCCGCTCCTGTTCAAGACCCGTTTTGCCATGTCATATCTGCGCGGGCCGTTGACCCGTAGCCAAGTGCGCACGTTGATGTCCCCGCTCAAGAGCGCTCAGCCCCAGGCGGCAACGAGGGGATCGCAACCGACTGCGCCGTTCTCTGCCAAGCCCGGAGCGCAAGAGCCGGAGACGCCCGCCGGCTATGCGCCGGTGCAACCGCGCGTCAACGCGCGCGTGGCGCAGTATTTCGCCCCCGCCGCTATCTCGGAAGATCGTATTGCACGTGACCTGGCCAGTCGCTATGGACGCGCCGTGCGCATTCGCGAGCTGAGAACGGCCTACGAGCCATATTTGCTAGGCGTGGCCTCAGTGCTCTATGGCGACGCGGCGCGCACACGCAGCAGCGAACAACGGCTATCCTGCCTGGCGCCCTTGCCAGCAATGCATGCGCTGGTAGATTGGGGCCAAGCCGTTCTTGAAGAGTTCAAACTCCAGGATCTCACTACGACGCCCTACGGCGAGGCGCTCTATGGATCGTTGCCTGAGGGGATGGCCGAGTCGTCACCCTACACCCAATTGCGGGCAGCCTTCGAAGAATACGTCTATCGGGCCAGCACGATCACTACCTGGCAACATCCCGCGCTCAAACTGGCTTCCAAGCCCGGCGAGGCGGAACGCGAGTTCAAGGTGCGTTGCCAAGAAGAGGCGCGCAAGCAGCGCGATAAAGAGCTGGCCCAAGTGACCAAAGAGTACGAGCGCAAACTCACCCAGTTGCAAGACAAGCTAGAACGCGAACAACGCGAACTAGAGCTGGATACTGCCGAATTCGAAGGGCGCAAACGCGACGAGCTGCTCTCAGCGGGCGAAAGCTTGGTAGGCATGGTTTTGGGCCGTCGCCGATCTAGCGCTCTTTCCAAGGCCAGCACCAAACGCCGCCAGACCGCTCAGGCCAAGGCCGATGTCCGGGAATCTGAGCAGGTCATCGCCCGGTTGCAGGAAGAAATCGCCGGTCTGCAACAGGAGCAGGAACAGGCGCTAGAGCAGGTGCGCGCCAAGTGGGCCGATGAGGCGATGCAATTGGAGCAAGTTGAGCAGCGTCCCAGAAAATCAGATATCCATGTGGATGCTTTCGGCCTGACCTGGGTACCCTTTTGGTTTGTGACCTACGAAGACGAGCGGAGCGTAGCGCATCAGGAAAAGCTGCCCGCTTACCCATTGCCCTAGATTGTTAGCCCAATTGATTGAGGAGTCTGGATCATGTCGCCCTTTGGGGATTTTTCCGAGTTAGTGCTCAAGACGGTCAAGGATCGCGATTATACGGTGCGCTTGCGGCAAGGCGGTTCTGAGATTCTTATCGCAGCAGTGCATGGCGGCGGCATCGAGCCGCTGACCAGCGAGGTAGCAGCTGCCATTGCCGGCGACGAACACAGCTTGTACGATTTTCAAGGTACCCGAGCCTCAAACAACGAAGAGCTGCGTATCCCCATTTCACGCTACGACGAGATGCGCCTGCGCACACTAACGGAACGATCTCAGGTGTGCCTGAGCATCGAGGGCGTAGAAGGAAGTGACCAAGTCGTGCACTTGGGAGGGCGCAATCGGCGCCTGCGAGCGATCTTGGTCGAGCGCCTGCAAAGCGCTGGATTCCAAGTGGCGCCGTCGGTGGAACTGATGGCCGCTCACAGCCCAGTGCTGTTTTTCAACACGCCCGCTGATGGCGGGGTACAAGTCGAGTTGACTCGCGCTCTGCGTGAGGGGATGGTAGATTGCCCTCTGATCAGCTCCGACCGACAGGCTGAAAGCCATTGGACGGATCGCTTCCACGCGCTGGTCGCAGCGGCGCGCGCGGCGCTGGCCGATTATCGCGCCCAATCGCGCTCTGATCTCGACCGCACGATGGAGCGCTTTGAGCGCGCTACCGAGGCTATGCCCGCGTCATTACGTTCCTGTCACGGCCACGAACACGACGCGTGATCTGGCTTGTTCCGGTCACAACGCCCGAGAGGTCTGAGCGAAAATGCAAGCGAGAACGATAGTCCGCCGCCGAGCGCTGCTGGCTTGGGTGTTGTGCCTGGCGCTAAAGATGATATGCCTGCCCACACCGGCGCTGGCGCAAAGCCCCGCCGAGCCAACGCTGGAATATCGCGGCGGGCGACCTGCCGATTGGCTGACCCGTCGTACAGGAACGCCGACGCTCGCCCACGACGCGCTCAAGTCGCTGGCTGGGCCGGTAGATTTCGCTCACTACCCCACCTATCAGGAGATTAGGGAAGCCTGCTCGCAGTGGGAAGCAGAGTATCCTGATCTGGTCAGGGTGACCGACATCGGCGCGTCATGGCAGGGACGCTCGTTGCTTATTATGCGCCTGGGCAATGAGGCGACCGGCGATCCCGATGCGCGCCCCGCATTGTACATAGATGCCCAGCATCACGCCCGCGAGCCGGTCTCGCAGCAGGCGGCGCTCTATTTTGCTCGTTGGTTGCTCGATCACTATGCCACCGATCCCCTAATAGCGCACTTGCTGAATACCCGCACAGTATATATATTGCCTGCTGTGAATGCCGACGGCAACGACCTTTGGCTGACCACCGACGTGACCCAACGCCGCACCGCCAACCCATCGTGTGACGACGACAGCGATGGACTGTTCGACGAAGATCCGGCAGAGAACCTCGGTTACGGCAGCCATGAACGTTATCGTATGACATTCGACGCCGATTGGGCTGCTGCTCACGCGGACAACATTCTGGCCAGTGGTTGGCGTTACCACATAGCATCTTCAACCTACGTGGGGTCATTCGACGCAGCGGGGCAACTCTCTCTGCAACAAGATAATGACGGCGACGGGCAAACGAATGAGGACGCTTGGGGGGGTGTGGATCCCAACCGCAACTATGACATCCACTGGGATTTGGGCAACCCTCGCGTTAATTCCGAGATCTATCGCGGACTTGCGCCTTTTTCCGAGCCAGAGACGCGTGCCGTTCGCGATTTCGTGACGCAGCATCGCAACATTGCCACTGGAGTGACGCTGCATTCGGGCATTGACATGATCCTTTACCCTTGGTCGTGGACGAGCGCCGAAACCTCGCCGGTGGCGACGCGCCTAGAAGCCATCGCGCGCAAAGGGAGCGAACTCACGGCCTGCAACGGTTACGAGGGCAGCCGCTACGGCCAGGCCAGCGTGGCGCTTTACTATGCATCGGGCACCACGGGCGACTGGCTGCACGACGCAGGCATCTATAGCTGGTCGCCCGAAGTCTATGGCGGCGACGAGTATTTCGTGGTCGAACGGGTCGGACAGAGCAATGAGTATCTCATCGGCTCTAGCCTGGCGGGCATGTTCGATCCATCGCCCGACGAACTGCCACCCCTGCTGGATCGCTGGCGTCGCTTCTTGGTGTACATCCTGGCGGCTACGCCCAACTTGGGTGTGACGAGTCTCGACGCTAACGCCGACCAGCTTTGGATCGAGGCGGCAAACGATGGTTACATCCCCGTTGAGGTTACGCTGCGCGCCGAGGATGCTCAGGGTGAATTGGTCAGCACGCTCTGGGCCGAAGCAAGCGCGGGGCGACGGCGTTTTAGTGTGCCTCTGACCGCTGACACGCCCGATGGCGTCATCACTGTGACTTTAAGCTCGACAGTCATTGTCGGTTCACACGAGCGAACCATCGAAGAAGAACGTCTATTGGTTCACATGCATTCCGATGGCGACGGGGGGCGTAGCCTGTGGGTCGAAGGGCCGCTCATGCCCTGGATGGATCTATCTCCATTGGGCAACGGCAATTGGGAGGCGGACGCAGCAATATGGGGCAGCTTACGATATCGTACAGTACCGCCCAAGATCAGCTCTGCGCCGGCGCGCGGGCTGCGACGATAACAAACAACAGCAGGGCCACTCCAATGAGTGGCCCTTTCGTCTGTGGCTATTTCTGCAAAACAGGCGCCAGGCGCTGCCAGTTTTCGCGCAGATACTCGACGTGAAACGCCTCTTCGTCGCGCAGGCGCTCCAATACCGCCCTGACCTCGGCATTGTCGGCTACCGCCAGCGCCTATTCATATTTGGCCCTGGCGGCTTGTTCGTCAATGACCATGATCTCAAAGAATTGCTTCCAGTCCATGCCTCGCTACCTCCTTTGGCTCTGAACCTATGGGATTCATCATCGCCCTGCTACGCCGATGCTCTAGAGCGTCACCCCGAATACCTGCAAAACCGCCACAATCGCGGGCGCGATCACCAGCGCCGGAAGCAGATTAGCGACGCGAATCCGCTTGACATCGAGCAAAAGCAGCCCAATCGCCAGGATCATCACGCCGCCAGTAGCAGTCATCTCGGCGATC
>CAZYPJ010000047.1:18065-18747 GCA_964649365.1 uncultured Anaerolineales bacterium | reverse complement strand
TTGACGAGTTCGATCAATTTATCGTCAAGAGCGCCGCCCCCAGCGGAGCGCCTATCAGCCAAGTACGCGATGAGATACTCAAGATGGCTGGGCTTTACCCTTATCTCGTGCAAGCTGCCTGCTGGCATTTCTATCGCGCATGGGAAGAACGAGGACGTTTTGACCTCGACATCCGTAGCCTAGTGCGACGCCGTTTCGAGGACGAGGTTCAGAGTCATTGGGATTCGTTGTGGCGGCACTTTAGCGTCGAAGAGCGCGAAACATTGCAACAACTGGCTCACGGCGAGCAACCCACGCGTTCCAATGTCGTCTGGCGCATGGAGCAAAGAGGCTATATCCGAGAAGGCAAGCTATTCTCGGAGATATTTGCCGCTTTTGTTCAAGAGCGCAGCCTGGAACCGGCGAGTGCGCCGAATACCTCCGATATCCAGAAAAATGGCGCCCCACCCGCCGAAGGGCTATGGGTTGACGTCGAGACGGGTAATGCTTATCTTAACGCTCAGTTGATTGATCCCCCGCTGACCAAGCAGCAATTTGATTTGCTCAACCTGCTCTGTGAGCAAAAAGGCAATATCTGCACGCCTTATATGATCGTCAAATCGGTCTGGTCGGAGGATTACCTTGATCGCGTAGATGACCAACGCATCGCCGCCCTGGTCAGCCGTTTGCGCAAGCGTATCGA
>CAZYPJ010000047.1:0-18055 GCA_964649365.1 uncultured Anaerolineales bacterium | reverse complement strand
CAGAAGGCAAGCCATGGCGCTATATCGTTACCATTCATGGACGTGGCTTGAAGATGGGAGATGGCACTATATCGCAAGATGCGGATTCAGATTGAGTTATACCAGTCGGAGATTGTAGATGGCAGTTCCGAGTGTTGAAAACAAGTTCTTGGCGCCCAATATCTTTATCGGTCGTTCGGATCAACTCCATGTAGCGCGCGAAGCCATCAGCGGTAGGGCGTGTATCTCGTTCGTCGGCATCCCCAAAGCGGGGCTAACCTCGCTATTGCGCCGTTTGATGGCCGAAGATTTTCGCGCCGAGTGCCAGCAAAGTGGCGCACGCCTTGCATTCGTCTATGTGGATTGCTCGCAATACCCTGACCCTTTGGCTTTGATGCGTTATGTCCTGAGCCAGATCGTCCCCGACCGCCCCACGCCCAATTTGCCCAACTGGCGGCTGCTATGCGGGCGATTCATCACCACGATCAAGAGCCTGCTGCCGATGCGTATAGTGTTGCTGTTCGACGATTTCGAGCTGATGGGATCGAACGAGGTGTTTGCCGACTTCTTTGACTCGTTGCGCGGGCTAGCAATCGAAGCGAACATGACGCTGATCACAGCCACGCACACCGAGCTACACCGTTGTTGCCACATGCGACTCTCCGCCTCACCCTTTCCCAATATCTTCAAAGTGCAATATCTCGGGCCATTGAGCCAGAGCGAAGCGCTCGATTTTATCCGCGCCGCTGCCGCCGATATGGCGACAGCGCTCGAACCTCATGCAGAGCAGATTCTCAATCTGGGCGGGCGATTCCCGCACTACCTAGGATTGGCTTGCGCCTATTATCAGCAAGCTTTGACCCAGGGCGACGCACCCAATACTCAAAGCATGGCAGCTCGCTTGTGTGATGAGTCGCGGCCCGAGTTCGATCGCATCTGGCAGGGGCTGGATGATGACGAAAAGCGCGCGCTCGCCAGCTTGGTGCACGGCACACGGGTAGTTGATGTGGATTTGAGTCTGGTACGCAAAGGATATGTATCGGAAGGAGGTGTGTTTTCATTGGCATTTCGAGACTATGTGGGTCAGGCAGCCCCGTGAACGACCGTTGTTGATAGTGTGTTTTTAGGGGAGAGGGAAGTAATGCGTGGTCATGATCTGGAATCGCTCTCGACGTTTCTGCAAAAGGCCAGTCAGCGTTATGGGGTCGCGCTCGAAGGGAAACAACAATCTCCTTCACCCGTCAATATGGGCGACCCAACACAGATAGAACCGCAATCTGCGGAGCAGACGATCACGAAACAGCCTCTGGTGGGCCTCGACGTCGCCTGGTGCGATGCAATGCGCATTTTCCAGAGCGGACAAATGGTGCACGGCATCGTAACAGGTTGGAACCGGGGCGGGCTGTTGGTGCGTTGGAACGATTTGCAAGGCTTTGTGCCTGCGTCGCAGCTCAAAGAAGTGCCGGTATTCGAGTCGGATGATGCACGCGATGAAAAGTTGGCCCGTTGGGTGGGCGAAGAGTTGCGCCTCAAAGTGATCGAACTGGATCGCAGCCGCAACCGCTTGGTCTTTTCCGAGCGAGCGACAATTTGGGGGCCAAAGGATGGCGAACGGCTGCTTACCGAGGTAACCCCCGGCGAGACGCGCTGCGGCTATGTGAGCAATTTGTGCGACTTTGGCGCATTTGTGGATTTGGGCGGCGTTGACGGGTTGATCCATATCTCTGAGCTATCATGGGGACGCGTCAATCATCCCCAAGAGTTACTTGCCATCGGCCAACGGCTGGATGTGTATGTCATCAGTGTGGATCGCGACAATCGCCGCGTGGCGTTGAGCTTGAAACGCCTGCACCCTGATCCGTGGACTATTGTCGAGCAAAAGTATCACGTAGGCCAGATAGTGCCGGCCACCATCACCAATCTGGTAGATTTTGGCGCTTTTGCGCGCATTGAAGATGGCCTGGAAGGTTTGGTGCACATCTCGGAACTATCTGAAGCCGAAATCAAACACCCCAGCGAGGCCGTAGTTCCCGGCGACCAAGTACAAGTGCGTATTCTACGCATTGATAGCGCCAATCATCGCCTGGGACTGAGCATACGCCTGGCTTCGGAAGAGCCGCTGGCGCAAGATCAATCTCCCTCGAAAGAGGCCGAGTGGGGCGCCGGGGGTAATTTCTTGTACTGAGCGTCATATTCTGATATGATCGTTGCGTGCGTCGTAATCTTGGCGTCCCCGCCACCTCACGCGGGGACGCCGTTTGTCTCTTGTGGATACTATGGCCCGGAAACCAACCGCCACCAAACGTCCAACACGCGCCAGCCGCCCCGCAGGAAGGCCAGAAGCAGCAGCCTTTGATTGGCGCTGGTTGCTGCAACGCGAAATCTGGGGATTGGCCCTGATCGCCATTGGCCTAGTGACGCTGATCGCGCTGGCAGCGCGTGGGCAAGGCAAACTCAGCGACATCTGGTCGTTGGCGCTGCGCCGCGCTTTTGGCATAGGCGCCTATGGGGTGGCGCTGCTGGTGGCCGGCGGGGGCGTGTTGCTCCTGGTGTGGAACACACTACGCAAGCGAGCAATTTTTCGCTGGCAGACCATCGTGGGCGGCGAACTGGCCTTTGTCGCCGGGCTTGGCCTGTCGCACATCCTTTCCAGCGAGCCGGCGCTGGCGCTGGCTCACGCAGGCCAACGTGGCGGCTATATCGGTTGGGCGCTATGGCAACTGCTCGTCCCCACGCTGGGCAAACCGATTAGCATTTTGCTCCTGGCCCTGGCCACGCTAGGGGGACTGCAATTAGCCCTGAATATCCCGTGGAAGCTGCTGTTTTGGCGCATCGCCTGGCTGTGGGCGCAGCTAGGATTGCGCCTTCGTGCAGCGATCCTCAAAGGGCGGCGCCCCACGCGTTCCGCGATGTTGCATAGCCGGCCACCTGCATCATCGAGCGCGACGGGCGTGCGCACAGGCGCACCCTCGCGAGTTGCGTCAGCCCGTCCGCTTACCGCGGCGCCGACGTTAGTCGCGGCCAAACCCACGCCTGTGGCCGAGCCATCCTTATCGGTCATGAACAAACCGCCAACGGCGCGGCCTACGCCATCCAAATCGGCGCAGACCAAGCCCGCCTCCAAACCGCCCGCGACGAGCGTCAAGAACGCCACGGCGCCCAGTGCGACGAGTCGAGTCGTGAACGATTCCGCAGCGTTGCCGTCCCTGGATCTGCTGACTATCACCGAAATGCAACAGGGCGATGAAGCTGATGCGCGCATGAAGGCCGAAATCATCGAGAACACCTTGAACGATTTCGGCATCCCAGGCCACGTGACGGAGTGGAGCCGCGGCCCGGTAGTAACGCAGTTCGGCGTCGAGCCGGGGTATGTCGAGCACCAGGATCGCGACGGCACGATGCGCCGCTTCAAGATTCGCGTTAGCAAGATCCTGGCGCTGACCAATGACCTGGCGCTGGCGCTGGCCGCTGCGCCCATCCGTATCGAGGCCCCTGTGCCAGGGCGCGGCATTGTGGGCATCGAGGTACCCAACGCCACCAAGGCCGTCGTCGGCTTGCGATCGGTGCTCGATTCACCTGAGTTTAAGAAATCCAAGGGACGATTGCGTTATGCTCTAGGGCAAGATGTCTCAGGCCAGGCAGTGGTGGCCGACCTGGCGGCGATGCCACATTTGCTCCTGGCCGGGGCTACCGGTTCAGGCAAAAGTGTGTGTCTGAACGCTATCATCGCCTCGTTGCTCTTTTTCTGCTCGCCCGCCGAGCTACAGATGATCCTAGTGGACCCCAAGCGCGTCGAGTTGACCAAGTACAACGGCATCCCGCACCTCATCGCGCCAGTGGTGGTGGACATCGAAAAAGTGATCGTGGCGCTGCGTTGGGTGACGCGCGAGATGGATCGGCGCTACCAAGAGTTAGCGCAGTTGGGCGTGCGCGACATCATCACCTACAACAAAAAAGCCAAGTCCAAAGGGCTGGACATATTGCCGTATATCGTGGTGGTGATTGACGAATTGGCCGACCTGATGATGGCGGCGCCCGATGATGTGGAACGCACCATCTGTCGCCTGGCGCAGATGGCCCGCGCCACCGGCATCCATCTTGTCATCGCTACCCAACGCCCCTCAGTAGATGTGGTCACTGGCCTCATCAAAGCGAACTTTCCGGCGCGGGTCAGCTTTGCCGTCACCAGTCAGGTAGATTCGCGCGTGATCCTCGATGTGCCCGGCGCCGAAAAGCTGCTGGGGCGGGGCGACATGTTGTTCATGGCCCCCGATTCGCCCAAGCTTCAGCGCATTCAAGGATGTTACGTCTCGGACAAAGAGCTGGATGCGCTAGTAGCCTTTTGGCGGGGCAAAGTGGAGATCAAAGGGCCAACCCAGGCCCCGCCGTGGGAGGGTCTCACAGCCGAGCGAGAGGCTGACGACGGCCTCATCCAGCAGGCCACTGAGTTGGTGCGCCAGCATCATCAAGCTTCGGCGTCGTTCTTGCAGCGACACCTGCGCATCGGCTACCCGCGCGCAGCGCGTCTGGTGGATCAATTGCAAGAGTTGGGCATCATTGGCCCGCCAGAGGGCGGGGGGCGGTCGCGCGCAGTATTGGGCGAGCCGGACGCCGCCGGCGATGAACCTGCACCTCCGGCCCCAGATAGCGGCAAAACAACAGAATAACCCCACCCCGAACGAAATAGCGACGAACGCAAAATCGCCGCGCTTGCCTTGCCACCCTGCCTGCGGTATCATGCGTCTCAAATGACCTACACAGGGGGACATGGCGATGGAGCGACGGCGTGCATTGCGGTGGTTGGCGATGATGGGAATTATACTGAGCCTGACGGCTTGGGCGCTCGGCGCCCGGCTGGATGCCAGCGGCAGCGGCCAGGTCTATTTGCCGCTAACAGCGGGGGGCGGCGCGCCGATCCCAACTGCTACCCTGTCGCCCACCCCCACACGCACGGCCACACCACAAGGCGACCTGGGCATTTCGGGCCGGGTCACGTGGGCCGATGCGCCCGGTCAACCAGTCGCCGGCGCGCAGGTCGCCGTGAGCGTGTGCCTGCCGCGTCAACCTTTTACCACGGTTACCGGCTCTGATGGACGTTACAATCTGACCATCCCCGCGCTTTATCTCAACACGTGCGCGCAATTGACCATCCAGGTCACTGCTGAGGGTTATACACCCTATTCGCAAGTCGTCGCCTCTGCCGCGTTGCGCGCCCAACCTGTGCGCGATGTCGCTCTCGAACGCTCCACTAACCTAGCGCAGGTGGATGATTTCCTCTACCAATTACAGGGCATGGACCTCGACGCTATCGGCGAGACAGCTTATGATCTGGTGGTGATAGACTATTCGCGCGACGGCTCGGTGTGGGAAGAATTCTCCCCGGCAGAAATCGCAGCGCTCCAGGTCAGCGCAGGCGGCCCCAAGATCGTGCTCTCGTATCTCTCCATCGGCGAGGCCGAGGACTATCGCTTCTACTGGCAGAGCGGTTGGCGGCCGGGCAACCCTGCCTGGCTCGACGAGGAGAATCCCGATTGGGCCGGCAACTATAAAGTACACTACTGGGACCCCACCTGGCAGGCGATTATCTATGGCTACTTGGATCGGATCGTCGCCGCCGGGTTCGACGGCGCCTATCTCGATCTGGTGGATGCCTATGCCTACTACGAAGAGCAGGGTCGCGCCACCGCCGCACAAGAGATGGCCGATTTCGTGGCCGCCATCGCAGCCCGCGCCCGCCAAAGCAACCCGGATTTCATCATCGTGGCGCAAAACGCCCCGGAACTCGCCACGCTCACGACCGGCTATCTCGACGCGCTCGACGGCATCGGGCAGGAAGACCTATATTACGGCTATGCTGGCGACGATGTGCCCACCCCAGCCGGCATCACCGCCTTGTGGGAGAGTCAACTCAATGTATTCCGACAGGCGGGCAAAGTGGTATTCACCATTGATTACGCCACTCAGATCGAGTTTATAGACGATGCTTATTCCCGCTCGCAAGCCAGAGGCTATGTGCCTTTTTGCACCGTGCGCGCACTCGATCAGCTCATCATCAACCCTGGTCACGAGCCGGATTAACTGCTTCGGCGAATAGTAGGGCGCTGTCATCCTGACGGCGCATACGCCAGCCGAAAGCTGGCGCTCCTTCAGAAACGGGGCAAGACCATGACATCAGGATTTTCAGAAGAACGGTTGGAACAGGCCTACCGGCTGCTGGATGAGGCCGCGCGCGCGGGACATATCCCCGCCGCCACACTGGCCGTATCGCGTGGCGGCGAGATGTTGCCGCCCCGCGCCTTTGGCCGCCAATATCTACAACCTGATTCGCCCGCCGCGCAGCCCGACACGGTTTATCTGGTCGCTTCGATCACCAAGCCGGTCACGGCCACCGCCGTCATGATGCTGGTGGAACGCGGCTATTTGACGCTCGACGACCCGGTGGCTGCGATTGTGCCCGAGTTCGTTACCCAGGGCAAAGGGAATATTCGGCTACGTCATCTGCTTACCCACACGTCGGGCCTGCCCGACATGCTGCCCACCGACCGCGCCTTGCGCCGCGCCCACGCGCCGCTCAGCGAATTCGTGCGCCTCATCTGCGATCTCTCGCCCGATTTCGAGCCTGGCGCGGCCATCCAATATCAAAGCATGGGGTTCGCCATGATGGGCGAGATCGTGGCGCGGGTGACGGGATCGTCGCTGCGCGATTTTCTGCGTCGCGAGTTGTTCGATCCGCTGGGCATGGCCGATACCTCACTGGGGCTGGACGAAACCCGCGCCGGGCGCATCGCCCACGTGAATGTGCCCCCCGATATGATCGGCCAGGATTGGGGCTGGAATACGCCGTATTGGTGGAACCTGGGCGCGCCCTGGGGCGGGATGTTCTCCACCGCCAATGACTTGCTGCGCTTTGCCAACTTGTTCCTGAGCGGCGGCCTGTCTCCCAGCGGCGAACGCCTCTTGGGCCGCGCCACAATAGCAGCCATGCTTCGCGACCAAACTACAGCGATGATTGATCCAGCCCTAACGCGCGGGCAACAAGCCTGGGGCCTCGGTTGGCGATTGGTATTGGGATATGGCTGGGCCGGCTATTTCGGCGACCTGCTCACACCCGGCTCTTTCGGCCACGGCGGAGCCACAGGTACTGTGCTCTGGGCCGACCCTGTCCGTGAGTTAGCCTGCGCCCTGCTCACTACCGAGCCAACCGCCTCCGAGACGCGCCTGCTAGGTCGCGTCTCGAACATCGTTGCGGCGGCGGTAGTATAGCAAACCACAGAGACAGAGAAGCAGAGAGATGGAGGACACGCTCGTTTCTCTGCTCTTTTCATTTCGAGCTGCTACTCCCGGCGACAGCGGAACCTTTCTCCTTGTGGAGGCGTCATGGAATGTGGAAACATCCTTCTTTTTGAGTGAACTTGATGGAAACTCCGGTTCGCTGCCGCAAACTGATCTATCTCCTCACTTTTTGTTTTGTTATTGCATTGAGTGCGATCATCCTACTGGCCGACCGTGGCCGTCTGCCCGGATTGGTCTATCGGCTCTATGCTTTTCCGGGCGGCGACAAAGTAGGCCATGTGTTATTGATGGGCGGCTTGGCGCTGCTGCTCAATTTGTGCTTCATAGGGCGGAGCGTGGCCATCCTGGGCCAGCGTGCGCCGTTGGGCGGCGCCCTGGCGGCGAGCATCGTCCTTATCGAAGAGATCTCGCAACTTGGCTTTCACAGCCGCACTTTTTCCTGGGTGGATTTGGGCTGTAGCCTGCTGGGTGTGATGTGCGCGAGTCTCATTGCCTCACGAATCAGCTATGGGCGATCAGCCGCCAATCATCAGGCCGAGCACGGCGCAAAACTGACGACTGATCGCTAACTGTCGCCACGAAGGGGGTTATCATGAGCACTGGACGTCTTGTCGCTGTGATCTTTATTTTCTGCTGTGTGACTGTGGCCTGGCTCATCTTGGGCGGCACGGTGACGATGCGCACCGAGCAAGGACGAGGGACACTCAGTCCCGAAGTCGAGCAGTTGTGGGGCAGCGCCCACGAACAGCGCGCCCCATTGGTCACGTTGACCAGCGCCACTGTGTCGAACCACGGCGTCGAGCTGGACGCAAGCGATATTGCTGTGGATTTGCAGCTTCAGCAGCGGCGTAAAGGGTTATTGTGGTTCGCCACGTATGGCGTGGCCTTTGCCGGTAATTACACCTTTACCAACGACTTGCCCGACCCTGTGACTGCCACGGTCACATTCGAATTCCCTGCCAGCAGCACGATCTATGACGATTTCGAGTTCCGTGTCAACGATGAAACGGCCACGCCTCACGGCGACACAGGTCGTGGGCTAAAAGTCCAGGTCAAGTTGCAGCCCAACGAAGAGGCTGCTATCCGCGTCGCTTACAAGTCACGGGGATTGGAGAGCTGGCGCTATAGCTTTGGCGACAGCATCAACACCGTCAAGGATTTCCGTCTGATAGCCACCACCGACTTTGACGACATCAACTTTCCCGGACAGACCATCTCGGCCTCGACCAAGACCAAGACGGATCGGGGTTGGCAACTCGAATGGCAGTTCACCAACCTGGTCTCAGACTTTGCCGTGGGCGTCGAGATGCCCCAGCGCCTAAACCCTGGGCCGCTGGCCAGCAAAATGAGTTATTTCGCGCCCGTCTCGCTGTTGTTCTTTTTCACCGTGCTGGTGGTGTTCGGAGCGGTCAAAGGAATCAACCTGCATCCGATGCACTATTTCTTCCTAGGGGCGGCGTTCTTTGCCTTTCATCTGCTTTTTGCCTACCTGGTGGATCATATGGTCATCGAGCTGGCCTTTGCGTTGGCGTCGTTGGCGTCGCTGGCGCTGGTCATCAGCTATGTGGGGCGGGTGGTCAACTGGCGCTTTGCCTGGCGCGAAGTAGGGCTGGCGCAACTCTTTTTCTTGGTGCTCTTTTCCTACGCCTTTTTCTTCGAGGGCTACACTGGCCTGGTGGTGACGCTAGGCGCAGTGATCACCCTGGCGGTGCTGATGCAAACGACCGCGCGGGTGGATTGGGCGGCGGTGTTCAAGAAAAAGGACAAGCCGACGGCGGCCTCGAACGGTTGACATCACTAGCGAATCAGCGCATAATACTCCCCGTCAACACCCTTGACGGGGAGTATTTGTGCGATGGCCGACCTCACGCTGCGAGGACAATGCGAAGAGGCAGTGCGCCTGGTGCGCGCCGGCGATCCGGCGGCGGCCATCGGCGTTTGCCGGCGTATCCTGGAGACGTTCCCCAAGCACATCGGCTCGTACAGCATCTTGGGCCAGGCCACGCTGCAATTGGGCGAGCACGAAGAGGCGGCTAACCTGTTCCGACGGGTGCTCAGCGCCGACCCGGAGCACACCCTCTCGTATGCCACGCTGGGCACGATCTATGCTGAGCGCGGCTTGCTCGACGAGGCCATCTGGCAGATGGAGCGGGCGCTGGAGCTTTCACCCGGCAACCGCGAGATTCGCCGCGAACTGCGCCGCTTGTACGAACAACGCAATCTGGCCCATGCTCCCCGGCTCAAGATGACCCGCGCCGGGCTGGCGCGCGCCTACCTGCGCGGCCAACTCTACCCCAAGGCCATCGGCGAGCTGCGCGACCTGTGCCGCGCCGAGCCGCATCGCTATGATCTGCGCACGGCCCTAGTCGAGGCGCTCTGGCGCGAAAACTACCTGGAAGAGGCCAGCGTGGCCTGCCAGGGAATCCTGGTAGATTTGCCCAATTGTCTAAAGGCGAACCTAATCCTGGGCCAGATGTGGCTGAACACAGAAAAGGACGAGGAAGGCCGCGCCTTGTTGCAACGCGCCCAGGCCCTCGACCCCGAAAACGCCGTGGCCCAGGCGCTGTTTGGGGCGCGTTCACCGCTGCCGCCCCGAATGCCACGCTTGCCATTCAAAGAAAGCGACATGGCCCCGCTCGATCTGCCCTACCTAGCCGCTGAAGGAGCCGAGGATAGCGGCGAGGTCATCATCACGCGCCGCGCTGTGCCCGTCGCCGCCGAGCCAGCAGCCGGAGCGGCGACCATCGAGTCCACGGTCAAACCGGCAAGCGCCGAACTCGAAATCCTCGCGCCGCAGGCAACCGAGTCAAGAGTCGAGGAAACGGCAATCGTCGAGAATACTACGCCTGCCCCCACTGCGCCCACAGAGGTAGGGCCAGAAGTTGTCGCGCCCGATATCGAGGATGGCGCAGCGCAGTTGGCGCGCGCTCGCGCCTGGCGCGCTGCGGGCGAGCTGACTCAAGCGGTGGAGGTATATCGCCAGTTCATGGCGCGCCACCCCGAGATGGCCGCTCTGGCCCAGCGCGACTTGGAAGTGCTCAATTGGCTGCACCCGGGCCAGCGCCCCGTGGCGGCGCTGTTGCTCGAAGCGCGCGACCGGGCGGCGCAACGCGACTCTGCTGCATAACCACATCGCGATTCTGTAGGGATGAGTTCCCCCACCCTCACAGAACGCTTACTACTGATTCAGGAGGATTCGCATTCGTATGGAAAGAACACTGGTCATCATCAAGCCCGACGCCGTACAGCGCGGGCTGGTGGGCGAGATCGTCGGACGTTTTGAGCAACGCGGCCTGAAAATCGTGGGCATGAAGTTGATCCAGATTGACGAGGCGCTGGCGCGTCGCCATTACAGCGTACACGAGGGCAAGCCCTTTTTCGCGGGGTTGATCAAGTATATCACCTCGGCGCCGGTGGTGGTGATGGTAATCGAAGGCAATCGCGCCATCGAGATGGTGCGCCACACGATGGGGGCCACCAACCCGCTCAACGCCGCGCCCGGCACCATCCGCGCCGACCTGGCCACCGATATTGGCCGCAATCTGGTGCACGGCTCGGATGGCCCTGAGACGGCGGCTCGCGAGATCGCCCTGTTCTTTGGCGAGAATGAGATCATCTCCTGGCAGCGCGATACGGATCGTTGGATTTTCGAGTAATCGTCTCCCGACGACAACGCAAAAGCCACCTGTCTCCAGGTGGCTTTTATTATCGAAACGACGCGCGACCCGCTCAGGCCATGCGCACAATGGTACGAGCATCCTTCCATAGCTGTTCGAGCTGATAGTAGTTGCGCTGTGCCTCGGAAAAGAGATGCACCACCACACTACCATAGTCCATCAGCACCCACCCCGATTCGGGCGCGCCCTCCACGTGCAGACACTTGACTTGATGCTTCTCTTCGAGCTGCTGTAACACATCTTCCGTCATCGCCGCAAGCTGACGATCCGTCTCGCCGGTGGTGATGACAAAGTAATCGGCGATGAGCGTTAGCCCGCTCAGATCGAGCAGCAAAATATCGGCGCCCATTTTGCCGGCGAGCACATCCACAATAAACCGTGCGATGTCGAGTGGTTCCAGAACAAGCCTCCTCAGCCGAACAGGAAGAATACAGAGCCTATAGGTAGATTATACCACAGGCCAACCAGCGGGCCAAACGTTCGCACGACTGATTATTCGGCGCGATCCCACCCCGCAATCAGCTCTTTCATCCGTTTCCAATGGCTGCCGCGCCAATAGAAGCGGTCGCACAAAGGGCACACGCGGAACTCGCTCTGCGTGGCGAACACATACGGCGGAACCTGTCCCCAGGCGCGATCCTTGGGTATGGCTTCTAGCTCGACATTGCACACCGGGCAACGCGTCAACAGGGCGTCGGCGACCAACCCCATCAGTTGTTGTAGCTCGGCCACCTGGTCGGGCAACGATTCGCTGGCCAGCAGCACAATCCGCGCCCCTTTGCGGCGGGCCAACGCCGTGTCGCGCGTGAGCAGGATGCGATCTTCAGCGCGGGCCAAGCGCACCAATTGAGCGTCATCCAGCGCCGCATCGTAGAGCGTATCATAGCCCATAATGCGCAGCCACTTGGCCAGGCGGCCCAGCATGGCATCAGCGACAAATCGTGTTTCCATTGACTCGCGCCCCTCTATATCCTCGACCTGATTATACTGCATCGCACCCGGCGCTCAAGACAAATCACTCAGCGTGGATAGACGACGGCCATGCGCGTTTGGTCTCAGATCGAGCGCCATGTATAATCTGTTGGCAAATCAATCTGTCACAGAAGCCCCAAACCCAGAGGCGTACCATGCCCAGCGAGTTCTCAACTGGCTCGCCCGAACTGGATACCTTGCTCGAAGAGCTGCGCGCAGGGGACAACGTCGTCTTTTACACCCGCGAGCAGCAAGACTATCTGCCCTTCATCGCCTCGTTGCTCGACCATGTAATGCGCTCGCCGGTGCGCTTAGTGTATGTGCGTTCCGAGGGACTGCTGGACGCATACCTATTAGGCGTGCCCGATGTGCATGTGCTCGATCTGGCTCGCGTGACCGATGTGGCCGATCCGTTGGAGGCGCTGCAAGCGCTGATGCGCGAGATCGGCCCGCGCGTGGTCTACCTGTTCGAGCCGCTCGCGACACTATCGCCTTGGTTTGGGGATGAGGATCAACAGCGCAAGTTCTTTTTGACCATTTGCCCTTACCTGTTCAAACTGGACACTGTGGCTTATTGGGCTTTGATCAAAGGAGATTTTAGCTCCCAGACCATCGCGGCGATCAAGGATTGTACGCAGATCTTTTTGGATGTAGATCGCGCCGAAGGTCACATGCATATCACTCCCGTCAAAGTGTGGGGGCGATACTCTGAGACCATGTTCTATTCGCACCGTGTCTCGCTGGAGGGCGGCAGAATTCATATCCACCCCCTGCCGGTGAATGTGGAAAACCAGCGGGCCTACACGTTGTCGCTGGAAGCCAAAAATCGCGAGTTGGCCGAGATCCGCGACGCGCTCGATCAATCAAACCAGGCGCTCAAGCAGCGCAATAGAGACTTGGCGGAGCTGAACGAGCGCCTCTCGGAACAGAGTCGTCTGTATCAATCGCTGCGTATTAACCTCGATCATCTGTTGGCGTTATTCCACGCTGGCCAGGATATTGGCTCTAGTCTGGCGGTGGATCAGGTATGCCGCGCTATCGTGGCTGCGGCGCTGCGCTTGTTCAACGTTTCAGCTTGTCGCCTAGCGTTGGAGGGCGGCGCCAACCGCGAGCCGGTGGATGTTTCCGAGGGCATGACGCCCGAATGGCTCTGCTGGTTGCGCGCCCCCGAGGTGGAAGCGTTGCGCGCCCAAGTACGCCAGAGTCTGCGCGCCAGCGCCATGACCTTGGGCGATCAGGGCAGCGTGGTGATGGCTCCGCTTACGATGCGGGGCGCGTGCCTGGGCGCGCTGGAGGTGTACGCTCCCAATGGGCGATTGGACAGCGCCGAGTCGCCCACTTTGCTCAGCTATCTGGCCTCCGAAGCGGGCATTGCGCTCGATAACGCCTATCTCTATCGGGAGGTAGAGATACAGAGCCATCAACTACGCTCGTTCGTCGAAAAAGTCATCACCACCGAGGAGCAAGAAAGTCGTCAGTTGGCGTTTGATTTGCACGACGGCCTGGTGCAAATCATCGTGGCGTCATATCAGCATTTGCAGGCCTCACAGGCGGCGAACGGACGCAACCCCGCTGTGCAAGAACGCGAGTTAGAACAGGGCATTCAATTGCTGCGTAAGGCTATTTATGAGGCCCGCCGACTGATCGGCCAATTGCGACCCGCCGGCCTGGATGATTTCGGCCTGGCTCACGCTCTCCGGTTGCACGTCGCCCAACTTGCCGCCGACGCTAACTGGAGTGTCACGCTCGACCTGGACCCCGCCTGGCCGCCTTTGCCGCCGGCGCTCGAAGCAGCGCTATTCCGCATCGTGCAAGAAGCCACCGCCAACGCCCAAAAGTATGCCAAATCGGCGAGCATCACCGTGCAACTGGCTTCCAGCAACGATTACCTGCGCGTTCGAGTTCAGGATTGGGGCCAAGGCTTTGACCCACAGCATGTGCGCTCGTCGCCCGAGCAGGGCCTACACATGGGGTTGATCGGCATTCGCGAGAGGGCGCGGCTATGGGGCGGCGAATGCATCATCAAGAGCCAAAAGGGCAAAGGAACGATTATTCAGGTGACGATCCCTCGAGCGCGCGTTTGGGATCATGAAAAGGATAAGGAAACGTGAAAGTACTCATCGTAGACGACCAGCCCATCGTGCGCGAAGGGATTCGCGCCATGTTGGGGCTGGAACCCGATATCACCGTAGTGGGCGAGGCCTCCAACGGCAAAGAAGCGCTGCGCCAGGCCCCGTTACTCGCGCCCGACATCATCTTGCTGGATGTGCGTATGCCTGAGATGGACGGCCTGGCTGCGCTAGAGCAATTGAAACGGGTTTGCCCCAAAACCAGCGTCATCATGCTCACGCTATATGACAATTTCGATTATTTGCTTCAGGCCGTTATGTCCGGGGCTGCTGGTTATCTGCTCAAGGATTCCAGCCGGGATGAATTAGTCAAGGCGCTACGCGTAATCCATGACGGCGGGGCGATTATCGAGCCGACTATGTTGCCGCAGCTGCTCCAACGCATCAGTCAATTGAACCTGGCGGCGCCACGCACACTAACCCCTACTCCCACCGAGCCGCTCACCGAACGCGAGCGCGAAGTGCTGGGCTGGATCGCTGAGGGCTGTACCAACCAAGAGATCGCCGAAAAGCTCTACCTCAGCCCCACTACCGTCAAGACCCATGTGCAGAACATCTTGCAAAAACTGGGCGTCTCGGATCGCACCCAAGCGGCGGTGATGGCGGTGCGATGCGGGTTGTTATGATGCATTCCTAATGTGAGGTCCGATTTTTCATGCCAGAGACGCAGCGTAGCTATTGTCAGATCATGGTGGGCCGGGCGATGACCGGGCTGACGGGGTTGCAAGAGATCATGGAGGCGCTGGATCGCGAAGGCATCGCCGGCGACGACCCTAATCTGGGGGCCAGGTTAGTGGCCGAGGTGGGCAAGCTGAACTATGTGCCGCCGCGCGCCCAAGCCGATTACGAAGCGGCCCTGTTGCGCGAATATCACCGCTTTGCCGAAGCGCGCGCATCGGGCGGCGCGATCCGCGCCTGGCGCGATCCGCGCAAAGAGCATTTTCCCTGGTTTCCCACGATATTCGAAGCCAAGTGCAACGGCTGCGGCGACTGCTTGCCTGTGTGCCCTAACAATGTGTTAGGCTGGAACCCAGAACACACCAAAGTGCTGGTGTTGGAGCCATATGAATGCGCCCCCGGTTGCCAGTTTTGCGCCAAAGCCTGCGCGCTCGGCGCAATTAGTATGCCGCCGCCGGCAGTGCTGCACCGCCGCGAGCACAAAGATCATGGGTTGGTGGGCGACGTCTGCGCCGCTTGCCCGCCGGAAGAGCGCGCGCGCTGCAATCAAAAGGGAATGCGATAGCGCAGCCAAGATGTCCTGATTTCATCTTGGACGATAGCTAATCTCTCAATCACGTCGCCGCAAGGGGACTACGGCATGACCCAGGCGCTAGACGATATCCTCGCCTCGCTGACGTCCCGATTCATTGCGCCAGCTGATTGATGACATTGTGGATTCGCGGCCCGAAGGGGGACACTCGGCAGTGGGCGCGAGTAGCATTGTATTCCATCTCGTCGCCGGGCGCGACATTGGCGTCAGCGCCGAACGCAGCGCAGTCTATATGAAACCGATAGCCGCCATCGAGTCGCTCGCCCCTGCCATCGGCGGGATAGTTATATCAAAGCGCAAGTTTGATGAGGCGGCGGCTGCATCTTCCTGGATGGAAGATAGCGGCAACTGGCACAAGAACGCGGCAGATTGAAGAATCCGCCGCGTTTTCTATGGCGCGTTCACACATATACACGCCCACTGCCATCAAAAGGGGAACGCTTTTCGCTCGCCCAGCGCCTCAATGTAGCCAGCGCCTCGGCGGATCGCACGCGAACCGTATCGTTGGGATTCAGCGCCTCGAACTCGTCCTCGTCCAGCACTATCTGTGCGCCATCGGGCAACACCAACAGGTCGAGCGCCAGATCATACCAACGAATCGCGTCCTCTTCGATCTCGGCGAGTTCGGTGATATTGCAATACCAGCCTTTGAACTCACCCGTCGGTCTATACACCGCCAAGATATTGAACCACTCGCGGCGATAGTAGTACTCGATGAACACATCGCCCAATTCCAGTACAAACGGCCCGACGGCAAAAGGTTTAGGCCCCGACCACACACAGCGAGCCACCGTCACATCGCTATCCGCCAATACCAAGTCGCCGAGATAACTGAAACGCGGCGTGCGTTGATGATCCATCTTGGTGATGGTGAGTTGTTTTGCCATCGGCTATACCCCCAAGGCGGTAAGCAATTCCTCACGATGGGCGGCGAATTGCGGTTCGTTGATTAGGTGTTCATCTCGCGGGCGAGGCAGATCCACGATTACCTCACACAGCACCCGTCCGGGTCGCGGCGAAAAAACATAGATACGATCCGAGAGATAGATCGCCTCATCCACATCGTGCGTTACAAAGAGCACCGTCCGCTGAAAGCGCGCCCAAACGTCGAGCAGCCAGCTGCGCATCGTGCGGCGAGTGAGGGCGTCGAGCGCGCCTAGCGGTTCGTCGAGCAAGGTAATTTCTTGCTGGCACAAAAAGGTGCGCATCAGCGCCGCACGCTGCCTCATACCGCCCGATAGCGTGGCGGGATAGTTATTCTCGAATCCTTCCAGCCCAAACAACGGCAGCAGATCGAGCGCCTCCTGCCGCGCAGCGTGCAGGTCGCGCCCCTGAATAGCCGGCCCCAGTAGGATGTTATCGAGCACCTTACGCCAGGGCAACAACAGGTCGCGTTGGGGCATATAGCCCACCCGCCCGATGCGCGGCCCATTCGCTACGCCACGCAATTGCACCTCGCCGGCGTCCGGCTCCATTAGGCCGCAGATAATGTTGAGCAGCGTGCTCTTGCCGCAGCCGCTCGGCCCGATCAAGGTCACGAACTCGCGCGGGGCGGCCCGAAGCGAGGCGGCATCCAGAGCCTGCACGATACTCCCGTTGACGCGGAATGACTTGGAGATGTTTTGCGCCTGTACTGCGTATTCTGTCATCGGCCTCTCGCTGAAACGCACGGCTACGGCTTTAGATACTCGGTTGAAAAGGCCTGGTTCGGGTCAATCTCTTTGGTCAACAGCCCCTGCTCGAACATCCAGCCGGCGAACTCGGCCCACACTTCGGGTTTCTGCTCACCCCAATAGGCGGCGTCATCCTGGTATCTGGGGCTGAGCCAGGTCTGGCTTGCTTTCACCAGAACCGGGTCGCTCTCGGGCGAGTGCTTGAGCAGGATGTCGGCGGATTCGTCGGGGTGAGCGATGGCGTACTCATAGCCGCGTTTGGTAGCTGAGAGAAAACGCCGGGTCAAATCACTTTTGCTCTTGAGCGTCTGCTCGCCCGCGATAATCACCGGCGTATAGTAATCGGGTAGGCAACTGCCGTAAAGCGGCACGGTGCTCAACTCGGCCCCTTTGAGCTGGGCTTGCACGCCATCCCAACCCATATAGATCCAGGCCAGATCTACTTTGCCACCCAGCAGCGCCGGGAAGGCGTCAAAACCCACATCCACGAACTCGACCTTGCTGGCGTCGGCGCCGTCGCACTTCATCAATCCGGCGAGAATGGGGCGTTCGATGGGCAGGCTGTATGAAGCATATGTCCTGCCCTCGAAATCAGCGGCCTTATTGATGCCCGATGACTTGAGCGCCGCAAAAGCCGAGGTGTTGTGCTGGATGATCGCCGCAATTGAAACCACCGGAATGTCATTGGAGCGCGCGACGGTCACTTCTTCTTGAAAGCTGACGCCGAACTCGGTGTTGCCAGCGGCTACCTGTTTAAGCGCCGCAGCCGGATCAGAGGGGATTTGAATCTCTAGCTCAATTCCCTCTTCGGCATACCAGCCCTTTTCCAACGCCACATAAAAGCCGGTGTGGTTGGTGTTGGGCACCCAATCGAGCGAAAGCACCGCTTTTTGCGGCTGGCCCGATTTAGCCCCTTGACAGCCGGTTAGAATCACGATCAACGCAAGCCCGATCAATCCCATAGCGCGAACCCTGAACATGGTCTCACTCTCCTCTTCCAATTCATAGCTCTTCCCACCGCTCTTCGCGGGCGGCGGTGTAATACCACGGCAAAGCCAGTCG
>CAZYPJ010000046.1:4787-18792 GCA_964649365.1 uncultured Anaerolineales bacterium | reverse complement strand
CGGCGGCTCTGTCGCACTCGGCGCAGGGGTGAACGTAGGCGCAGCGTTGGCGACCTCGGCAGTGGTCAGCGCCTCGTGGCGCCCGCCGTGGCGATCGGTCACGATCAGGCGCAGCGTATAGGTCCCATTCTCCAATTCGCTTGTATCCCAGCTACACAGCGCGCCATCGTACACCGGCGCTTGGATTTCTGGCGTCAGCCGCACCCATTTGTTCGGCGTTTTGCCTTTGCCGTATTCGACGCGGTAATTTGCGAAATCGCCCACATCGGTCGTACCCCACACTGTCACAACCCCTGTCACTGGCTGCGTTGGCGCGTTGATCGCCACTCGCGTCGGCTGGCTGTGCACAGCACATGTTTGACGCGGCGGTGTGGTCTTGCCCTGCCGATGCGCCCACTCGTCGAAATCGGCGGTATAGTCTTCGACGACGATCTCTTGAATGCTGTCTGTCGGGCAGTACTCGGCAGCCAATTGCCCCGACACCTTGCATACCTTTACCTTGCGGTGCACCGGGCAATCCTCTTGGGGGACATTTTCGGCCAAGAATAGCTCCTTGCGTCCCGCCGGGCATAGCGACGTGCGTTTTTGACCCGAGATAGGGCATACCTCGATCTCGACGATCCCCTCGGGGCGTGTGAAGGAAGGATGCGGCTGGGAGGCCAGAGCGCGTTCCATAAAGTCATGCCAAATGAGGCCCGCCCCCCGTGCGCCCGCCAGTTTATCCATCGGGCTGTTATCGCTGTTGCCCACCCATACGCCGGCCAGTAGATTGGGCGTGTAGCCCATCGTCCAGCTATCGCGATAATCGTTGGTGGTGCCTGTCTTGGCCGCCGCCGGGAACGAGAGTTTGAGCGGGCTATTTTCGCCAAAGGAGGGGATGCGAGCGGCGTCATCGGCCAGGATATCGGTGATGACATAGGAGTGGCGCGGATCAATCACTTGCGGCATATCGGGCGCCGTCTGCGGCACGAGCATCTTACCCGCTTGGTCGGTGATGTAGAGCACAGTGCGAGGCGTCACTCGACGCCCGCCGTTGGCCAGCGCGCCGTAGGCGCCGGTCATTTCGAGCAGGGTCACTTCACCACCGCCCAGGGTGAGCGAAAGGCCGTAATCGGGCCGGCTAAGCGAGTTGATCCCCAGTTTTTTCGCCTCGTCGAGCAGCGCGGGCAGGCCGATCTGATAGAGCGCTGATACCGCCGGGATGTTGCGGCTGCACGCCAGCGCCGTGCGCACCGAGACGGGACCGTATTCCTTGCCATCGTAATTCGTAGGTTTGTAGGGCGGGTTGGCGCCGTCGGGGAACTCTTGCGCCACGTCCATCAACATGGTGGCCGCCGTCCAGCCGCGTTCCATCGCCGCCAAGTAGGTAAAGGGTTTGATCGTCGAGCCGGGCTGGCGCGCCATGCGCGTCACGTTCACCTGGCCGTCAATGCTGGCGTCGTAGAAGTCGGCGCTGCCCAGCATAGCCAACACGTCGCCGGTGTTGGGATCCATCGCTACCAGCGCGGTGTTGCTGGCCCGGCGCTCGCGCAGCTCGGCCATTTTGTCGCGCGCTACCTCTTCGGCCAGGCGTTGCAGGTTGAGATCGAGCGTGGTATAGACTTGTAGCCCGCCCTTGTAGAGCACTTCTGTACCGTAGGCGGCTTCCAATTGTTCCCGCACGTACATCACCATGTGCGGCGCTTCCATCACGATTTGCTGTGGCTGCAACACCAGCGGTTGGTTGATGGTGACGTCATATTCGGCTTGGGTGATGTAGCCGCGTTCGAGCATCAGCCCCAACACCGTGGCGCGACGCGCCAGGGCAGCGTCCGGATTGATGTAGGGATCATAGATTGTGGGAGATTGCAGCAGCCCTGCCAGCAACGCCGCTTCGGAGAGGTTCAACTCCGAGACGCGCTTGCCGAAGTAAGTCTCGGCTGCCGCTCCAATGCCATAGGACAAATTGCCAAAATAGACCTCGTTGAGATAGATCGCCAGGATTTCGGTCTTGTCATAACGGCGGGTGATCTCGGCGGCCAGAATGGCCTCTTTGATCTTGCGCGTCAGGGTGCGCTCGCCGGTGAGGTAGAGGTTCTTGACCAATTGCTGAGTGATGGTGCTGCCGCCATAGACCACGTCCTTTTGCTTTAGGTCGCGGTAGAGCGCCCCGACGATGGCGATGGGGCTAAAGCCGGGGTTGGAAAAGAAGGTGGCATCCTCGGTAGCGACGACCGCGCCGACCACCTCCGGAGGCAATTCGCCAAAGGTGACAAGGGTGCGCCGCCCGCCCAAGGGATCGAAAACCTCGAACAGCAGCTTGCCGTTGCGGTCGAATATCTTGGTGCTCTTGAATTCTGTGGTGCGTTGATACAACTCGGTGGGCGAGGGCAGTGTGCTGGCGTAATAGGCATAGACGCCCATTGCCGCCAACAGACCCAACAGCGCCAACCCCAATGCAATCAACAGCCCCAACCCCACGCCTCGCACGATCAACACATGCAGCGGCGGAGGCGGCAACCGAAAGGCGCGCGTGTTGTGCGGAGCCTGAGAGACGGGCGACGACGGCGGGTCGCCTAACGTCTCCCACGGGGGGAGCAGCCGGGTGGTTTTGCCTGTGCGGCGGGGTTGAGGCGAATTGGGCGGATTCGACATGGCATCCTCAGCTCATTGGGCGATTTCGCTGATGCACTGCAACGTGATCACACGCCGTAAGACGTGCAAGATATGCGCCTGGTTCCAAGATAGCTTTCAGTGATCAGTCATCAGTGCATGGCGCGTAACCTCGCGGACTGACGACTGATCACTGATGACTGGCAACTATTGCTGCGACCACTGCGCGCGGTTGCGATGCGCGTCTTCCAGATCAATGTGGCGGCGAATTTCGCCTTTTTCGATGGCCCAGATGCCGGAGGCAAAGTGCTCAATAAAATAGCGATCATGCACCACCGCCAGCACTGCGCCCTCGAACGAGGCCAGCGCCTGCTCAAAGTTCTCGCGCGAGGGGATATCGAGATGGTTGATCGGCTCGTCGAGCAGCAGCAGGTTGCAGCCCTGCAATACCAACACCCCCAAAGCCAATCGCGCGCGTTCGCCATAGCTCAGGCTGCTCACCGGTGTGAATACATCGTCGCCGGCGAACAGGAAAAAGTGAAGGAAATGCCGCGCCTCAGTCTCGCCCAGCGAGGCAACCTTTTGCACCGTCTGTAAAGGCGTCAAGCTCCAATCCAGAGACTCTTGTTCCTGGGAAAAGTACCCCACTTGCACGTTGGCCCCCAGGCGAATGACGCCGGAGCTGGCTGGTTCGCGTCCGATAATGAGACGCAGCAACGTAGTCTTGCCCGACCCGTTCGGCCCGATGAGCGCGATGCGCTCGCCGCGCCTGAGCACTAGGTTCACTCCCTCAAACAGCGTGCGCTCGCCGTAACGCTTGGCCACATCCTCCAGCACGATCACATCCTGGCCGCTGGGCGGCGTCTGGACGAATTCGAGTTTCATATCCCAGGTAAGCTTGGGTTTGTCCAAGCGCTCTTCGGAATCGAGCAACCGCTGTATCCGCCGCTGGCGGATCACTGCCTGGTGGGCGATCTTTTTCGCCTTGGCGCGGGGATGAAAATGGATGGTTGTCTGTTCGATGCTTTTGGCGTGCCCTTTCCCTTCCTCAATGGCGCTTTCAAGCTGTGGGAAGCGATCTTGTTGATCCTGGTAGGCAGCCCTGGCTTTCTCGAGTTCGCGCTCGCGTGACTGGAGGTAGGCCGTATAGTTGCCTTCGTACTCGCGGATGGTGTGCGCTGTAGCGTCGAACGCCAGAATGCGCGTCACGGTGCGATCCAAAAAGGTACGGTCGTGCGAGACGATCAACACCGCGCCCTTGTATTGATTCAGGTAGCCTTCCAGCCATTCCAGGGCGGCGATGTCCAGGTGGTTGGTGGGTTCATCCAGTAACAGTAACGATGGATTACTGAGCAACAGCCGGGCCAGGCCCAGGCGCGTTTTCTGCCCGCCGCTGAGGATGCGCACCGGCGTCATTGGGCCGACGTGATCCATCCCCAACCCGGCCAGGATGCGCTCGACGACGTGGTCGGGCAGTTGCTCGCCCGTCAGGGCAAGTTGCTCCAACGCTGTGTTGTAAGCGTGCTCCAGCGTGTCGCGTTCGTTTGCGGAGGCGAGGGCCAGATGCTCGGCCAGGGCTTGCACCTCGGCGGCCCAATGATCGGCGCCCAGCTCGCGGGCGTTGGACAAGGTTTCCTTGACGGTGGCCTCTTCATCATAGACCAGTGCCTGCTGCAAGTAGCCGATGCGCACATTGGGCGCGGTGTGTTGCACACTGCCCTGATCGGGCTTTTCCTCGCCTACCAGGATGCGCAAAAGCGTGGTTTTACCGCAGCCATTCGGCCCCACCAAACCAAGCCGGTCGCCGGTGTTGATGGTCAGGTTGACTTTATCGAATAGCAGTGTATCGCCATAGTGTTTGCGGAGATTGGAGATTCGTAGCATGGAGTTGTTCCCTCACGATGATCGGTGGGGAACGGCGGGGCTGGATGTCGTGCGCGAAAGGCGATCAGATACGAAGCCTGATGCGCCCGGCGTGAGACGCGCCGACCATCGGCCAGCCGCGACCTGTTCCCGTTAATGGTGTGTACACGATATTGCCATGAGCCCGAACGTGAGATGCTCTGTCTATCATGCCTTCCTCCAACGAACATGCGGGATAATGGAGCGGTTGGGAAGCCGCAACTACTGCTGAGAGCTTACGCCCTCGTCTGTCGGCGCGCCGCCATTGTTGCCGGCGCTGTGATTGAGATACACCTCGAGCTGGCGTTCCAGCTCGTCGGGGTGTACGAACCAAATGACGTGCATCCCTAGCGTGGCCGCCGCAGCGATGTTTTCGGCGCGGTCGTCTATAAACACCACTTCTTGCGCGCTCGCCTTGAGCCGCTTGAGCGCTTCTTCATAGATCGCCTTGTTCGGTTTGGCCAGGCCCAAGCGCGCCGAGTTCAGGATCATCCCAAAGCGGTCAGCCACATGGTAGCGATGTTCGAGAAGGTCTTCCAGCGCATCGGTCGAATTGCTCAGGATGGCCACCTGATATTTGGCGCGGGCGCGCTCGACCAGCGCCAGCACTTTTTCATCCACTATCCACGTTTGCCAGAACTCTTCGCGCAGCGCCGCGACCTGCTCATCCTCTTTTAGCCCGAACCACGCGCCAACGCGCCGCCAGAACTCGGCATCGGTGATCTTGCCTACCTCGGCCAGCGCCCATTCCTCGCCCGCCCACATCCGTTGGGCCAACTCCCCGGCCTGTAACCCCAGTCGCGCCTCCCACGCCGCGTAGGATGTAAGATCGCCGTTGCGCAACAGCACGTTTCCACAGTCAAAGACGATAGCTTTGATGCTCATAGCTGTTTGGTCATCTCCTGGTCGGTTCGCAATGAGAACGCCGTGGGGATGCGCCCACGGCGTTCGGTTGGCAAGCATGAAAACGCCGTGGGGTTGGCGCCCACGGCGATAAGCAGCGATGGCTGGCAACGTGGAATGGGGCGCCGTCACGAAATCGGGCGGATCATCGTGTCGGTCGTCATCCCATGAGCCTCCTCTTATGAACTGATGTTATTATATGCGGGGTGAGAGGGTCTGTCAAAGCACGGCGAACGAGCGCGCAGGTTGGACGAAAGGTTCAAACGCGAGTATAATCCCCGCGCATTATGATAAGCTCCGATATACTCGCGCTTGCCCCGATGCGGGCGGGAGGTGCAGCGTGTCTGAATTAGCCAGGCTCTATGAAACCATTGGTCAATGTCAGCTTTGCCGCTTGTGCAAAGGCCGTACCCTGGCTGTGCCGGGCGATGGGCCGGAGAACGCCGCCATCATGTTCGTCGGCGAAGCCCCGGGCTATCACGAAGACCAACAGGGTCGGCCTTTTGTGGGGGCAGCTGGGCAGTTCCTCGAAAAGCTGCGGGCGACGAGCAACCTCTCGCGGCGCGATGTTTACATCACCAATGTGGTCAAATGTCGCCCCCCTGAAAACCGCGACCCCCAGCCCGACGAGATCATCGCCTGTCGGCCCTATCTCAATGAGCAGATCGAGCGCATCAAGCCCAAGATCATCGTTACTTTAGGGCGCTTCTCGATGCAATTGGCCTTTGTGGGAGTATCCATCACGCGCGTTCACGGCATCCCCAAAAAGGTGGGGGATATCGTCTATTTTCCCATGTTCCATCCGGCGGCGGCGCTGCATCAACCGCAGTATCGCTCGCACATCGAGCAGGATATGCTCAAACTTCCGCAGATTTTGGCCGATCTGCAAACGATTCCGGTTGACGAGGAGCGCAAGGCCCAGCCTCCGCAACAGTTGAGCTTGTTCTGAGAGTGGAGGCGCCTGTGTACGACGGTCAATTACGCGTTATTGCGCTCGGCGGCCTGGGTGAGATTGGCCGCAATATGTTAGTTTTCGAATATGATAGTTCGATTGTAATTGTGGATGCGGGGTTGATGTTCCCCGCCAACGATATGCTCGGCATTGACATCGTAATCCCCGATCTCAGTTATGCAGTCGAACGGGCCGAGCGCGTCAAGGCCATCATCGTGACGCACGGTCACGAAGACCACACCGGCGCATTGCCCTATCTCTTGGCCAAAGTCAAAGCTCCTGTCTATGCCACTTTGTTGACTTGCGGACTGATCCAGGTCAAGTTGCGCGAGGCGCACATTCAGGACGCTGACCTGCGCACCATCAAACCGGGCGATGTACTGGATGTAGGACCGTTCAGCATCGAGTTCTTTCACGTTAGCCACAGCATTCCCGATGGCGTGGGCTTGGGCATCCGCACGCCGTTGGGCCTGGTGGTGCATTCGGGCGATTTCAAGTTCGATCATAGCCCGGTGGATGGCCACCGCACCGACTTTGCTCGGCTGGCAGAATTGGGCGGCCAGGGCGTGTTGCTGCTCCTTTCGGATAGCACCAACGCCGAGCGGGCAGGCTACACCCCCTCCGAGCAGGTGGTAGGCGAGATGTTCTCGCGTGTGTTCGCGGAAGCGCAGGGGCGCGTCATTGTGGCGACGTTTGCTTCCAACATCTCGCGCGTGCAGCAGGTGATCGAGACGGCCCAGCGCTACGGGCGGCGCGTGGCGGTGGTGGGGCGCAGTATGCAGAACAATGTGCGCATCGCCCGCGAGTTGGGCTACCTGACGGTGGCCGACGACGAGTTGCTCACCATCGAGCAACTCGATCAACTGCCCGATCACCAAGTGGCATTGATTTGCACCGGCAGTCAGGGCGAGCCGACCTCAGCGTTGGTGCGCATGGGGCAGCGAGGCTTTCGCTCTATCAACATCGTCCCCGGCGACACGGTGATCGGCGCAGCTCCGCCCATTCCGGGCAATGAGGAATTGGTCAATCGTACCATTGACAACCTCTTTCGCCTGGGCGCGAACGTGTTCTACGATGAAGTGCTCGACGTACACGTCTCGGGCCACGCCAGCCAAGAAGAGCAGAAAATGATGATTAAGCTGCTCCGACCCAAGTTTTTTCTGCCAATTCATGGCGAATACCGTCATCTTGTGCTGCACAGTAAATTAGCGCAGCAGTGCGGTCTCGATTCGGAGCGTATCTTTGTGATGGAGACGGGCGACGTGCTCGCCATTGGCCCTGACGGAGCTGAGATCGTAGATAGCGTGGCCGAGGATTACGTTTTTGTGGATGGCCGCGGCGTGGGCGATGTGGGGCAAGGAGTGCTCGAAGATCGCCGCTCGCTTTCGCGCAACGGCTTTTTGGTGGTCACAGTGGTGCTCGATAAATACACCGGCGGCCTTTCTGACGAGCCACAGATCGCTACGCGCGGTTTTGTCTCGGAGGGCGAGGCCGTCGAACTGATGGATCGGCTCAAGCGCGAGATCAACAAAGAGGTGCAACGCGGCGGCACGCGCTCTGAGATCGCCGATCGCCTGAAAACATGCCTGACGCGCCTGACCTTTGAGGAAACGGGACGACATCCCGTCATCGTGCCGATTGTGACCAAAGCGTAAAGCACGCCTTTTCACACGACCGATTCTATGCTATAATAAAACAGATGTTCTATTTTGTGCGTCGCGAGCGCCAAGCATGACCAAGAGACCTGCTCCCCGCGCTAACCGCAAGACGAGGTCGCGCACGCCGCCATCGGGCTGGACGAGCGCCCAAAAGCGTTGGGCGCTGGGTCTGGCGTCGCTAGCGGTGGCGTTGGTGACGTTGCTCAGCTTACTGTGGCCCATGCATGGTCGGGTCACCGAGGCATGGCTGACCTTCTTGCGGCGTGGTTTGGGCTGGGGGGTGTGGGGTGTGCCCTTTGCGCTGATGATCCTGAGCGTGTGGATCATCACCATCGAGACGGCCCACCCAGTGGCCTTGCCTTGGAATCGCCTGTTTGGGGCGCTTATCCTCTATTTGATGGGTTTGGCGCTGACGCACCACTTTGTGGATCAGCCCACTCAAGCCGCCGACGCCGGGCTGGGCGGCGGGCACCTGGGCCTGGCGCTCAGCGCCTTGTTTACCTGGGCGCTAGGGCGCACGGGCGCGGTGGTCATCATGATCGTGCTAATCGGCATTGGGCTGACGCTGGCGGTGGATGTGCCGCTGGGCCAGGTGGTGGCCGATTTTGCCGAATTGCTGCGCAGGAGCACCGATTTCATTCAGCTTTGGTGGCAAATGCAGCGTGAGCGCATCGCCGAGCGCCGGCTGGAGAGGCGTCGTGCGCTGCCGCCCGCGCCTCCCATCGAAAGCGTCCCGATCAAGTTGCCGCCGGCGCGCTCTGCGCCGGTCTCAGCGGGTGCGCCGCCTCGCGCCGAGCCGTCGCAAACTCCAGTGATCGCCCCGGTGATCGTTTCAACGGGATCGGCGAGCGGGGCGGTGCAGTGGTCGCTGCCCCGCGTCCAAGAGACGCTCGACGAGCGCGATGAGCTGCAAATGAGTCTCAGCGACATCCGCGACAAGACCCGCATCATCGAAGACACGTTGCGCAACCTGGGCGTGCCGGTCACGGTGGTGGAGGTGAACCCAGGGCCGGTGGTGACCCAGTTCGGCCTGGAGCCGGGCTATGTGGAGCGGCGCGACCGCGACGGCAAGCTCAAACGCGCCAAGGTCAAAGTTAGCCGCATCACGGCGCTCTCTAACGATCTCGCTTTGGCGCTGGCCGCCTCGCCCATTCGCATCGAAGCGCCCGTGCCCGGCAAGGGCGTGGTGGGCCTCGAAGTGCCTAATGGTCAAATCTCAACGGTGGGGCTGCGTGGGGTGATGGAATCCGACGAGTTTCGTGCGCTCAACACTGATCTGGCGTTGGCCTTGGGGCGCGACGTGTCGGGTGCGGCGCTGGCCAGCGACCTGACCAAGTTGCCGCATCTGCTCATCGCCGGGGCTACCGGCTCGGGCAAGAGCGTGTGCATCAACGCTTTTGTCGCTTGCTTGCTATTCAAGAACTCGCCCGACCAGCTCAAAATGCTGATGATTGACCCCAAGCGCGTCGAGCTGTCGTCGTACAACGGCATCCCGCACCTGCTGGCGCCGGTGGTGGTCGAGGCCGACCGCGTGGTGGGCGTGCTGAATTGGGTGACGCACGAGATGGATCGGCGCTACCGCGTGTTCGCCAAAATGGGCGTGCGCAACATCCAGACCTACAACGAGCAGGCGACGGCGCGCGGCGAAGACAAGATGCCGTTTATCGTCGTGTTCATTGACGAGCTGGCCGACCTGATGATGGTGGCCCCCGAAGAAGTAGAGCGGCTGCTCTGTCGCATCGCTCAAATGGCGCGCGCCACGGGCATCCATCTGGTGGTGGCCACCCAGCGCCCGTCGGTGGACGTGGTCACGGGCCTCATCAAGGCCAACTTTCCGGCGCGCATCGCCTTTGCCGTCTCGTCGCAGATTGATTCGCGCGTCATCCTCGATACGCCCGGCGCCGAAAAGCTCCTGGGGCGCGGCGACGCCCTGTTTATGGCGCCCGATTCGCCCAAGCTCATGCGTATGCAGGGCTGCTATGTATCCGACGCCGAATTGAATCGTCTGGTGACCTTTTGGCAGGGGCAGGCGGCGCAGGCCGGCGCTCGTGTTGTCTCACTGGATGGCGCGGAGGTCGCCGGCGCGCCATTGGTGCAGCAGGCGCTATGGCCCGATATGGCGCCCAAGCCCGAAGAGGATGAGGATGGAGAGGATCCGCTGCTCAAAGAGGCCATCGCCTTGGTGACGAAAGAACGGCGCGCCTCGGTATCGTTCCTGCAGCGCCACTTGCGCATCGGCTATACGCGCTCGGCGCGCCTGGTGGATATTCTCGAAGCTAAAGGGATCGTCGGCCCGGCCACCAGCGCCAGCAAAGTGCGCGATGTGTTGGTAGCGCCGCCCGACGCCGCCCCGGCTCAACCGGAACAGCGCTCATAGTATCGAGATAGTACTCATTGTGATAGAGGAGGCCGTGTAATGATAACGGAAAATGATATTCGCGCTTTGCAGGCGATCGTGGGCGAAGACAATGTGTCGGCAAAAGGCGCCGATCTCGAAGCGCATTCGATTGACGAATCCTGGCTGGATCCGCACTTGCCCGAAGTAGTGGTCTGGCCTTCTTCGACCGAGGATATTTCAGCTATTCTGCGCTATGCCAACGACAGGGGGCTGCCCGTCGTACCGTGGAGTGGTGGGTCGAGCCTGGAGGGCAACCCGGTGCCCTTGCACGGCGGCATCGTGCTGGCCATGTATCGGCTGAACAGAATCATCGAGGTGCGCGAGGACGATTTGCAAGTGGTCGTCCAGCCGGGCGTCATCTATGACGATCTGAACGCCCAGATGCGCAAGCGCGGCATGTTCTTTCCGCCCGCGCCGGGCAGCTCGGATGTGGCTACCATCGGCGGCATGGTGGCGAACAACTCGAGCGGGATGCGCGCCGTCAAATACGGCGTCACACGCGACTATGTAATGAAGCTCAAGGTAGTATTGCCCAATGGCGAGATCATTACCGTGGGCAGCAACGCCAAAAAGACCACCAGCGGCTATGATCTGGTGGGTCTCTTTGTCGGTTCGGAGGGCACGCTGGGCGTAGTGACCGAGATCACTTTGCGGCTGATCGGCTTTCCCGAGTCGGTGGGCGTGGTGCTGGCCGTGTTCGACGAACTGAGCGACGCCACCAATACGGTGTACGATGTCATCCGCTCTGGTCTAGATCCCTCGGCCATTGAATTGCTCGACGCCGAGACGGTGGCCGTCACCAACCAGCAGCAAGGTCTTTCGCTAAGGGTGACGCCCACGCTGTTCGTCGAATTCCACGGCGCCGAGGCTGGCGTCGCCGAGCAGGTCGAGTATCTGCGCGAGCTGTGCGACGATAACAATTGCACCGACTTCCAGTCGGCCCTGTCGGGCGACGAGCGCGACAAGTTGTGGAAGGCGCGCAAAGAAGCGCACGATTCGATCAAGTTCTCACATCCGGGCGAGACGATGATCTCGGGCGATGTGTGCGTGCCGCTGAGCAAGTTCACGCCGATGGTCGAGTTCGTGCATGATGTCGCCAAGCGCGCCAATGTGCTGATCTATTGCTTCGGCCACGCTGGTGACGGCAACCTACACACTGAGACCATCGCTCGCAAAGAGGACCCAGAGCAGTTTGCGCGCGCGATGCAAGCGACCGATGCCGTGATCGAGCATGCGTTGCAATTGGGCGGCACAGTAGCCGGAGAGCACGGCATCGGCGCGGCCAAACGGCAATTCATGGCTCAGGAGCATGGCCCTAGCCTGGATCTCATGCGCGCTATCAAGGGGTTGATTGACCCGCGAGGGATTATGAACCCGGGCAAGATCTTTCCGGCGGCGTCATAAGGGGGCGGCGTGGCGATGGATTTGCTGCGCGAGGCGGCCAAAGGACTGGGGTTGACGCTCAGCGCCCGGCATTTGGCTGCGTTCGAGCTATATTATCACGAGCTGGAGACCTGGAACCAACGTTTCAACCTCACGGCCATCACCGGCTATGAAGAAGTGCAGCGCAAGCACTTTCTCGATTCGTTGAGTTGTATCTTGGCGCTGCCGCAGCGAGGCGGCGCTGGGCCGATCCCTGATACAGCGCCTTTGCAGCTCGACGCGCGCCCGTTGTGGTGTCTCGATGTGGGCAGCGGCGCGGGCTTTCCGGGTATCCCGCTCAAACTCCTGTTGCCCGACGCCAAAATGACGTTGGTCGAAGCCACCGGCAAGAAAGCGGGCTTTTTGCGACATATGGTCGAGGCCCTGAACCTGGAAAATGTCGAAGTGCTCAACGCACGCGCCGAGGACGTAGGCCATCTGCCCGAACATCGCGAGCAGTACGATTGGGTGTTGGCGCGGGCTGTCTCGAATCTCTCTGTGCTGGCCGAATACTGTTTGCCACTCTGTCGTGTGGGCGGGCGGATGGTGGCCGAAAAAGGCAGCGATGTCGCTGAAGAGACCGCGCAAGCTCAAAGGGCGTTCGATATTCTGGGCGGCGCGTTGGTCGAGATCAAGCCTGTGACCTTGCCCGAACTGCGCGCCGGCAATCACCTGGTGGTGGTGGACAAGGTCCGCAAGACGCCCGCTGACTATCCCCGCCGAGCCGGCCTTCCCGCGAAAAAACCTTTGTGACGGCGTTCGCGCTACAAAATAAAAAAGCCTCGCCAACGTGGCCAGGCTTTGGGTTATGCCAGTATAGACACGCTTACCCGGAGTCCTCCGTGTTCTCTGCGCCTCTGCGGTTACCCCCCTCATAAGGCGTTACCGTTCCCGCTACCACGCGCCACAGGGCTGCGTCGCGCAGGAATTCGCGAGCGTAATCACCCAGATCGGTGGTGGTGATGAGCACTTGTTGGGCGCGCGAGATCGTCTCTAGCAGGCATTGGCTGCGCAGCAAATCCAGCTCCGAGATCACATCATCGAGCAGCAACACGGGCATCTCGCCCGTCTCGCGTTGCATCAGCGCCACCTCGGCCAGTTTGAGCGCCAGCACGGTGGTGCGCTGCTGGCCGCGAGAGCCATAGGTTGTGGCATCCACGTCGTTGATCAGAAAACGGATGTCGTCGCGGTGCGGCCCGATGACAGTGACGGCGCGCGTTTGCTCTTCTCGGCGCGCGTTGCGCAGCGCCTGGTGGAATAGCTCCGCTAGGCGTGCGTTATCGGGCGGATCGAGCGTGGCCAACGTGGCGCGCGTCGCCTCGTCCATGTAGGCTTCCAGGCTGTGCTGATAGGCCAGCGTCAGGCGTTCGCGCTCGCCCGTCAAAACGGGCAATATCTGGCCAGCGTCACGGCCCAGCTCACGGATGGCCCACAAGCGCCGCGCCAACACCGCCCCGCCCAGCGAGGCAACCTGCTCGTCCCAATAGTCCAACTCGCTCGGGCGCGCCTGCCGCTCGCGGATTTGTTTGAGCAACGCGTTGCGCTGCTCAATGATGTGATTGTAGCGGGCTAGAGTGCGGCAATAGACGCCGTCTATCTGGCACAAGGCAATGTCGAGATAGCGCCGCCGCTCGCCTGGCGAGCCGGATACGATCACAATATCTTCGGGCAAAAACAACACCGCGTTGAGGCGGCCAACTATATCTATGGCGCGGCGCGGCGCGCCGTCGAGATGGATCTGCCGTCGCCAGCCCGCCTCGCCATTACCCTCGCTTTGGCTTTGTTTCGCCAATGTGATCTCGATGGTATGCTCATCGTTGCCCCGCACAAACACGCCGCGCACGCGCGCGTAAGGGATCACTTCGCGCTCCGCCTCCCAGTTCATGATCTGCCGTTCGGTGGATGCCAGGGGTGATTTGGTGGTGGCCAGGTAATAGATGCTCTCTAGCAGGTTCGTCTTGCCCTGGGCGTTTTCGCCTTGCAATACATGAATACGCGCCTGGAGATCGAGTTCCAGGCGCGTATAGTTGCGATAGTTAGCTAATGAGAGATGCTTCAGGTACATCAGGTTGCTTTCCGATCATACCGCTCGTATCGCAGCAAGGCATGCATCATATACGCTAGGACATATGGGATTCTGCCGTGCGATAAGCGTGTTAACGCGCTATGTGCATCGGC
>CAZYPJ010000046.1:0-4777 GCA_964649365.1 uncultured Anaerolineales bacterium | reverse complement strand
CCAGGCGGGTATAGTTGCGATTGTTGGCTAGAGAGAGGTCCGTGAGGTACAAGCGATGATTTTCTGACGCTCCAGATGCTTAGCGCGCTATGTGCATCGGCATGATAATGTGAACGAAATCGTTGTTGCCCACCAGTCGGAGCACGCCGGGGCTGGCCGGGTCGCGCGTTTCGAGCGTTACCTGCGCTGTGTCAATAACGCTGAGCACATCGAGCAAGTAGCGCGCGTTAAAGGCGATCTCGATAGGACCGCCCTGCACGGTCACATCCAGTTCACTGACGTTGTCGCCGTGTTCCGACGAGGTGGCCGACACAATCAGCCGCCCGGGGCCGCCGCTGCCATTGGGAACCACCTGAATGCGCACCACGTTCGAGGCGTCGCGCGCAAAGATGAACGCCATCCGCACGGCTTTTTGGAAATCGACAGTATTGACCGTGGTCTTGGTGTTGCTGCTGGTAGGGATGATCTGGCGATAGTCGGGGAACGCACCCTCGACCAACTGCGAGACCAGATCCACATCGTTGAGGTGGAAAAAGACCTGGTTGCGATTGGGCGCAATGAGCATCTGCACGGGCTGCTCTTCTTCGCCGCTGATGCGCCGCAGCTCTTGCAGCGCGCGCGCCGGAATGACCACGCTCATCGGGCGCTCTGGGCCTTGCTCCAGAGGGATAGACCGCACCGACAGGCGATAACCATCCGCCGCCGCCAGGGTGAGTTTGTCCGCTGTCAGTTCGGCCAGCACGCCGGTGAGCACCGGGCGGGTCTCATCCGTAGCCGCCGCAAAAGCCACCTGGTCAATCATCAGTCGCAACTGGTCGGGCGGGATGTTGACGCGGTTATCCTCTTCGGGCACAAAGATCAGAGGGAATTCTTGGGCGTCGATCCCTTTGATGTTGGCCTCAAACCGCCCGCATTTCAGGTTAAGCGTTTGCGTGCGATTGATCAGCTCCAGGTTGACGCGATCCGCAGGCAACGAGTTGACGAACTCGGTCAGCAAGCGCGCCGGGACGGTGGTAGCGCCCTCTTGCTCGACTTTGGCGCCGATCCAGCAGTTGATGCCGATCTCTAAATTGGTCGCTGAGAGCTTTAATCGCGATTCATCGGTAGATAGGAGGATATTGGAGAGCACGGGCAGGGTGCTGCGTGTGGCCACTGCACGGCTCACAATCGAAAGCCCTTTGGTCAGATTCTCTTGTAGGCAGGAGACTTTCATCGCGGGATCCTCCTTGGATCATCGGGTAGATTGATAGTATAGCGAGTTAACGGGCGGCGTCAACTAATAAAAGAATCGCAGCCAGAAACGCGCTGCGATTCTCGTTTTCGGGGCAGATTGGTTACTGGTTGCGCTTGAGCAGTCGCGTGGTGGTCAGGCCGATTGCGGCGATAGCCAACGCCAGGCCTACCAACGGCAGCGCGTCGCCCGCGCCCGTCTTGGGGATGGTTGGCGTCTCGGCGGCTGGCGCTGCTGCTGCAACGAATCCCGTCGGGGCCGGCCCCAACAGGCTGACCGCATCGAGGGTGATGTCGGCCGCTTCCATCGTGGTCGGGAACTTTTTGTGCACGCGGATAAACACCGTGAGTTTGTTGCCGGTGGGCGTCACGCCGTGCGCGTACGATTGCCAGGCGCGCGGATTTTCGCGCTCGTATTCGGGCCAGTTCAGTTCCTCCCATTCGGTCACGGCCCAAGGGTCGGTTCCGCCGTTATAGTCGTATCCGACTTCGACCCGATAGTTGTAGCTTCCCTTGTTGATTTCGCCCTTGGCGGTGCTGCGTAACATGCCGTAAAAACTGAACATGTAACGGCTGCCGGGCACCACATCCACTACTTGGTAAAGACCAGTGTAACGATCCTTATCGTTCTCGCTCAAGGCATCGCTGGTGTGGATTTCCAGCAGCGCGGAGTATTTGCCGTCGAAAACGGTCCTGTTCCAGGTATCATCATGATAGCCGTATCCGGTGAGGCCGCCGTTGTTAAAGGCGTTCCAATACTTACCCACGCCCCAGACAAACTCTTCTTCAAAGCTGCCGTTCTTGATGACGTTCACCGAATCCGCCGAGACGGTGAGGATCGGCAGCAGCGCCGCGATCAGCGCCAACGCCAGTCCTACGACCACCAGCTTTTTCATCGCCAACCTCCAGTTTGAGCGCCCATCGTTATCATGACACTCTGATTATAACATCCTTCAGGAGTCACTTCAAGAGCATTACCGTTCAAAAAGCGTCAATACTGCGCCATAATGATGTAGGTGTGGGCCAGATTGTTGAACTGTGGATCAAATAGCCCTATCTGTTTCTGTATCTCTACTTGAACACATACACGCCGTTTTCGAGCGGCCACTGCGCGCGACAGGCGGCGCAACACAGCCCGTCCGGGTTGGGATCAAGCGGCTCGTGGCCGCACGCTGGGCAGCGAAACAGCTGCGTCCGCTCCGGCAATTCGCTCCGGCCCGCCTTGATCGCCCGCGAGCGCACGAACACGCTCGGCGAGACGGCCAGCGGTGCTGTGATCTCTTGCAACATGCTGTCTATCTTGACGAGCGTGGCCGCCGAAAAGATACGCTTGAGCGCGCCCGATCGCAACGATGATACCGCCAGGCGTTTGTCTGTCGCCAGCCCCGCCTCAGCCAATCGCTGCAACACCCAGGTGGGGTGGAAATCGTAGTGCAGCTCGGCGAACTCGTAGGGCTGCGGGTCAAAGGGATCCACTCCCCGCCGCAGCAGATGGCGAGCGATGTTCTTGAGGTGGCGCTTGTTGGCGAATTCGAGCACAAACGCGCCATTCGGTCGCAGAACGCGTTGGATGTGCTGAAAGGCCAGAGAAACATCGGATAGGTGATGGAGCACGCGCACCATGACAGTAGCATCTATGCTATCGGTCGCCAAGGGCAGGCGATAGATATCCGCCGCGACATAAATAAATCGCTCGTCGCCCAGGCGGCTGCGCGCGTACTCCAATTGCGAGCGCGAATAGTCGAGCAGCACCACCTCTCGATAGCCATCGTACAGCGTGGCCAGCCGCCCGAACCCCGCGCCGATGTCGAGCAAGCGTTGGCCGGTGGGGGGCAGCAGCCGCCGGATAGCTACCCGCTCGGCGCCGTCCTCGTACTCGCGTCCCTGGTTCTCCCAAAAATCGGTGCGGTAGGCGCTGCCTTCATAGTCGCAGATTGGGCGGGCGTCGTTTGTGTCAGTCAATCGTTGGCCTCGAATGTTTCACGTTAAACATAGCTTATGTCAATTTTCGCAGTCAGCAAAGTACGCAAGCGCATTCTAGTGGTTCGCCGCCTCACTGTCAAAGCGCCTTCTTGGGTGTGATCTTGAGCGCAAAGGCGTGCTCGGAAGGGCGCTCGGCAGGCAGCTTCACCCGCAAGCCGCGCGCGCCGCGCGACCAGGTCAGTGGCCCCTTGTGGCCCAACATCGTCACCTCGCCGATTTCGGCGGTGTACAATTTGAGCTGCGCGCCCAGCGATTGGATGATCGCCTCGCCGCGCTCAGGCCAACCCAGCACGATGGCGTACAGTGCGCCGTCTTTGGTGGTAAACCGCACATCCTGCGCCGTGAACGCTCGGCGCTTGGTGTCGGCGAATTGCCCCCCCACGATCTCGGTGGGGCCTTCGCCAAAGACCTTCCACGGTCGCGTGCCATAGATCGCCTCGCCGTTGACTGCCAGCCAGCGCCCAATCTCGATCAAGATCGCTTGGTCGCCCTCCGGTATCGTGCCGTCGGGGCGCGGGCCGATATTGAGCAGCAGCGCGCCGTTCTTGCTGACGATGTCGGTCAGGTCGCCGATGATGTCGCGAGCAGTCTTGTAATCTTGATTGTTGATATAGCCCCACGAGTTCTTGGAGACGGCGGTGTCGGTCTGCCAGAACAGTGGGCGGATATCGGTGAGCTGGCCGCGCTCGACGTCGTACACTGCCGCCCGATCGGGGAAGGCCTGGTGCTTGTAATTGATGGCTACGCCGCGCCCCCACTGCGCGCCGCGATTGTAATAGTAGGCGGCAAAGCGACGCAGGTACGGCTCGAACACCGGCGTTTCGATCCACCAATCGAACCACACCAATTGCGGCTGGTATTTGTCCACCAACTCGCAAGTGCGCGCCAGCCAGTCTTCAAGATATTGCTCGTGCGGCTGGGTTGTGCGCGGTTGCGCCGGGCCATAAAACGCGGCGTAACGACCATCCTGCACGTCGGAGGGGAACTCCATGCCGCCATCCATGAACCACCAATGCTCGGCCCGATGGCTGGAGAGGCCGAACACCAGCCACTGCCTGCGCACCGCCGCAGCCAGCTCGCCGATCAGGTCGCGCTTTGGCCCCATCTTGGCGGCGGTCCAATCGGAGTAGCTGCAATCGTACATGGCGAACCCATCGTGGTGCTCGGCCACCGGTACGACAAACTTGGCCCCGGCCCGGCGGAACAGCTCGGCCCAGGCGTCGGGGTCGAAACGCTCGGCCTTGAACATGGGGATGAAATCCTTATAGCCGAACTTTGTTTGATCGCCGAATGTAGCGCGATGATACTCGTATTCCGGCGAGCCGACCTGATACATATTGCGCGGATACCATTCGTTGCCGAACGCAGGCACCGCATACAGTCCCCAGTGGATAAAAATGCCGAACTTGGCGTCCTGATACCACTGCGGCGCCTGGTATTGCTCCAACGACGCCCAAGTGGGTTGGAAGGGGCCTTCGGGGATGGCGGGAGATATAGTCATCGTGTTCCTCTCTTTCGTTGAGCCGATTCTGCCGCCCAGATCATAGCGCAAACCCGCGTTACC
>CAZYPJ010000045.1:0-19057 GCA_964649365.1 uncultured Anaerolineales bacterium | reverse complement strand
TTTGGGGCGAATGCGTGTACCCAACTCGGTGACTACCTCACCGTTCACCTGTACCCGCCCAGCCGAGATTAGCTCTTCACATTTGCGTCGCGAAGCGACGCCAGCGTGCGCCAGTACTTTGTGCAGACGCTCACCCTCTTGGGATTGTTCCTGATTACGACTAGCGCGCATAAATAGGCACCTCGGCCAATAGCTTGCAGCCCGCCGTCACCACTAATGCGCCGACCACCTCATCGGGGCCAGGAGCAACGCTGGGGGTATCAATTCGCCGGTAGAGCCGTATCGAATCCTTTTGCCACGAGCTAATCAGCATCACCACAGGCTCGCGTAGCTTGATGCTATGCCAGGTGTTGGTCGAGTCGAGATAACGGTTTTGGTCGGTATCGGGCAAATCCACGCTCAGCTCTGCAAAGTTGCTATAATAGTAATCCAGTAAACGCGTTGAATCGAGAAAGCGATCCTGTGACCCCATCACGATCACCAACGGTCGGCCTGCTGGGCGGTTAGCTGTACTTGCCAGACATTCTCCTGCATCATCAGTAGTCCCTGTCTTGATACCCGATGCGCCTGGATAGGTCCTAAGCAAAGCATTAGTGTTTTCCAAATTGCGCGCAGCAGCGATCCCATCGGCTCGACGAACAATATCAGCAAAGGTAGGGTTAGTCATAGCGTAACGCGAAATGATGGCCATATCGTAAGCAGTGGTATAGCTATCTTGGTGATCCAATCCATGCGGATTTGCAAAGTGCGTATCCTGCGCCCCCAGGCTGGCGACCAAATCGTTCATCCAACCCACAAAAGTACGAGCGTTGCCGGCCAATCCTCGTGCAATAGTCATCGAAGCAGCATTGTCGGATGGCAACAACATCATGAACAGCAACTGACGCAGGCTTAACTCCTCGTTGACTTGCAGACCTACCACACTCGTAACAGCTAGGTCTTCATCCTTGACGCGAATCTCTTGATCTTGCCTCCCTCGCTGCAAAGCTACTATTGCAGTCACGACTTTGGTCAAGCTGGCTGGGGCGCGACGCTCATGCTCGTTGTGCGCGTACAGGATCTGTCCTGTAGCAAAATCCGCCAAAATAGCCGAAGCAGCAGTTACTTCAGGCGCGGCAACCTGACGCATCGAGCGCACTTGATGCGGAGCGAGTTGGCAATGCGGCAAGTCGGAATCGGTCAACATCGGGGGACCGAAAGCCATGCAGAGGCAACTCAGTATACCAAGTAAACAAAAAGATAAGCGTCTTGCCATATTCCCTCGCATGCTGAGCAGCCTGCCTATACTGCGCCATTGTATGCGATGGGTCAACCAACGTCAAACGTGGCGCAAAGGAAAACGCCGATTTTACGCTTGGTTTGCATAAACAGCGCATTTAGATAGAACGGCTGAAAGTGGTTTAGGTCAAGTTTTTTTCGCAAAAAAGTGTTGACCTGAGATGGTTTTCTGAGTATAATAGAAGGTGTTGATCCGTTACGGCAGAATGGGGTCAGAATGCTACGCACATGGCTGCTAGTCGTAACTCGGTCTCCCCATCTAACTCCTCATAGGCGGGAGGAGGGTGAACCGAGCATTTTGTTTTAGAGAGGTAAGACCAACCGAAATCAAATCATGTCGGCGCTATCGTCGGACTTGACTACGCACACAGAGAGGCCAACACAGATGTTGGAATGTGTAGTTCTAAACGCAAAACGACGGGGTTATATCACGACTGAGGAGGTGCTGGAACTCTATCCAACGGTAGAGGACTGTGTAACCCAGGTTGATGAACTATTCGCCACATTGATTGACGAGGGGGTTGAGATTATCTTGGACAATGGTGATAACCAAGTAACTGGCAAGCCCGTTGAGCCGCTCGAGTTCGACGCTGAAGTCGTGTTGGACGAAGAGTCATTCTGTGACGATCTGGAACCAGATGGCGAGATGATCGCCGCTGAGGATGAGGACGCGCCATCCGATCTAGAGCTGGAAGAAGAAAAACTATTCGAAAGCTCCGAGACGCGCGTTGATTTGGATAGCATCTCAGCAGATGACACTGTCAGCCTCTATTTGAAGCAGATGGGCCAAGTTCCACTGCTTACCAGCAGCGAAGAAGTGGTTCTGGCTCGCCAGATCGAAGAGGGCGTCAAGGCGCGTAAGCGGTTGCGCGACACCTCACTCGTCGAACGAGAGCGCACGCACTATCTGAACGTTGTGGCCATTGGCGAACAAGCACGCATCAAAGTGGTCGAGGCCAATACGCGTCTGGTGGTTAGCGTAGCTAAGAAATACATGGGCCAAGGCGTTCCCTTTTTGGACTTGATCCAAGAGGGTAATATCGGTCTGATGAAGGCCGTAGAAAAGTTCGATTACCACCGAGGCTACAAGTTCAGCACCTATGCTACCTGGTGGATCCGTCAGGGCATTACCCGCGCCCTAGCGCAACAAAGCCGTTTAATCCGTTTGCCCGTTCACGCGGGCGACCAAATCCGTCGTATCTATCGTATTGCCGAGGAATTGGAGCAAGGAACCGGTCGGCGCCCCACGCCCGAAGAGATCGCCGAACAGACCGGCCTTAGCGTACTCAAAGTAGAACGACTGCTGCGTATTTCGCGCTATCCCGTCTCGCTAGAACGGCCGGTGGGCGATGATGGCGATACCGAATTCGGCGACTTTATCGAAGATGAAGATACGCCGCCGCCGACGGATATCGCTCACCAGCAATTGCTGCGAGAAGCGCTAGAAGATGTGATGACCGCTCTTAGCCCGCGCGAGGCGCGTATCTTGCGACTACGTTTCGGGCTACGAGATGGGCGCGCTCACACGCTAGAAGAAGTTGGCGAAAAGTTCGGCCTCACGCGCGAACGTATTCGCCAGATCGAGCATCAGGCGTTAGATCGGTTGCGTCATCCCCATCGCTGTAAGCAGTTACGCGACTATTTGCGTTAGCGGGTAACTCGCTTATTATTCGCTGCTAACACACCCTGGATATTGTCATCCAGGGTGTGACTTTTGTGGCGAGTAAAGATATGAAAACACGACGAATGCCCAACGATTATCTGATCCTCGACAACGCATTGAATCGTCTGTTTTTGCCCGAAGGACTGTTTACGCATCGCTTATTAGCCGAGCCGGCAGATGTTTTGTGGGCTGCGGGCGGCGAATTCCCCTCTTCGTTAGCTATTTATCGTGGCGTGATCCTCACTGGTTCAGAAGCCAACGTCGGTGAGAACCGGAGCTGGTACTCTACCGAGCAAGAAATCGTGCGCGAATGCCTGGCGCGCGATATTCCGTTGTTGGGCATTTGCTTCGGGGCGCAGTTTCTTTGTAGCGTGGTATGGGGCGAAGAGACCGTAGCCCCGATGGAAACCCCTGAAATCGGCTGGATCCGCATCAGCTATGATCGCACCAACCCTCTCTTTGCCGACTTGCCGCCGCACATGGTCGTGTGGTCGGGTCATCATTATGGCTACCACGCCCAAACGCCTAGCCTAGCGCATTCAGACCATTGGGATCAGCAGGCTTTTCAAGCGCCCGACTGTCGCGCTTGGGGTATTCAGTTTCACCCTGAGGTAGGCTGGTGGTACGGATCGTTGTTCAATGCCCATGAAAAACGCCGCAACTCTTCGTTGCCAATTCGGCGCCAGGGTCGGCCATCCTGGTCGCTTTGCCAACGTTTGATGCGCAACTTCACAGCCCAAACGCGCTAGAGATGCATTGCTCCTAGATTATGCACGCGTGTGGCGTCATAGATGTGACGATCCAATTCGCTTCGCAAGATTGGCCCGTTCAGAAACTTGGCTCGATCCAGCTTTGACAGAGTACGTCTCTGTGGCATAATAGCGCCCATGCAAAAATGGTTATTTCATCATTCCAAAGCTTGGCAGCGCCTCATTGGTCCATTATTGAGCGCCATTGTCTCGCTGCTCTTGGCAACCGCTTGTTCGAAAATCCAGCCCTCGCCAACCCCCACACCAGATTACGCTGCCCTGGAAGCGCAAGTTGCCCAAAAGTTGCAAGGTACGCTTGCTGTCAAAGCGCCCACAGCTACGCCGACGCTTAAGCCCACGCGCACAGCGACGGCTACCCCTGCCCCTAGCTCGACTCCTACTGCCACATCGGCGCCGACGGCCCTGCCCACCAGTGTAGGGCCTTGGTTAGCCTGGGTGCGCACATCGCCGGAACAGCCGGCCAATATCATCCTGTACGATATTGCTCAGAAAAAAGAAGAGCCGCTTACTCGTTTTGTCGAACCGCAGAATATGAGCGATGTGGCCTGGTCCAAAGATGGGCAATGGCTCATCTTTGTTAGCGCGCACGACTTTATTCATAGCCGCAACAATGAACGCAACATCTTTATCGTGCGCCCCGACGGCACAGATTTGCAGATGATCACTGGGGAGTATATGAACCCTGATACAGCACCTGGCCCTTATGTGACATTGCGCGGCCAGGTAACAGGCGTGCAAACGCCTTGTGTCGTTTGCGCTCAAGGAGCAGTCAACCCCACTACGAGCGATGAAAAAGGCAGCTTTGAGTTGGCCGGCGTGCCGTTGAGCGCCAAATGGGTGCGGGCCGTATGTCAGGTCAACGGCGCTACGCTCCAAGGTGATGTGGACCTCAAAGCTGCAGGTGATAGCCTAGACCCGGCTACCATCGCCGTAGAGCCTAAAGGACAAGGCTGGAGCCAGGCTGCGATGGCCCGAGATGACAAGACCGTTGCGGGCATCTCTTATCAATGGGCGCTCGATGCCGAGGGCAAGCAGCAATACACCTACAAAGGGGTGGTGCTCAATGTCGAGGGCGCTCATCTGAGCGATATCGAAATACCCGCAGAGACCACGCTCAACGGCCTGGAATGGTTGCCCACCCAGAATGAACTAATCGGCGCTCTATCTGGCGAGAAAAGCACCCTGCTATGGCGTTGGGACGCGCAGGGCAAGTCCATCGGTGCTTTTATCGAGATCCCCAATGAGGACCGTGAAATCCTCTCCGCGACTTCTCCCATGTGGTCGAATGATGGCTCTCAACTGGCCTTTGCGCTGCGCCATTGGTATTGGTGGGATGAAAACAAATACAAGACCGAGATTGTGCTCGTAGATGTCAACGGCCAAAACTTGCGCCCTCTGGTTCAGACAGATTGGGGTGTAGATGCAACCCATCCCTCTTGGTCGATAGATGGTGCACTGGTTTATTATCAGCTTTCTACCGGCGCTCCGGGCGATGATTTCCGCAGCAAGAACAACGGCAATATCCTAGCTGTTGCTGTTGCTGGAGATACGCCGCCTATCCCTGTCACCGACGACGACGCCAGCTATCTGCCCGCCGCTCGACCCGGTGTGACAGATTAGAGCGATCATGCTATAATCAGACAATCTTGTTTCGCAAGGAGCATTGAGGCATGACGTTGCCTTCAAATCTCAATGTTTATATCTCTGCTGCGCTGTTTATTGCTGGCGCATATCTATTTGCCCTTTACTTGGGATTGATCGTATGGACATTTCGAGATATTCACGCCCGTTCGCGCGATGTGCTGGCGCACATTCTGGCTGTTTTCCTGGTAGCGGTTTTTACTTTGCCCGGCTTGCTGATCTATGTGCTGCTACGCCCTCACAGCACGCTGGCTGAGGAATATGAACGCGGCCTGGCCGAAGAGGCGATTTTGCAAGACCTAGAAGAGCGGCGCGTCTGCCCCAGTTGCCGTCGGCGCGTGCAGCCCGATTTCGTGGTCTGCCCCAATTGCCACCAACAATTAAGCTTCAAGTGCATCGGGTGCGGCCGTTTGCTCAATCCCAAGTGGGATGTTTGCCCTTATTGCGGCCTATACCGCGAACAGGGCGAACCTGAAACAACACACGAGGCGAATGAATCAGCAACGACTGCTGACGCTATCGAGAGTGATGTAGAGACTATTACTACAGACTCTACGCCATCGTGAAAAACGCACTGACGATCTTAGTGTTGGAAATGCGGCCAGATTCCTAGCTCGTTGAGCTGTTTAACCAATTCGCCAAGATGCTCTTCTTCAACCAAACACATCGTTGGCGCGATGATGTCGGTGATCAGCGCACGCAATTCAGGGCGGGCGCTGATTTGTTTCATAGTAGGTTCATCTACAGCTTGTACAACCACCGCACGGCGTAGCAACACCCGGCCAAAGCGCCCGCCCCAAGCTTGCAAGCTGCGCAACACGTGTGGAGACACCCGATCCCCACTCAGGCGCTTGAGGAACGCCAGGATTTGATCGGTCTTGATTCCAGCGTTATAGCTCTGCCAAACGCTTTCTGCGGTCAGGCGATAGGTTGCCGTCTCATCTTGTCCTTGCCATTCGGCCAGACGTTCCAATTGGTAGCGCTGGTACATCGTCTCGGCCAAGGGAATAACAACTGTGAAATCATCGCTGATGGTCGCCAACACAGAAGGTAGATCGGTGCGCGGCGCGGCCATTCCGGTCAGCGCCGCGTGACCCAAGGTGGTCAGTCGGAAAGCGAAGGGCTGTTCAGCGCCTTCGCTGTAACCCAACTCGACGCACCCCAACCAAAACAGCGGATGAGCGATAATGTAACGAGCCAGCGCGCCCTCGATCTCCTCCCAAGCCGCGAGGCCGCGCAGATATTCATTGGTACGAGCATCGCGGATGAACCAACTGTCAAAATCGCCGTCGGGTCGTAGATAGTCAGGACGATATCGCCGCAGCGCCTGAATGAACGAATCTAGCGAGAGCCATTGCCCAGGCGGGCATTTGCCTAGTACATCCAATAGGTTGCGCCGTCCGACGATGGGCTGGTTCTGCCAGCCTGTATCTTCGCAGCGTAGCGAGGGCAATAACCGCAACTCGTCCCATTGAGGATCGTCGCGCCAAGCCAGGAAAACGCTTCGCCAGCGTTTTTCGTCAGTCAAACGCAGCCATTCGCGAGCGCGCAGGCTGGGCTTCCAGAAGCCTTTCTCGTCATGGAGCAATCGCAACCGCCACAGCAGACGTTGGATCAGCGCCAACCGCGCAGGCTGGTTAGGCCCAATGAGCCTGTCGCCTAAAGCTAGGCGTTCGACAGAAATAGGAGTAATATCAGAGCGTTCTTGCTGTGTAGCCGGATATTGCCCTTGCCTGATAGATACCAAAGCTGCGAATAGATCCTCGATCAAGGCATATCCAGCAACGACGATGCGGGCTGGAGTGAGCGCCGTCTCCACCGAAAAAGAAGGCATGGTCATAAGCGGCGCGGGCAAACGATCTAGCAACTGCTGGGGCACGATAAAGATCTCTCCTGAGTGGTTTTCGACGCGGCCATAAGCACGATAGACCAGCCCTTTGTAGTACAATTCTTCGAGAGTATTTGCAGGCTCTTGCCAGGGACGCTCGCGTTCTATACGGGCCGGCCCCAACCGACGAATACCGCCAAAACGCAACGCCAGCCGCTGTCCGGGTAGCACGCCGCCGTGCTCAACAAACTCGGCGAGCACTCCACGCGCCTCGGGGGTCAGACTCTCGACAAGAAGCGATAGAGCGTTGGGACGCAGCATAGCTTCGGCCAAAGGGCCTACCAAATCGAGCGTTTCGCCTTCGGGCAGAACGGTCTGCCAAGCCTCGGCAATAGCCCGCAACATTTGGGGAGGATATTCATCCAGGCAACGATACAAATCTTTCATAGATGCGCCCCGCGACCAATTCCAAACAGAGTATATCAACACATCTCTTCGCCCGCAAACTGGTTGGGTATTGCAACTTGGCTTTGTTTGCAACGTATAGAAAAAGAGATTTTGATTTGCGATAGAGGAGGAAAGGCAGTGAAGAATACTCCCAACCCTTACCTGGCGACTATTCTGGATATTGTCCATAATCTCAGATTGGCTTGGCAGCTTTTTCGCGATAAGCGCGTTCCTTTATGGACCAAGGGTGTGCCCTTAGCCGCTCTGGCTTATCTCGTCTGGCCGTTGGATATTCTGGCCGACCCGGCTCTGGGACTGGGTCAACTTGACGACCTGGCAATTATCATGTTGGGGATTAAAGCATTTGTAAGCTTGTGCCCCCCGCAATTGGTGGCCCAGCTCAGGCAGCAAATCATGACTGGCCAACCTCATGTGGAGCACAGCGGTCCCGTGGTAGATGTCACCTATCGTGTAGTAACAAACGATGATCGCAATTCTGATGACCAGGCTACGCGATAGTGATTCATCAGGCCAACGAGTGACATAATTTGTCATGCCCGCCGCTTGATAGTACAATAATTTTGTGGTACAAGGCTATTGTGACGCCCCTTTGATTGGCTTGCGGCCAGCAAGACCGAAATTGACCTCGCTCGGATGAGGAACGCATGTGATTCAACCTTTTGGTTTGCGAGACGCCTTAACGATCAAGCGGCTCCAATCATCGAATGTAGCCTTTGATCTGAAACGGCTCTTGCTCTATTCTCCTTCGCCATTGCGTTCCGCTTTGGCTGGCTACCTGACGAATCACCACTTGGGCACGATCACCTGTGTGCACAGAGACGACAAGAAGCATTTCTGTGGATACGTCCAGGTTTGGCCGCGCGCTGACCGGCCCGAATGGGAATTGGGATTTATCGCTCCTTCGCTCGACGAGCATGAGCAGGCGGGCGATATCTGGCGCCAAATGCTCTCTCATATCATTATCAAGGGCGCCGAACTGGGCAATCTACGCAGCTATGCGCGCTCGTCGGAGGACGCTGAGGCAGAAGATGTTTTTCGCCAGGCGGGATTTACCGTCATCAGTCGCGAAGAAGTGTTCGTCTGCTCGCGCGAGCCATCGCCAGCCCCTTTGCCCAAAGGCTTGCGCCCGGTTACACGACGCGATCACTGGGCCTTGAACGAATTCTATAGGCAAGTTGTGCCTCACCTGGTGCAGCAGGCGGAGGGCTTTTCGCCGCATTGGTGTACTGCGGGGAATGGGTCGTTGCTCCATGCGGTATCGTCAAGCGGGTACGTTTGGGCCGACAAGGGCAAGATCATTGCCTATATGGGGTTGTGCCGCAGCACGCGAGCACATTGGCTCGAGATCGTCGTGCGGCCCGAGTATCGCGCCGATCTGTTGCCCTATCTTAAATACATGCTAATGGTCGCCAAAAGCGCCGAGCGCTTGCCGGTTTATTGTCCTGTGGCCGATTATAGTGTGGGCTTGGGATGGCTATTGCGGACATGCGGCTTTGAGTCGTACACTCGTCAAGTAATGTTGGCAGCTTATACGATGGCGCGCGTGCCTATTCGCCAACGGGTGCCAGTACATTCTGGCCTTCAGAGCAGCGTGGATATTGGCACTCCGGCAATATACCAGAAACCAGGTTAATGCGACGGTCGAGACATTTTGGGGGACATTTGTCCCACCGAGGTTCAGAGAAGGCATATGTCATTAGAAATAACTGACGATATTGACGCGTTGGTCCAAGTGTTGCCGCCCGAAATCGCTACGATCCTGAGGGGATATAATCGTTTTGATGATCTGCTCGAAGTAGTGCTCGATCTGGGGCGACCTTGTGATGTGCGCTATGTGGACGGTGACGTGCGTATAGACGAGCGCGAAGTACAAGAAGCCGACATCGAATTTGTCGTCTCGCGCATCAGCGATTTTGGCGATGACAACCGCGCTGGCATCGAGCGTACCTTGCATCGCATCTCGGCAATTCGCAATCGCCGTGGACGCATCATCGGCTTGACCTGTCGCGTGGGCCGAGCCGTCTATGGGACTATTGACATCATCCAGGATATTGTCGAATCAGGCAAGAGCATTCTGCTTCTGGGGCGCCCGGGCGTGGGTAAAACTACTATGCTCCGCGAAGTGGCGCGTATCTTGGCCGAGCATAAGCGGGTCATCGTCGTGGATACGTCGAACGAGATCGGCGGCGATGGCGATATACCGCACCCCGCCGTCGGTCGCGCCAGGCGTATGCAGGTGGTAACGCCTGCATTGCAACATGCAGTAATGATTGAGGCCGTAGAGAACCACATGCCCGAGGTCATCGTCATTGACGAGATCGGCACTGAATTAGAAGCTGCTGCTGCTCGCACTATTGCTGAGCGTGGCGTGCAACTCGTGGGCACGGCGCACGGCAATACGCTCGATAACCTGATGATGAAGCCCACCCTATGTGACCTGTTATGCGGCATCCAAACGGTGACGCTGAGCGACGAAGAGGCGCGCCGGCGCGGCACTCAAAAATCGGTGCTGGAACGCAAAGCGCCGCCCACGTTTGACGTAGTGGTCGAGATTCAGGATTGGGATCGTGTAGCAGTGCGCGAGGATGTCGCTGCCTCAGTGGATGCTTTGCTGCGTGGGCGAAGCCTGCCGCCCGAGATTCGATTGCGACGCCCGTCGGGTGAGATCGAAAAATTCCGGGAAGAGACCGTCCAGCCTACGCTGAGTCGAGCTGAGGGTGCGCCGGCAGAACCGCCTCAACCTATCATGCCCAATATCCCGCGAATGACGCGTACTTCGCCTTTACGCATCTATCCGTATGGCTTGAATCAGAATCGCGTGCGCCAGGTGAGCCGACAGCTTTCGCTGCCGATCCTATTGGTGAACGACCTCAATGAGACTGATGTGCTATTTACTTTGCGGACATACTATCGCAAGCGCCCCCAGATTATTGTGGATGCAGAGCGCAAAGGCATTCCGGTTTATGTGCTGCGCAACAATACCACAATACAAATGGAAAGCTATCTTGCTGAGATCTTCGGCCTGATCCGCGAGACTGATGTACTGGATACGGCGCTAGTTGAAGCCCGCGAGGCCATCAACCAAGTCGTGGCTGGCGAACGCGATTCGGTGCATCTCACGCCACAAGAAGCATACATTCGCCGGATGCAGCATGAGCTAGTTCGAGAGGCCAATTTGTTCTCGCGTAGTTCTGGCAAAGATCCGCAACGCCACGTTACTGTCTATACCAATCACTAAGGGGCAACCGTTGAGCTTGTTCGTTACTTTTGAGGGGCCAGAAGGCAGCGGCAAAACAACGCAGATCCAACTTTTGGATCGGGCGCTAAAGCAAAAAGGGCTGGCCGTCGTCTGCACTCGAGAACCCGGCGGCACGGTGATCGGTGAGCAGATTCGCACCGTGTTACACGACCTCAAGAACCAGATGATGTTGCCGATCACCGAGATGCTGCTCTATTCGGCAGCGCGGGCGCAGCATGTGGGCCAAGTCATTCGGCCAGCGCTAGAGCGGGGTGAGATCGTCATCTCGGATCGGTACGCTGAATCTACTATCGCCTATCAGGGCTACGGTCACGGACTTGACCTCGACATGCTCACGACAATCACTGGTTTTGCTACGGGCGGCCTAGCGCCTAACTTGGTAGTTTATCTCGATCTAGATGTGACACTGGGTCTGGCGCGCAAACAGCGTGATCAGCGCGAGGGACGCGGCGAGTGGAACCGCATGGATCAACAAAGCCTCGATTTTCATCGCCGCGTGCGGGCGGGCTACCTGCAAATGGCGCGCGAACAATCTGGGCGTTGGCTAGTACTCGACGCCACACAGCCTATCGAAATCCTTCAGCAAATGGTGTATAATCGTGTTGTAGGATTGCTCGGCTGATTATGTCCTCGGAAAAGGAGACAGAACACCATGAGCATGAAATTGTTGATCAGTATCGTTCACAGCGATGACGCCGACCAGTTGATCTCTGCTCTGCGTGATGGTGGCTTTTCCTCGACCAAGATCAGCACTACGGGCGGTTTTTTGCGCGAGGGCAACGCCACGATCCTGGTAGGAACCGACGAAGAGAATGTGCCCCAAGTGATGGAGATCATCAAGCGTAATTGCCACACCCGAACCCACTACGTCAACCCCTTGCCCCCGGTGATGGAGCCAGGCGAGCTGTACATGCCTAACCCGGTCGAGGTTCAAGTGGGCGGCGCGGTGGTCTTTGTGATGGATGTAGAACGCCTGATCCGCTACTAGATCGCGCTGAGTTTACGATCTGTCTACAGAATCAAGCCGCACATTTCGCATGTGTACGAGTCGGAAAGGAACTAGCGGGCGTTGGTTAGTAAAGAACTGAATGTATCAGTAGAGGCCCAGCGCGCTTTTGCCGATATCGAACGCTTTCTAAAGCCCGCGCCGCTACTGATAGTCGTGTCTGGCCCTTCGGGTGTGGGCAAGGATAGCGTCATCAAGCGTATGCGCGCGCTAAGCTATCCTTTTCGGTTCGTGGTCACTGCCACTGATCGCCCTCGTCGCCCGGACGAAGTCGATGGGGTAGATTATTATTTTGTCAGTACCGAGCGATTCCAAGAAATGATCTCTCGTAATGAGTTGTTCGAATACGCTCGAGTCTATGACCAATACAAGGGCATACCCAAAGCCCAGGTATTACAGGCGCTCGCCGGCGGAGAAGACGTGCTAATGCGTCTGGATGTACAAGGGGCCAGCACCTTACAGCGCATCGTGCCGCAAGCGGTGAGCATTTTCCTGACTCCTCCCTCGTTGGACGTACTTGTGACCCGCCTAAGCAAGCGGGCTACAGATTCACGTCAACAGATCGAACACCGCCTAGCTATTGCCCTGGCCGAAATGAGATGCATCGAATCGTTCGACTATGTGGTAGTGAACCGCGAAGGCCAATTGGATGAAACCGTGCGACAAGTCGCGGCAATCATTACTGCCGAAAAATGCCGCACGGTGCAACGCGGGGCAGTTGTGAAAAGTATCTCATAAACGCCAAACCCATAGCGCCCTAGCGTGGATGGCGGCTGACACGCTGGAAAGCTGAGGCCAATATGACTGCGCGTTATCCTGTAGTAGCGGGGATGTTTTACCCAGGAGAGACAAAGACCTGCCGGCGCCAGGTGACAGAATGCCTCGAAGCTGCTGCGTTACCCGAAATCACCGGCTCCGTATTGGGCGGCGTCGCGCCGCACGCTGGATGGACTTTTTCGGGGCCGACGGCAGCCCGAACTCTTCTGGCTTTAGGAGCGCTGGAGCCTCCTGAAACGATCATCCTCTTTGGCGCAGTGCATCGCTGGGGGGTGGATCAGCCCTGCTTGTACGGCGCAGGGGCTTGGCATACCCCATTGGGCGACGTACAAATAGACCAAGAGCTTGCCACAGGTATTCTCGCCGCTAGCTCCGGTCTGGCGCTCGACCGGCCCGATGCGCACGACGACGAGCATTCTATCGAGGTGCAACTCCCCTTTATCAAACACCTGTATCCCCAGACGCGCATCCTCCCCATTGCCATGCCGCCTGTGCTCGACGCCATTCGCATGGGGCGCACAAGCGCGATTGTGGCGCGCCAATTGGGGCGGCGGGCTGTAGCTGTGGGGTCGAGCGATCTCACCCACTATGGCCCACGCTATGGCTTTGCACCAGTTGGTGTGGGCGACCGCGCTTTGGCGTGGACGCACGAGAACGATGCTCGCCTGCTCGACTTGGTCGAAAATCTCCGCGCCGATGACGTTATAGCTGAAACGCGAGCGCATCACAACGCTTGCGGAGCAGGCGCGATCGCAGCAGCTATTGCCTTTGCGGCTGAATTGGGCGCCAAACAGGGGCTGCGCCTGCATTACACCACCAGTCATGAAGTGATGCCCATGGGCCGGCCCACCGATATGGTCGGCTATGGGGCCGTCGTCTTTATTTAGCGCGATGGCCGATCAATCTCCTGCAGCCGAGGATACACACACCCTCCCCCCCCTGTACGCTGTCGTTGTAGTTGATACGGCGCTCAGGCAAGTTACTTCTGCGGACGCGGAAGAGGCCGATCTAGAGGACGAAGGTCATTTAACGCGCGCTTTTCATTATTGCGTGCCCGATGCCCTCCGAGCGCACATTCGTCTGGGCCAATTGGTGTGGGTTCCTTTCGGGGCGCGCTACTTGCAAGGTATCGTTGTTCGCTTCGACGATCGTTCTCCGGTCGAGGCAACCAAGGATATTGATCAAATCGTTGACCCGCAGCCGGTGCTATCGAGTATTCAGATTGACCTGGCGCATTGGATCAGCGATCACTATCTTGCTCCCATCCAGCACATAGTCTTTGGGATGCTACCTCCGGGCATTACTCAGGATGTGGATATCATCATCAGCCTCCTTCCCGATGCTCAACCTAGCAATCCTACCGAGACGCAAGCTCAATTTCTAGCCCTGTTGCAGAGCAAAGGCCCCCTTTCATTGCGCCAGATCGCCCACCTCAGCAAACACCGCAACTGGCGGGGGATTATCGAGCAATTGGTAAATCGAGGCTGGGCTGCCAAGCGCGCACAAATACGCCCCCCTCAGGTACGGCCCAAACTTGTGACAGTTGTGCGCGCCAAACCTGGCGCGACGAGCGAAGATACTCCCAAGGCCTTCAAGCAAGCACGGGCTTTCCAGTATCTCTTGGCGCGAAAAGCCGGCGGCGACGAATGGGAACCGTTAAGCGATGCTGCTCGTAACGCAAGCGTTGCCCCAGCGACCTTGCAGACCTTGGTGGAACGTGGCTTAGCCGAGTTGGCGCAGCGGCAAATTTGGCGCGACCCCTTGGAAGGGCAAGAATTCGTACCAGTCATCCCGCCGCCGTTCACCCCCGAACAGGATGGGGTATGGCAGACGCTCGCAGAGGATCTAGAACGCCCCGCCGATCGCCCTTTCTTGTTGCAAGGAGTCACCGGCAGCGGCAAGACCGAGATTTACCTGCGCGCCGTACAACGTGTGCTTGCGCAAGGGCGCAGCGCTATCGTACTGGTACCCGAGATTGCGCTTACGCCGCAGACTATCCGACGGTTCGGCGCACGCTTTGCCTCGACCATCGCTGTGATGCATAGCCACCTTTCGCCTGGCGAACGTTACGATCAGTGGCGTCGGCTGCGCGCCGGCGAATTGCGCCTGGTGATAGGGTCGCGCTCGGCGATCTTTGCGCCGCTGAACGATCTGGGCCTTGTTGTACTCGATGAGGAGCACGAACCTTCTTACAAACAAGAAAAGACGCCCCGATACCATGCCCGCGAGGTTGCTATCAAACTGGCCCAATTAGCCAAGGCCACCTGTATTCTGGGCAGCGCCACGCCAGATATCGAATCAGCCTATCGCGCCGAGCGCGGGGAATATGTGCGCCTTGACATGCCTCGTCGTATCATGGGGCATCGCGACGTGCTAAAACAGCAATCGGCCAAGCTTGAGCAACACGAGGGCCATTTTCACGCGCTAGGTCAAGGACAAGGCGAGACAATGTATGCCGAATTGCCCCCTGTTCAAGTAGTAGATATGCGCGCTGAACTGCGGGCCGGAAACACCAGTATCTTTTCGCGCCCTCTGCAAAAGGCTATCACTGTAGCTTTAGCGGCGCATGAACAGATTATCCTATTTATCAACCGGCGGGGCGCTTCGACTTTTGTAATGTGTCGCGACTGCGGCCATGTACTCAAGTGCCCACGCTGCGATTTGCCGCTAACCTATCACTCCGATAAGGACGATCTAAGCTGCCACCACTGCAACTACACCACGTTCGTGCCGCCGCAATGCCCCAGTTGTTGGAGCGGGCGTATTCGCCATTTTGGCGTCGGCACTCAGCGCGTCGAGGAACTCACGCAGCAAGCCTACCCACAGGCGCGCATTGTGCGCTGGGATCGGGATACGACCGAGGGGAAGCCATCTCACGAGCAACTTCTCGACCGCTTTATTCGCGGTGAGGCCGATATCATGGTCGGCACACAGATGATCGCCAAAGGATTGGATCTACCCAAGGTGACCTTGGTAGGAGTGATCGCCGCCGATACGATGATCAACCTGCCCGATTTCCGAGCAGGAGAGCGCGCCTTTCAATTGCTGACCCAAGTAGCTGGCCGCGCTGGCCGCAGCGTGCTAGGGGGAAAGGTTATCCTGCAAACCTACATGCCCGATCATCCCGCCGTTCAGGCTGCCAGCCATCACGACTATGCCGCTTTCTATGCGCAAGAGATTGCCTTTCGCCGCCAGCATTGGTATCCCCCACTGAGCCGCCTGGCTTTGCTTCTCTATACACACAGCAATGCCGACAAAGCCAGAGAAGAAGCATCACGCTTGCACCGCTTGCTCCTGCAGAGAATTACTCAGTTGGGCCTGCCCGAAATTGGATTGATCGGCCCGGCGCCGGCCTTTTTTGCACGGCTGCGCGGGCAATACCGTTGGCAGGTTATCGTCCGAGGCAATGATCCGGCTGTTCTCTTGCGCGATGTGCGCCTGCCGCTCGGTTGGCGTGTGGACGTAGATCCCGTATCGCTGCTATGATCTGACCTTGTGATTGGAAACGGCCGCCTTCAATACCATTTCCATCCGCTCTGCCAGCATGTCGCGCGCAAATTCGGTCTCAGCTAGGTGGCGTGCATTGCGCCCCATTTCTGCGCACAGTTCGGGCTGAGAGCGTAGCTTGATGATTGTCTGCGCGATTTCCTCGGGATTGTTCGAGGGCACGGCCACGCCGGCATTGTGTTCCTCTAGCAGGAACTTGGCCCATCCCCCATAATTGATAAGCACAGGGCGTCCCAGAGCCAAAGCATCAAAGAGCTTGTTGGGCGAAGTGGTCTCCAATACTGGGAACGGCGCAAAGATCGTTAGGCAGAGTTGGCTCATAGGAAGGAATTGGGCGAGTTCCATCTTGGGTATTGGCGCCAATAACGTCACATTTTGGAGCTTGTATTTTTGCAGTAGTGCATCCAGCTTGGGGCGCTCACTTCCGTCTCCAATGAGCAAGAAGTGGATGTCGGTTTCACCGCTATTCTGAAGGATTCGTGCAGTCTCAACAATGACCTGGAGGCCATTCGCCATGCCCATTGCTCCTGCATAGCTGACGACAAACTTGCCCGTGACGCCATAGCGGTCTACGATCTGAGGATCGGGCGGGCGCGGTACAAAGATGTCAGTGTCTGAGCAATTCGGAATCATCGAGAGTTTGATCGTCGGCACTCCCATTTCTTTCAGCGCATCGAGCATACCGGGAGAAAGTGTCACGACATGCACGGCGACACGATACAAGAATCGCTCTAACCATCGCGCCAAGCCGATAGCGACGGGGTTGCGCAACGCGCCCATTTGAATGGGCGCTTCGGGCCACAGATCGCGAATCTCAAACACAAAAGGGACGCGCTTCCAAAGACTGACCAGGTATCCGGGGATGCCTACGGTCAAAGGCGTAGAAGTGGCGAGAACAACATCAATATCTCCAACGCGATGCATCCCAACCCAAGTAGAACGAAACATAAAAGAAAAAAAGGCAGCGATACGCTTGAAAAACGACATATAGTTAGAATATTTAGAGTTAAGAGCCAGAACCTCTATGCCATCCATGTTCAAACGGCTAATACGTTCAGAGCACTTTAAATCCGACCGCGCTGTAACGCCAGTGATAACCGTAACTTGGTGGCCATTCCGAACCCAGCGCCGTGCGAACTCGTATGATCTGGTGCCGCCTGATCCTTGTCGAGTTTGAAAATACTGATGGATGTACAATATCCTCATTCGTATCCTCTCGAAAACGTAAAATCTCAAGAGATATAAGCTTAACTGGCAGGCATCGCCCGTCTGACCGATTCTACAATGGCCCGAACACGATTACCCAAGACATTCCAATCCACCGACTCTACCGCTTGCTTGCGTGCAGCCTCTCCCAAGAGTTTGCGTTTCAAGGGATCGTGTAATAGCGCCACGCAATGAGCTGCAAATTGCTGGTCATCGTGGGCCACAAGGACCGACTTGCCGTGCTCAAGAGGAAATCCTCGAATTCCTTGCGGTGTTGAAATAATGGCCATTTGCATCGCCATCGCTTCAGCTACCTTGAGTTTCGAGCCGTGCGTTTCTGCAAATGGCGCGACAAAGACATCGCTCGCGTTGAATACAGGGCGTATATCATCTACTGGCCCCGTGAAATGAATGTTCTTTCGGTTATGAAACTCGGCTTGCGCTTCAGCAGAGAAATTGCCCCCCACCCATAGTTCGGCGCTGGGATCTTGCTGTTCGATTAGCGGCAAGATATCTCTCACCAAGTGTCGTAAAGCGATCATATTCCGAGCAGCCGAAGTACCTGTGAACAACAAACGAGGCGCGTTATCCCATGGTTCATGGCGATTAGGCGCATAGTATGCACAATCTACACCATTCTCAATCACCTGAACTTGGGCTTGTGGAGCCAATGCCAGCGTGTATTGACGATCCTCCTCGCACACCGAAATCACCTGCCCCACCCTCAAATAGACATCACGGAAGAGTTTTTTTGACAGCGCCCAGTTAACCAGCGTCATCCATTTCTCCCATAGCGAGCGCGCTTGGGCAGCGCGCACTCGCCAGAAATCAACATCAGCGTCACATTGGTTCAGTATCCAATTGGGCGCGTTCCGCTGCCGCACCAGCATTCCCCAATGCCCAATGCTTGTGAACACAATCCCTTGATAGTTCATGATGTGGGCGCGTATGTCTGGAACAGCCCTTAGTGATGCTTCAAGTACGGCGCTATGGTAAGGAAGTCTCCCCCCGATCATGATGGCCAGTGCGCGCAGTTTGTCTATTGGCGTTACGTCGCGAAGCGGGACTCGTGTAATATGGACGGCCAATTGCCCCAACGCCCCCATTTGTGCGTCGGTTAACGGTCGCCGTGTAAGCGTAATTAACTCCACCGGGTATGCTCGGCTTAGCTGAGAAAGCAAACCCAATGAGCGCAACGCGGCGCCGCTGCGAGCAGGCCAGGGACTCTCCCATGCCAGAAAAAGGATTCCTTGCGAATCTGTTAACTTGACATTCTCAAAGTTATCCAGCGATAACGCTCTTGGCCGCGGCGTCTCTTGCCCTCGACTCTGAGTCGGAACCAATACTCGTTGTAGAGCCACTGCAATCACTATTAACGCCCACCATTCTGGGGTAACATACCGCCCCGTTGCAAAAAAATAGCCCACGGCGAGAGTAGCCAAAGGCAGAGCGGGAATTATCAATCGCCGCCGTCGTATGAATATCGCCGAGATAAGCCAGCCGTGAAGAGCAAGGCCAATCCAACCCATCGTTATCGCTATGATTGCAAAGCCGTTGTTGATAGTAATAGTCGAGGGATCACTTGTTTGTCCCTCACGGTATTCGCTATAAAATTCTCGGACGCGGGGGCTTGTCGTCTCCAAACCAACGCCAA
>CAZYPJ010000044.1:0-19133 GCA_964649365.1 uncultured Anaerolineales bacterium | reverse complement strand
ATCATCGAGGCCGGCTTTGAGGCGCTCTACAACTATATGCAGGGACTCGTAGGCGACAAGGCCAGGGCGTTCTTTCCCGTCATCGCCACTTTTTTCCTCTATATCCTTACCTGCAATTGGCTGGGCTTTTTCCCCGGCGTCAGCAGCATCGGCTTCTGGGAGGGGGCAGAGGGGCATCGCACGTTCACCCCTCTATTGCGCGGCGCAACCACCGATTTGAACACCACTCTGGCGCTGGCGGTATGCTCGGTGCTCAGTTCGCAAATCTATGGGGTGCGCTTTCAAGGGTTGGTAGCCTATGGCTCGCGTTTTGTGGCCATCGGCAAGCTGATAGCTTTTTTCCGCGCCCTCGTGCGCGAGAAAAAGCTCCGCATCAAGCTACTCTTGGGCAGCGTGCTCGACATCTTTATCGGCGTGTTGGAGCTGTTCGAGGAACTGACCAAAATCCTCTCGTTCTCGTTTCGTCTTTTCGGCAACATCTTTGGCGGCGAGGTGCTGTTGGTGGTAATCGCTTTTCTCGCCCCATTCGTGGCGTCGGTGCCGTTCTTGGCGCTAGAGATATTCGGCGGGTTCATCCAGGCGGCGATCTTTGCTATCCTAACCACCGCCTTTCTGGGGCGCGCCACATCTGGGCATCATGAAGCATCCGCCGATCAGGCCGCTATTTCTCGCTAGAAGGAGCTTGATACATGGAGATCAGCCGTGATTTGATCGCTGGCATCACCATCGCCATCGGAAGCATTGCCCCCGCTTTGAGCATTGGGCGTTTTGTGTCTTCGGCGATGGAAGCCCTGGGCCGCAACCCCGAGGCGGAACGCGGCATCAGTTCCAACCTGATTGTGGCCCTGGCTTTTACCGAGGCCATCGCGATCTACGCGCTGGTCGTCGCCCTGGCGATCAAGTTCGTCGGCTGATAGATTCTGGAAAGGGTGTTAGTCGTTGAAACAGCTTGGACTGGACCTCGGCCTGTTTCTGTCGCAGATCGTCAATTTCGGCTTGTTGCTAGGAATCTTGTATGTGCTGCTGTACAAGCCTCTTCTCGGCAAGCTGGAAGAGCGCGCCAAAAAGATCAAAAAAGGCGTGGACGACGCCGCGCGAGCCGATCAACTGCGCGCCGACGCCGAGGCGTTCTATCAGCAAGAGATGGATCGCGCCCGCCATGAAGCGCACGAGGTCATCGAGCGCGCCACCCTCTCCGCTGAACAACAACGCGCCGAAATCCTGGCGCAAGCCCGCCAAGAGGCCCACGAATTGATCTTGCGCGCCCAACAACAGGTGCAGCGCGAAATTCAAGAGGGACAGACCCAGCTCAGCCAGCAAGTGGTGGATTTGGCCATCGCGGCGGCTTCGCGCGTGCTCCAGGAGGATCTGGATGATGAGAAGCATCGTCGCCTGATCCAAGATTTCTTGAACGAAGCCAAACAACTCGAATAGCTGCATTGAATTGTGACGTGTTCGCATTTCCAGGATTGTGATATGGATACCAGCGCCCACACCCAAGATATTCTCGATATGATCTCGAACCTACCGGCCGCCCCTGAGACGCAAGGTCAGCCCATCGCGGGCGTGGCGCGGGTGGCCGTCCCTTTGCGAGCGGATGAAGAGCGAGCGCTCAGGCAGCATCTAGAGCGCTATTGGGGGCGCCCGGTGGAATTGCAGATCGAGATCGCGCCGAGCATCCTCGGCGGGGTGTGGGTGCGCGTGGGCGATACGGTGATAGATGGCAGCGTCCAAGGACGACTCGAAACGCTGCGTCAACACTTGCGCACCCAGGCGCGTATCATGATCGCCAGCGCCCCTCTAGCAACGGGGGGCGACGCGCCATGAACGAGGCTGTTCGCGCTCAAATCTCTGCCGCGCTGCTCGAACAGGTCAACCAGTTTCGCTTTGCGTTGCGCCCCTATTCGGTGGGAACCGTCATCGAGGTGGGCGACGGCATTGTGCGCATCTCGGGGTTGACCGACGTCATGGTCAGCGAGATGATCGCCTTTGAGGACGGTACGCTGGGTATGGCGTTGAACTTGGAGTCCAACAGCGTGGGCGCTGTGTTGTTGGGCAGCCAACAAGGGATCGTCGAGGGCAGTACGGTGCGCGCCTTGGGGCAGGTCATGTCGGCGCCCGTAGGAGAAGCTCTGCTAGGCCGGGTGGTGAACGCCCTAGGCCAACCGATAGACGATAAAGGCCCACTGCGCACCAATCGGATGCGCGCTGTGGAACGCATTGCCCCTGGCGTCATCGCGCGCCAGCCAATCAACCAGTCGCTAGAGACGGGCATCCTGGCAATTGACGCCCTCGTGCCCATCGGTCGGGGCCAGCGCGAGTTAATCATCGGCGACCGGCAAACCGGCAAGACTACATTAGCGCTCGATGCCATCCTGAACCAAAACAAAGACGACGTGCTGTGCATCTATGTGGCCATCGGGCAAAAGCTATCGAGCATCGCCCAGGTGGTGAGCACGTTGCAGCGTCATAATGCGCTCGATCACACCATCGTGGTGGCCGCCGAGGCCAGCGCGCCGGCGGCTTTACAGTACCTCGCCCCCTATGCCGGTTGCGCCATGGCCGAGGAGTTCATGGAGGCGGGGCGCGATGTGCTCATCGTGTACGACGACCTCACCAAACACGCCTGGGCTTACCGGCAAATTTCATTGCTGTTGCGCCGCCCCCCAGGCCGCGAGGCATTCCCCGGCGACATCTTTTACCTGCACTCGCGCCTACTAGAGCGCGCCGGAAGGCTGAATGAGACGCACGGCGGCGGTTCGATGACCGCTCTGCCGATCATTGAAACACAAATGGGCGACCTGGCCGCCTATATCCCTACTAATGTTATCTCGATCACCGACGGGCAGATTTTCCTGGAAGAGGAATCGTTCCACGCTGGCCAACGACCGGCCATCAACGCCGGGCTATCGGTGTCGCGCGTGGGCGGGGCCGCCCAGTGCAAGGCCATGAAGGCCGTGGCCGGCGAGCTGCGCTTGGAAATGGCCCAGTTTCGCGAGATGGCCGCTTTCGCTCAATTCGGCACCGAGTTGGATCGCGCCACGCAGCAATCGCTGGATCGCGGCGCGCGTATTCGCGAGCTGCTCAAACAGGATCAGCACAAGCCTCTGGCCATGGCCGACCAGGTGGCTTTGCTATATGCCGTCAACCAGGGTGAGCTAGATGACACGCCGGTGGACAAGGTTCGCCTCTTTGCCGAACAGCTGACCCGCTTCATGCGCGAGAGCCGGCAAGGTGCGCGCAACGCCATTAGCATTCAGCGCGAGCTGACCCCAGAAGTCCAGGAGTTGTTGAAGCAAGCGATAGCTGAATTCAAAGAACATAGCTTGGCGTTGGATTGAGGTTGCGAGATGCCCACTCTGCGCGAAATCAAAACGCATATTCAGAGCGTGCAGAACACGGCCAAGATCACCCGCGCCATGGAGCTGGTGGCTGCGGCCAAGCAACACCGCTTGCGCGCGCGCGTCGAAAACACCAGCGCCTTTGCCGCCCACTCGTGGCAAGTGCTGAGCCACCTGGCCGCCGCCGCCGAAAGCCGTGTGCGCGACGACCCAATCTTTCGCGGTTATCCCGACGCGCGCCGGCTCGGATTATTGCTCATCACCAGCGATCGCGGGATGGTAGGCGCGTATAATCAGTATATTATCTCTTTGGCGGCGCGTTATATGGAGACGCGCCTCGCCGAAGTGATCACCATCGGCAAGACGGGGCGCGACGCCATGCTGCGCCAGGGGCGGCAAATCCACGCCGATTTCAGTCAGTTGACCGATCACGACGATATCACCGCCTTGACGCCAGTGGCGCGCGTTGTGCTCGATGGTTTTCGGAAGCGTGCGTTCGACGAGGTAGCCATTGCCTATACCCAGTTCCAGCCAGGCGCCCGGCTCAAGCCCGAAATTCGCCCCTTGCTGCCGCTCCACCCAGCTTTGCCGACGGAGCAACGGCAATACATCTATGAGCCGAATCCGGAGGATCTGCTTATGGCGCTTTTGCCGCGCCTCATCCGCTTTCAGATCTACCAGGCATTCCTGGAATCACTGGCCGCCGAAAATGCCTCGCGGATGGCCGCCATGCACAACGCCACCCAGAACGCTCACCGCCTGATTGATGAGCTGACGATCAGCTATCACAAGACGCGCCAGCAGGCCATCACCTCCGAACTGTTGGATATTATGGGCGGCTCTGCGGCCCTGGGACAAGATGGGAACTGATTGACTATGTTAGCCAAGGCGACAGGACAGGTCGTGCAGATCATCGGGCCGGTGGTGGATATCGAGTTCCCCGCCGAACACACGCCCGAGATTCATCACGCCATCGAAATCGTGATCCCAGGGCGGCCCAACCTGGTGGTCGAGGTGCAACAGCAATTGCGCCATCGTTGGGTGCGGTGCGTCGCGATGGGGCCGACGGAGGGACTGCGACGCGGCCTGCTGGCCATCAATCGCGGCGAGCCGCTGACCGCGCCGGTAGGCGAAGCGGTGCTGGGCCGCATGATCAATGCCCTGGGCGAGCCAATTGACGGCCTCGGTCCCCTTGCCGCAACTCAGACGTTGCCGATCCATCGCCCGCCGCCAGCCTTTCGCGAACAATCCACCGAGATCGAGATCTTTGAGACGGGCATGAAGGCCATTGATCTCCTGGCGCCGTTCCCCAAGGGCGGCAAAGTGGGGGTCTTTGGCGGGGCTGGCGTGGGCAAAACGGTCATCATCTATGAGATGATCCGCAATATCGCTTACGAGCACGGCGGCTATTCGGTGTTCTGCGGCGTGGGCGAACGCAGCCGCGAGGGCAACGACTTGTGGAACGATACGCGCGAAGCCGGCGTCTTGGACAAGACGGCGCTAGTGTTCGGGCAGATGAACGAGCCGCCCGGAGTGCGCGCGCGAGTGGCGCTGACGGCGCTCAGCATCGCCGAGCATTTTCGTGACCAGGGCTTGGATACGCTATTGTTCATTGATAACATCTATCGCTTTGTGTTGGCGGGCACGGAGGTCTCGGCGTTGCTGGGGCGGATGCCGTCGGCGGTGGGGTATCAACCCACGCTAGCCGCCGAGATCGGCGAGTTGGAGGAGCGGATCACTTCTACAGCGCGAGGCTCCATCACTTCGGTGCAGGCCGTCTATGTGCCTGCGGATGACTATACCGACCCGGCGCCGGCGACGGTGTTCGCCCACCTGGATGCTACGATTGCCCTGGAACGCGCCATCGCTGAACAGGGCATCTTTCCGGCGATGGATCCATTGGCTTCGACCTCGCGCATTCTCGACCCCGCCGTCGTGGGCGAGGCGCACTATCGCACGGCGCGCGATGTCCAGGCCATTTTGCAGCGCTACCGCGACCTGCAAGACATCATCGCCATCCTAGGATTGGAAGAGCTAAGCGCTGAGGATCGAATCATCGTTTCGCGGGCGCGCAAGGTGCAACGCTTTCTGTCGCAGCCGATGTTCGTCGCCGCGCAGTTTACCAACCGCGAGGGGCGCTATGTGCCTATCAGCGAGACGGTGCGCGGCTTTCGCGCCATTCTCGACGGCCAGGTAGATCATTTCCCCGAGCAGGCGTTCTACATGCAGGGGACGATTGATGACGTGATGTCCTCGGCGCGCAAGATGTAGGCAGAGCATGGATCAGCAGAATCTGTCGTCCAACTCGACCGAGACAACGAAGGCGCCCAAGCCCACCCACTTGGGGGTGACGATTGTCACCGGCGACCGGGTGGTGTATGATGGGTTGGCCGATCGCGTCGTTGCGCCCGCTATCAGCGGGCAGATCAGCATATTGCTGCGTCACGCGCCGTTGTTGGCAACATTGGAGCCGGGCGAGTTGATGGTGCGCCTGGATGACCACACCGAGAGCATGGCGGTAGGCGGCGGCTTTATTGAAGTGCTCGACGACCAGGTGACGGTGCTGGCCGATACGGTGGAGCGCGCCGAAGAGATTGACGTGGCCCGCGCCGAGGCCGCGCGCCAGCGTGCGAAGGCGCTGATGCGAATGTATCGCAACCGTCCGGAATACGCGGCGGCTTACCAGGCCATGCGTCGCTCCAGAGCGCGGCTCAAAGTCGCCAGCCGCATGGTCAAATAGGCTATCGGTAGATCATAGATAGGATAAGATCATGCCAATTGTGATCGAAGGGCGTACCCCCCTCAAAGGCGAGGTCGAGATTCTGGGCGCCAAAAACGCCGCGTTGCCCATCATTGCGGCGACGGTGTTGACCGCCGACGAGTGTCTGTTGGAAAACGTGCCTTACATCGAGGATATCCGCAGCATGGTCGCAGTGTTGCACAGCATGGGTGTGGCGGCCCGCTTTGAGGGGCCGAATGTGCTGCGCATCAAAGCCACGCGCATCTCGCGGGCCACGCTGCCATTGGACCTGGCCACCAAGATGCGCGCCAGCTTTTTGATCGTCGGGCCGCTGCTGGCCCGCTTTGGCCAGGCCGAAGCCCCGCATCCAGGCGGCTGCGCCATCGGCACGCGCCCGGTGAGCGTGGACTTGAAGGGCTTTCAGACGATGGGCAGCGAAGTGGCCATCGAAGGCCCCAATTATGTAATGAAAGCCCCTCGCCTCAAAGCCGAGCGCCTGATCCTGGACTATCCCAGCCACACCGGCACCGAGAATATTCTCATGGCCGCCTGCTTGGCCGAAGGCGTCACCACCATCGAGAACGCATCCATCGAACCAGAAGTGGTGGACTTGGCCAGTTTTTTATGCGCCATGGGCGCGCGGATCGAAGGCGCGGGTACCAGCATTATCCGCGTAGAGGGCGTGCGCCGGTTGCACGGCGCGGCGTTCCGCGTGATGCCCGACCGTATGGAGGCGGGCACGTTCGCGTTGAGCGCGCTCATCACCGGCGGCCAAGTGCGGATGGACGGCGCCGTCTCGCCCTATCTCGGCGCGCTGACCAACAAGATGCGCGAGGCCGGCGCGCAGGTGACGGCCACCCGCGAGGTGTACGAGGTCATGTCGCGCTTGCCGCTGAAGGCCACTGACATTCAGACTTACCCCTATCCTGGCTTCCCCACCGATCTCCAGGCCCCTTTCACCACCGCCATGACCCAAGCCGAAGGCAACAGCTCGATCTATGAGACGATGTTCGATGGTCGCCTGGGTTATGTCGAGGAGCTGCGCCGCATGGGCGCGCGGATCGAGGTTTCCGGCTCGGGGCGGATGGCGATGGTGCACGGGCCAACGCCGTTGCACGGGGCCGAGGTGCGCGCCCTCGACATCCGCTCGGGCGCGGCGATCATCCTGGCGGCGCTGGCCGCCGAGGGCGAGACGCGTATCGGCAACGTAGCCTTTATCGAGCGCGGCTATCAGGATATCACCACCAAATTGCAAAGCCTGGGCGCGGCCATCTCGCGCATCGAAGAGGCCGACCACGATTGCCCCGCCGCCGATTGCGAAGAGCCGGTGGAATGGGGCGTAGCGCCGGCGCGATGACAAAACTGTTCATTGCTCAGTTGCCCAACATCGCCCTTTATGCTATCATTCGCTCACGCCCCCGTTGTGGGGCAAGCGGCTAGGTTGAGGAGGGCGGATGTTCGGCAAGCAGATTGGCATAGACCTGGGCACGGTCAACGTCATCGTCTATGTAAAGGGCAAAGGCATCGTGTTGAACGAGCCTTCGGTGGTGGCGATCTCGTTGGTAGATAACCGCATCCTCGCCGTGGGCGACGAGGCGCACGCCATGTTGGGCCGCACGCCCGAAACCATCGAGGTCTCGCGCCCGATGCGCGATGGCGTCATCGCCGATTACGTCGTCACCGAGGCGATGCTGCGCTATTTTATCTCCAAGCTGTCCAACCGGCTGGTGCGCCCCGAAGTGATGATTAGCGTGCCCGTGGGCGTGACCAGCGTCGAAAGCCGCGCCGTGCGAGACGCTGCCATTCAAGCCGGGGCGCGCACCGCCTTCCTAATCCCCGAACCCCTGGCGGCAGCGTTGGGCGCCGATATGCCCATCGGCACGCCATCGGGCAACATGATCGTCAACATCGGCGGCGGGGCCAGCGAGGCGGCGGTGATCTCGATGTGCGGCATCGTCGTCTCGAGCTCGATAAGGGTGGCAGGCAACAAGCTCGACGAGTCCATCGCCTCGTATGTCCGTCGCAAATACAATCTGCTGATCGGCGAGCAGACCGCCGAAGAGATCAAAATCGAGGTGGGCAGCGCCTTGCCGCTCGAAGAGCCAATGAGCATGGAAGTGCGCGGGCGCGACCAGGTCTCCGGCCTGCCGCGCACCATCAAAATCACCTCCACTGAGATCACCGACGCCATCTCGGAGCCGTTGGCGGCCATCGCTGCCTCGGTCAAATCGGTGCTCGAAAAGACGCCTCCCGAACTGGCCTCGGATATCATTGATCGCGGCATGGTGATGGCCGGCGGCGGCGCCTTGCTGCGCAACATGGATCGCTACCTGACGCAAGAGACAGGCGTGCCCTGTCACGTGGCTGAAAACCCCTTGCTGTGCACTTCCATCGGCGCGGGTCGCGGCTTGGAGCATCTTCCCCTGCTGCGCCGCGCCATCGAAGGCATCTAGCTTATTGCCAACAAATGCAAATGCGCCGATCCTGACTGGATCGGCGCATTTTGGTTACTGCGCGGCTACAAATAATAACTGATGCTTTGCATACTGGCTACCGGGTCAATATAGGCCACATGGATCTCGGACGGTAGGATCAGGTTGATGGGCGCATAGTTCAGGATGGCATGTACGCCGCAAGCGACCAGATCCTCGGCCACTTTTTGCGCATTCTCGGCGGGCACAGCTAGGATCGCCATGTCTATGCGCAATTCTGCAATCGTTGCCGCCAGCTCTTGCATCGGCTGCACCGCCAGGTCGCCGATTGGTTTGCCGATCTTGGCAAAATCGTTGTCGAACACCGCTACGATATGATAGTTCCAGCGCGTAAACGCGCGATAGTTCGCCAGAGCGTGCCCCAACGCGCCAGCGCCTACAATCGCCACTCGCCACTCACGATCCATTTGCAAGATGCGGCGCAGTTGGTCGCGCAGATAGGCCACCTCGTAGCCCAACCCCTGACGCCCGAATTCGCCGAAATAGGACAGATCTTTGCGGATTTGCGCGGCGCTCACGCCGATCCACGCGCCCAACTCGGCCGACGAGACGATCTCCTGACCGCTTTCGGCCAGGTAGGTCAGGCTACGGAAATAGAGAGGCAAACGGCGCACCACCACATCGGGCACATCAGCTCGCGGCATAGCAACCTCGCTGCAAAGGGTACTTGATACTACAATAACGCGCCGTATCTGGCAAGCGGATTGACTCTTCGTTTGCAGAAATGACCTTGCCAACGCCCAACCGTTGATGCTATACTGGCGTCAATCTATCTGTCCTCGGTGATCGGTCAAGGATAACGCTCATGCGCAAAGCGGTTCGCTTTCGTTGGTACTTTCTCTTTGCCGCCATTTTGATTGTGCTGCTGGGCAACATTGCCGCCACAGTGCTCATCAAAGGCGATTGCGGGTTTACCCTACCGGGCCAGATCATCGTCCTGCTGATGCTCGCCGGCGGCGGGGTCTATCTCTATCAGAACTTTCGCCGCGAGATCGAGCAGCAGCAGACATTGCTCAAAATCAGCCAGGAGATCCTGACCAAGTACGAATTGGGCGACCTGTTGGATTACATCGTGCAGGCTATCTTGAAACAAGTGCCCTTGACCGACAAGTGCGTCATCCACCTGCTCGACGAACCGGGGCGGCGGCTTTACCCGCGCTACTCCTCACAGCCCGATTGGGAGCGCACACTGGGGATGCCTGCTGATAGAGGAATCGCCGGGCTGGCGCTGCAAGAGTTGCGCACCGTGTTGATCCCTGATGTGCGCCGCAGCACCGAGTTTCTGCCGCTGCAATCGGGGGGCGAGTTGCGCGCTTTGATGGTAGCGCCGCTCCACGCCCAGGGCAAACCATTAGGCACAATCAGTCTGAACAGCCGTGAAGCCGGGGCGTTCACAGAGCAAGATTCGCTGCTCGTCACCACATTGGCCGCCCAGGCGTCGGCGGCGATCTATCAGGCGCAGCTGTACGCCGCCGCCCGACGTGACACGCATTATGTTGAGACGATCATCAACAACTTGACCGACGGCATTGTGGTGCTCGACGCTGAAGCGCGCATCGTGCGTTACAACCCCTCGCTGGCTCACATCCTCGGCATCGACGCCTCACGGCTCATCGGCCAAAAAGTAGAAGAAAAGAGCGAGCACGAAGGGCTAAGACGGCTCGCCTCCCTGCTCGGCGACCATTTGAGCGATCTCCATGCCAGTTATGAAACCGAAGTCGAGACCGAGTATCCACTCCATACGGCGCTCAAGATCAGCGCCATACCGGCGCCCGATCAGGAGGGCAATTCGGGGCAGATCATCGTGCTACATGATGAGACCGAACAACGCGACCGCATCCGCGCTCAGGCGAGTTGTTTATCAGCGGCAGCGCAAGAGATGCGCGCGCCCATCGAAGCGATTCGCGGCTATGCCACTTTGCTTCTGAGCTATGACCTGCCCAGCGAGCAACGCGCCCTGTTGCAGTGGGCGCGCCTCATCCGCGATCAAACGGCGCGCCTTTTACGTCTGTCTCAGGACCTTGCGGATATAGCGCCCACCGATGACGGCGCTTTCATCGCCGCCGCCGAGCCGACTGATATCTGCGAGTTGGTCGAGGCAGCCGCCGATGAGCTGGAGCGTGCATTGCAACAGAGCAATGTTGCAATCCAGGTGCGCTGTCCGCCCGACCTGCCGTTGCTGACGCTCGACGCAGAGCGCGTGCGCCATGTGTTACTATACCTGCTAGAAGACGCCCTGAACCGCGCCCATTCGGGCGGGCGCCTAGTCGTCGGCGTCGAGGTTAGCTTGGACGAACTCACCATCAGCCTGGCCGATGATGGACAGCCGATACCGGCCGACATCCAGACCAGAGTTTTCGAGGGATTCTTCCGGCTGGCTGGGGAACTACCCCAAGGCGTCAACGTCACTGGCTTGGGGCTGTATCTGAGCCGTCGGTTAGCCGAGCGATTGGGCGGCTACCTGTGGCTGGCCGAGAATCGCCCGGGGAACGTCGAATTTCGGTTCATTTTGCCGTTGCAAGACTGACCCTGCGGCGGCGTCAAAAGGGAGGATCGCATGAATCATTTGTACGGCTTGAACTTGGGTCTGGGCAGCCTTCCGCTGCTTTCGCAAGCGGCCACGCGCTCGATCTCGGCGGAGAACCCCACTGGCGCAGTAGCCGGCGGGGCGCACGAGACGCCCGCGCCCGACTGGCCCGGCTCGCTCTTGGGGCGTGGGTGGAAGGCGCGACCTTGCATCAACTTGCCGCCAGGGAGCGTTACCACGCTGGCCGACATCGAAGGGCCGGGCGTGATCCAACACATTTGGATCACAGTGGATCCCAAAGCCTATCGCTCGTGCGTGCTGCGCATGTATTGGGACGACGAAGAGACCCCTTCGGTCGAAGCGCCCCTGGGCGACTTTTTCGCCAATGTCCACGGTTTGCGTTATAACGTCCCCTCGTTGCCCATCGCAGTGAATCCCTCCGGCGGGTTCAACAGCTATTGGCCGCTTCCCTTCCGGCAACACGCCCGCATCACCATCGAAAATGGCCATTTGGAACCGATCCGCGACTTTTATTATCAGATCACCTATGCCCTAGGCGAGGTGCCTGCCGATGCTGCTTACTTGCACGCTCAATGGCGCCGGGCCATGACCACGCGCGAGTACCCTGAGCATGTCATCCTCGATGGCGTGCGCGGCCAAGGACATTATGTGGGCACGGTGTTGGGCTGGAGCCAATTCTCAAATGGCTGGTGGGGCGAAGGCGAGATCAAGTTCTACATGGATGGCGATGGTGAATTTCCCACCATCTGCGGCACGGGCACCGAGGATTATTTTGGCGGCGCATGGGGCTTTGGCGATACGTTCTCGACGATCTTTCAGGGCTACCCCTTGTGGCGCAAAGAGCCGGGCGAGATACCGCAGCACGGCCTTTATCGCTGGCACATCATGGATCCAATCCGCTTTCAGCAAAGCCTCAAGGTCACGATCCAAGCGCTCGGCTGGTGGCTCAATCAAAAGTTTGAGCCGCTGACCGACGATATCGCCTCAGTGGGTTACTGGTATCAGCGCGAACCGCATGCGCCCTTCCCGGCCATGCCCGATCTGGCGGGCCGTTGGCCGCGCTAGGCCAATGTCGGCGAAAAAAGGGGCAAGCAATCTGATCGCTTGCCCCTTTTGCTATCTGTGAACGCCGCTCTACTGCTGCTTGCTCTGAACCAAATCGCTGAGCTGTGGAAGAATGCCCGTCACATCAAAGCTGGCCCAACGCCCATCGCTATCGCCGGCGTTAAAGATCGCAAAGCCCAGCACATAGGGATCGCGACGCAACTCGTCATCGTACCAGGAAAGCTGTGCGAGATATTCCTTGATGGATTGATCGTCTTCAGGCGCGCTCTTGTTGAGATCGCGCCAACCCGATAGATCGGCCTCTGGCGGCAACACCCCACCGTCAATGCCCGCTTCGGTGATTACCAGCGGCAACACCAAGTCGTTGGCCTGCAAATAGTGGTCGTACCAGAAACGATAGCGCAGCGTCAGCGCGCCGCGGTCGCCGTTGCCCTCGAGGCCGGGAATCCCCGCGCCCACGCCATCGCGCAAGGTAGGCGCTGAATACTCGTGCAGCGCCAGGATGCCGCCATACGCTTTGGCCACCGCCACAGCGGGCAAGAAAGCAGCGAATTCATCAGCCTCGGGCGTGCCCGCCGAAAAGTTGCCGATAGCCGTCTTGTATCCCAGCGCAGCCATCGCGCGCACACGCTCGGCCTCGAACGCCGCATACCAATCCATCTGACCGATTTCGTCAATCACCGGTTCGTTCCAGCCCAACCAGTAATCCACGCCAGGGTTCGCTTTGTAGAAGATGGCGTTCGCCGAGACAAACTCGCGAGCGCGCTCCACGGGGTCGCCCTCAAAAGTTTGCCCGCTCTCTTGCAAACGACCCACCGTCACCGTGTCGGGAGATTCGCGTTTGACATCGGCGAGCCAGCCCAAGTCGCCCACTGCGACAATTACAGCGGGCGAGGCGTTCTTGACAAAGTCCATAATGTTGGATGAGCTATTCCGCGTAACGTGCAGGCCCACTTTGCTGGAACCGCTAGGAGCAGATTGAGTCAAAGGCGGCTTGGAAAGATAAGCCGTCATCTTGTCGTCGAGCGGGATGCTCCAAATGGTTGTGGCGCTGGGCCGGCTGCAATCCATCAGGATCGTACCCACGCCATCGGCCAGGCTGATTTCGAGCTGATGGCAGCCATCTATCGAGGCCGACTCGGGCAACTCGATCAGCCAGTTCGTCACCTTGCCCGCTTCTAGCGGCGGGAACAGCCATTCACGATCTATCTCCGCTTGTTCGGGGTCGCTAGGCAGGTAACGATCTAACACACGAAGGGCCGTCATAGGCCACGGAGAGAAGTTGCCGACAGTGATCACATAGCGATACGGCGGCCCCGCCCATGAGGGCGCCTGGACGAAAAAGCTGTAAGGGGATTCTTCCTCGACGATATCCACCGTGCCCAGTACCTGGGCGTCAATGACAAGCGGCGAATCCTGATCGGCCAGCGCCGCGATAGGCGCGCTGGCCAAGATCAACGCCAGGGTCATCAAGCAATAGAATACTCGCAGCGTCCGCTTCATGAGCGCCCTTAGCACAGAAATCTGGCAACCCCTACTCGTCAGTAAAGACGCACTGTGCGCAAAAAAGATACGTCAGCGCGCACCATACTTACGCGCTTATTATAAGGGATTTTTGTCCCCATCGCAACGGTCGGGCATTAAGGAAGCGTTAAATCTTGAAAACTGGCTTACTTCTATTATAGCACAGAACTGGTTGTTTGAGGGTTAACATTGTGTGACAGTTTTCAGAGAATGCCGTGACAGAATCGTCATCAGCGGGCGCTTGACGCTGGGCGCGCCCCGGCCATATAATGGCCCCAACGAGAAATCACAATATCACGCCGCGCCGAGCACACCCCACGGAGCATAGCCGCATGGAGTATCTTTCGTTCGATTTGCGTTTGGGCGAATGGGACCCCGCCGCGAAAACAGGCGTGGCCGAGGTGTTGCAATCGCCCGCCGGTGAAGGGAGGCGGCATAGTTTTGCGCTGCACCTGGATATCGCCCGCGCCAGCAGCCGCGCCGAGCATACCCCTGCTAACGCTATCGCGCTGGGCCAAGCTTTGGCCGACTGCGCCCTAGCGCAAGATAGCCTTGCGTTGTGGCGCGACAGCTACCAGATCGCGCGCGAGCGCGACCGCAGGTTGCGTTTGCGCTTGCAGATTGACTCTTGGGAGTTATCTCGCTTGCCGTGGGAGTTGCTCTACGATACACGCCACGGCGAATTCCTGGTATTCGACCAGCGGGTCTCGGTAGTGCGCTATCTGCGCCTTCAAGCGATGCCGCCAACCTTGCGCCAGGGGAAATCGCTCAAAGTGTTGGTCGCCGCCGCCGCGCCGCGCGACCAAGCGCAGTTGGATTGGGAACGCGAGCAAAAGGTTTTGAACGACGCTCTGCGCGAGCTAGTGGCCGCCGGACAGATAGCTGTCATCCATTGCGAACACGCCACCCATGAAAAGCTGCAAAGCGTCTTGTTGGAAAATGCGCCCGACGTGGTTCACTTCATTGGCCACGGCGAATACGACCAGGAACAACGCATCGGGCGGCTGCTGCTGGAGAGCGAAGCGGGCCTATCCGACCCGATGGGCGCGCCCGACGTCGCCCGCTTGTTGCGGCGCTATGGCGCCAACCTGGTAGTGTTGAACGCCTGCGAAACGGCGCAAGGCGCCTGGGCAGGGCTGGCCCCGGCCTTGGTGCGCGCTGAAATTCCTGCCGTAGTGGCCATGCAATGGGCGGTAGAAGACCGAGCGGCGATCCGTTTCAGTCGCGCCTTCTATCGGGCGCTGGCGATGGGCCGAACGCTCGACGAATGCGTCTCTGAGGGGCGTGTCGGCGCCAGCGCAGCAAATGCCGACCCCAACGATTGGGCGGCGCCGGTGCTTTTTTTGCGTTCGGCGAGCGGGCGCTTGTGGACGAGCGACATCGCCAAGAGCCGAGGACGCGCTCAGGCGCGACCTCTCGCTGGCCAAGCGGTCGAGATGCGCCCGGCCGCGGCGGCTCCCGAGGCGTTTTCATTCAAGACGCGCGGCCCGCTGCTGTCGAGTTCGGACGCTGACTTGATTATTGATCGCCCCGAGTTGCGGCGAGCGTTGCGTTTGGCGCAGCAGCCGTCGGTGACGCAATACATCGCGTTTCTGAGCGCGCGACAGACGGGCAAAACCACACTCCTGCTGCGCATGATGGATATGCTGCGCGATCAATATGCTTGCATTTTCGTGGATCTTGCGGTGTTGCGCGCCCAAGATACGCGCGCCTGTTTTCGCTTTGTGGCTTTTCGTCTGATCAGCGAGTTGCGCGAGTGGCTCAGCGATGATTTTTTAGCAGCCGGGCCGCAAGTAGAAAACATCGAGAACTCGGTGGATTTCACCGAGTTTTTGCGCGCGCTGGCCGACGCCCTGTCCGCGCCGCGCATCATCTTGATGCTCGATGAGGTGGGCGCGCTGGCCCCGCAAGTCTCCGATAGCTTTTTCAACGCGTTGCGCACCGTCTTTACCCAGGGACGAGGGTTGAACACGCAGCTCGCCAAGTATCTATTTGTGTTCAGCGGCGCGGTGGATCTCTACAGCCTTACCTATGGCACCAACTCGCCGCTGAACATCTGCGAAAAGCTCTATTTGCAAGATTTCGACGTGGCCGATACACAACACATCGTGCGGCAATTCGAGCGACTCAACGTCCAGGTTCCCGACGAGGCGGCCAGCCACATCCACGGACTCGCCGGCGGCCACCCTTACCTCACTATGCGGCTATGCGCCCTGTTGGAACATGCCCAAGTGACAACTTTGACGCCCGAAGCCATTGATCGAGCCGCCCAACAGATGCTGATCGAGGACGACAACATCCGCCATGTGATTATCGAGTTGGAGAGGCGGCCCGCCGAGCGGCGCAAGCTGCGCAGCATCCTGATCGAGGGGCGAGAGACGCCCTTTAGCCGCAACGACCCTGTCTTGGCGTCGCTCGAGATGATCGGCGCAATCCGCGCCTCGCAGCCATGCCAGGTGCGCAACCAGCTCTACGAGCGCGCTCTGCGACAATACTATGCCGCCAGCGAACGACAGGCGCCAGCGCCCATCGCCGCCGCCGAGCCGGCGGAGGATATAGCAGTCTCTTATGCGCGCCTCCAGGCGTTGCGCAATGAGGCGCTCGACGCCAGCGGCAACTATCAGCGCGGCAAGGCCTGGGAAAGCTTTGCGGCGGCTTTGTTCTCGCTGGTGCCGGCCTTTTCCGTCTATCCTGATGTGCATACCGATACCGAACAGCTCGACGTAGTATTGGCGATCAACGGCGACGCCCCTGGCGGCGCGCATTGGAGCATCTATGCACCTGCCATCCTGGTTGAGTGTAGAAATCTCCAGGACTCTACGCCGCAGAGTATGATCGCGGAGCTGGTAGGCAAGGCCAGCTTGCACAACATTCGTTTGGTGTTCGTGATGACCTCGGGAGGGACTACATCCGCCGCCGAGCAGCAAGCGCGCTATTCGGGGGCCCGGGGCGACACTTGTATCGTACTGATAGACGACGCCGAAATCGCGCCGCTGCTCGATGAGCGCGGCGACTTGGATGCCTTTCTACGCAACAAGGTGTTCGAAGCGCGCCTGCGCCGCATCTGACGCCTACCAAATAACGGAGCGCCGCTTTCAGATCGAGCGACGCTCCATGATATGGCCGAAATTGCAGGATCAGCGAAACTGCGGCAGCCATTGGGCTTCGGCAGCGAACAGTTCCTCAACCATAGCGCGAATTTGCGGCATGGTGCATACCGCCGCCGTCAGCGGATCGAGCATAATGGCGTGGACGATCATCTCGCGGTCGCCCGCCAGGCTGCCCTTGACGGCCAACTCTTGCACGTTGATGTTGGTGCGGTTGATGCCTGCCAACACCGGCGGCAGGTCGCCCACGTAGCAGGGTTGGATGCCGTTGCTATCCACATAGCAAGGCACCTCGACGCTACACCCTTCGGGCAGGTTGGTGATCAGCTTGGTATTGGCCACGTTGCCATAGATCAGCGTGGGATTGTTCGTCTCCATCGCCTCGATGATAAAGCAACCGTATTCGTGGGTGCGCTTGGTGGGCAAAGGGCGCGTCCCCGCGATTTGCTCCTTGACCTCATCCATATAGTCGTGCAGCCGCATCTTGCAGTGGCGCAGGTAGCCGCCCGACCGACCAAAGTTGAGCCATTCATCGTGAGGATTCTGGAACTTGGGTCGAAGGTCGTTCTCGATCATCTCGGCGTTCTTGCGGTAGTAAGGCACATATTCGGAAGCGTGACCGCTCGATTCCGTGACGAACCATCCGAATTGCTGGAACAGTTCGATACGCACCGGTTCGTCGCCATAGTTCTTGGGATCCTTGACCGCTTCGCGCAGCAAGGGATAGGCGTCGGCGCCGTTCCATTTGAACTCGAGGAACCAAGCCTGATGATTGATGCCCGCCACCTTGAAACGCACTTGTTCGTAGGGCGCGCCGATGAAGCGAGCCAGCATCTCGGACGTGCCCTGCACGCTGTGGCACAGCCCCACATAGGGCCGGCCCGACCCGGCGGCTACGGCCCAGCTATTGATCGCCATGGGGTTGCTATAGTTGATGAGCAAGGCACCGGGCGCACACAGTTCGTCCATATCTTTGCAGATGTCGAGCAGCACAGGAATGGTGCGCAACCCGCGAAACACGCCGCCCGGGCCGAGCGTGTCGCCCACGCACTGGCCTACGCCGTATTTGAGCGGGATGTTGATGTCGTGCTCGTAAGCCTCCAACCCGCCCACCTGGATAGTGGTGATGACATAGTCCGCGCCGGCCAGCGCTTCGCGCCGATCTAGCGTCGCCTCGACCTTGGCGGAGAGTTTGCGCACGTCGATAATTTTCTGCACCAGCTTGGCGGCGATGTCGAGCCGCTGCGGGTCAATATCCATCAACGCGATAGTGCTGCCTTGCAAAGCCGGGGTCAATAGGATATCGCTGGTCAGGTTGCGGGTAAACACCACGCTGCCTGCGCCGATCAAGGTGATCTTGGCCATTGGATCTCGCCTCCATGATATTCTCAGAATAGGGCCGCGTAACGGCGCTATATTAAGCTGCGAGACGGGGATTGTCAATCGAACTGGGAAAGGATGCTGCATGAAGGTCTATATCATGACCGATATGGAAGGCGTGGCGGGGGTGTTGGATCACGATAATTGGTGCCAGCCAGCGGAGAGGGGCTATCCGGGGCGTTACTATGAGCTAGGGCGCGAATTACTGACTCAAGAGGTCAACGCCGCCATCGAAGGTTTGTGGCAAGGCGGGGCCGATGACATCGTGGTAAGCGACGGGCACGGCGCGGGCGGAATTAATCCGCTATTGCTCGACCAGCGCGCCAAGCTATTGCGCGGCTGGCCCAATGGCTGGCCGTTGGAGCTGGACGAAAGCTATGGCGCGGTGGTGTGGATCGGCCAGCACGCCAAGGCGAGCACGCCGCGCGCCCACCTGGCCCACACGCAATGGTTCAACTATCTCGATCTGAGCATCAATGGCGTCAGCATCGGCGAGTTCGGCCAATTCGCCCTGTGCGCCAGCGAACTGGGTATCCCCGCCATCTTTGCTTCGGGCGACGAGGCTTTTTGCCAGGAGGCGACGGCGCTCATCCCTGGCATCTATACCATCGCTGTCAAGCGCGGCCTGCAACCCGACGACGGGCGCGACCTCGACACCCGCGCATATATGCGCCACAACCTCAGCGCGCTGCACTTGCACCCCGAAGTCGCGCGCCGCGCTATCCGCGAGACGGCCAAGGCCGCGTTGCTGCATCTAAAACATGCGCCCCAAGGCTATGGCCTCAGGCGGCTCGATCCCCCTTACGAGCGCGTAACCGAGTTCCGCCCCGAAGAGCCGGGACAGCCGTACAAACGCGACCGGGCGACGCACCCCAGCAGCGTGATCGCGCTCCTCAACCTACCATTTAGCGCCCAGCCATACTGAGCAGAAACAAA
>CAZYPJ010000043.1:14645-19741 GCA_964649365.1 uncultured Anaerolineales bacterium | reverse complement strand
GTGGGGGGTTTTGGGGGTGGGGGGGGTGGGGGGCCATTGGGGGTTTTGGGGGGGGGGGGGGGTTGGGGGGCGTTGGTGGTTGGGGGACCGGGGGGGGGGGTGGGCTTGGCGCAACCGCTAAGCACCATAGAAAGGATGACAAGCAAACTGAACGCGATCAGAACAGTCTTGCGCATTTCGTTTCCTCCTCTTGTGTTTGGGATCAAACTCTGATATCGAGCTTTCTCGAGCATGCGCACACAGTTGAAAGCCGCTTGCAAGGCCCTATCCATCCCTCGGCGAGTTGCCGCCATCTCGACCCGCCGAGGATCTGTCTCCAGGATAGGATGGAGACCCCCTGTTTTGCCAACACGCGATTATAGTGCATTCATACAGCGAGCGCAAATGCTTCTTGCTTGCTGAAAACACGCGTTATCAATCGAAATCACAGGTTATCCAAGATATAGAACACAATCGCTGTCGCCGCCAGGCCAGCCGTTTCGGTGCGCAGCGTGCGTGGGCCGAGCGAAATAGGCGTCACGCCGGCGCGACGGGCCAGCGTGACCTCGGCGTCGGTAAAGCCACCCTCTGGGCCAATGAACAAGCGCACCTCGCGCGGCGGCGATTGGCGCCAGGCATGTTCCAAATCGCGTAACGTCAGCGACTCTCCCGGGCAAGCGATGAGCGCCGTGGCGCAGGGAGGAAGCGCGGCGCACGCTTCGGCCACTGTTTGAACGGGCCAGAGCTCGGGCAAACGCGCCCGCCCGGATTGTTCGGCGGCCTCAATCACGATCCGACCCCAGCGTTCGTTTTTTAACTCTCGCACTTGCTCGGCGCGATTCAACAAGCCACGTTCGGTCAGCAGAGGCGCAAAGGCGGATACGCCTAGTTCGACGCCCTTTTGCAGCGCCCAATCGAATTTCTTCTCGCGGGTTAATGCCTGGTAGAGCGTTAGGCGGGTCGCCGGCTCGGTATGCGGCTGCATTTTGTCCACCACGCGAGCCAGAAGCTGGGCGCTCGTCACCCGGGTGACCGCGGACTCGGAGGCCCAACCCGTGGTGTCGCGCAGCATAATGTGCTCACCCGGCTTTGTGCGTAACACACGCCCCAACTGATGGGCCAACGGGCCGGTCAACACAATCGGCTCCTGTTGCAACCATTCGGGCGGCACAAAAAAGCGGTGCATGATAGCTCTAAGGCTTGTGGCCGATCAAGGCCACCCAATGCTCCTCGGCGAGCTGCTCATCCACTATCAGGCCGGCGTTCTCCACAGCGCGGATCACATCTGCCGCTTTTTCTTCGATGATGCCCGATGCGGCCCATCGCCCCCCGGCGCGCAACGCGGCGGCGATAGCAGGAGACATGCCAATGATAACCTCAGCGAGGATGTTTACGAGCAGCAGGTCATAGCCCGCACCGGTATGGCAAGGGATAGCCGCTGAGGGCGGCTTGCCCAGCGTACCATGCGCGACTTGGACAGCGGCGGCGACGCCGTTGAGTTCGACGTTCTCTTTGGCTACTTCGACAGCGATAGGATCGGCGTCGAGCGCCTGGACGTGCGCGCCGAGTTGCGCGGCAGCGATAGCAAGGATACCCGACCCCGTGCCCACGTCGAGCACGCTCAAACCAGGCTGCGCCAAGCGTTCCACTGCTATCAAGCACAGGCGTGTGGTGGCGTGCAGCCCCGTGCCAAAGGCCATCCCCGGGTCGAGCCGAATGATCTGCTCGCCCGGCTGGGGAGTATATTCACGCCAAGTGGGCACAATAACGATATGTTGGCCGATATGCTGCGGTGGAAAGTACGCTTTCCAGCTCTCGGCCCAATCTTCTGGCTCCAGAACCCGCACATGCGGTTCAGAGATAGGGCTGTTCCGGCCCAAAAGCAACAAGGCAATCTCTAGCTTGCGCAGGGTTTCTTCTTCCCAGGTAGGCAGAAACCCTTTGACGGTGACGCGCGCATCGGGCGGCAATGGTATTTCGCCGGTAGGATTCTCGACGATCTCGGCCCCGCCGGTAAGCGATGCTGGCGTGCCATCGGGGCGTTCTTCGATCACCGCGCCGCCAGCGCAATAACGCCCCATGAACGCGGCGATGTCATCCACTGACCCGCGATCCGCTTCTACGCTCACTTCGATCCAACGGCTTGCTTTTTGAGGCGACATGCTGACTGACCTACATTCCCAAAGCGTCCTTGAGACGCTCTAATATGTTCTTTTCGCTCTGCGGTGTGATCTCGTTGCCCAAAGTCTTGCCCAACTCGACCAACAATTTCTTTTGGGCGGCGTCGAGCTTGGTGGGGACAACCACATTGATGATAACGATCTCTTCGCCACGCCCCGACCCCTGCAACTTGGGCACGCCCTTACCTTTGAGATGGAACACCGCCCCTGGCTGCGTGCCAGCGGGCAGGGTCATTTTTTCCTTGCCTTCCAACGTGGGCACCATGATCTCATCACCCAGGGTTGCCTGCACCATGTTTACGTTGAGTGTGAGTAGAATATCCTGGTCGCGACGCTGGAAAAACTTGTGAGGCTTGACGTGCAGCACCACATAGAGGTTGCCCGCCGGGCCGCCATCGAGACCGGTCTCGCCTTCGCCCGACAAGCGGATACGCATTCCATCATCCACGCCGGCTGGGATGTCAATCGAAAGCTTGCGCGTCTGTTCGACGCGGCGCTCGCCCTTGCAGATGGCGCAGGGCGTAGTAATGACCTCGCCCCGTCCGCCGCAACGCGGGCAAGTGGTCACATTGACGAACGAGCCAAAGATAGATTGCTGCGAGCGCCTGATCTGCCCGCTGCCGTTGCATTCAGGACAACGGCGAGGCGCGGTACCCGGCTCGGCGCCGCTGCCTTTGCAGTTGGGACAAATCTCGGCCCGGTTGACCTCGATCTCGTGCTGGCAACCAAAGATAGCCTCTTCGAACTCGATCTCGAGGTCAAAGCGCAAGTCAGCGCCCCGGCGCGGCCCCTGTCGCGCAGCGCCTCGCGCGCCAAACCCAAAAAAGTCCTCGAAAATATCCTCAAAGCCGCCAAAGCCGCCGAACCCAAAGCCGCCGGCGTCACCTTGACCCATATCCACATGGCCAAAGCGGTCATAGCGCGCCCGACGTTCGTCGTCGCTCAAGACTTGATAGGCCTCGTTGATTTCTTTGAACTTGGCTTCGGCGTCGGCCTCTTTGCTCACATCGGGGTGGTATTGGCGCGCGAGCTTGCGGTAGGCGGCGCGGATGTCGTCCTTGGAGGCATCGCGCGCGATGCCCAACGTCTCGTAATAATCACGCTTCTCAGAGGCCATACGATGTGTTGCTCCAGCAAGGTTTACAAGCCAACAGTGTACCCGGATTGCGACCTAACGTCAAAGACCCGAGGGATTTTGTTGTATCCCTCGGGTCTTATCGTGAATGCACTAGACCTCGCGGAACTCGCCCTCAACGGTCGAGTCGTCGTCACCCTTACCACCCTGAGGACCGCCCTGGGGCGGGGTCTCTCCGCCTTGCTGGTAGGCCGCGCTACCCAATTGCTGTAGCGCCTGCGAGAGGGCGTCGCTGGTGCGGCGGATTTCGGCCAGATCGCTGCCTTTGAGCGCCTCGCGCACGGCTTGGATCTTGCTTTCTACGTCGCTCCGAGTGGCAGCAGGTACTTTGTCGCCCAAGTCTTTGAGCGCTTTTTCGGCGGTGTAGGCCATAGTATCGGCCTGGTTGCGCTGCTCCACTTGCTCTTTGCGCGCTTTGTCATCGGCGGCATGCTGCTCGGCCTCGCGCACCATCCGATCGATCTCATTCTTGCTCAGGCCACTAGAGGCCGTGATGGTGATCTTTTGCTCGCGGCCCGTAGCCTTGTCTTTGGCCGAAACGTGCAAGATGCCGTCGGCGTCAATATCGAACGTCACCTCAATCTGAGGCACGCCGCGCGGCGCCGGCGGAATGCCGTCCAGGGTGAACATGCCCAACTGTTTGTTATCAGCGGCCATGGGCCGTTCGCCCTGCACCACGCTGATCTGCACCTGCGTCTGCATATCCGAAGCCGTCGAGAAAATTTGGCTCTTTTTAGTCGGTATGGTGGTGTTACGCTCGATCAACGGGGTGGCCACGCCGCCCAGCGTCTCGATGCCCAGGGTCAGCGGCGTCACATCCAAAAGCAGCACGTCGCTCACCTGGCCGCCCAACACACCCGCTTGGATCGCTGCGCCTACCGCCACCACTTCGTCGGGGTTGATGCCGCGATGCGGTTTCTTGCTGAAATAGTTTTCCACTTGTTGTTGCACTAGCGGCATACGGGTTTGGCCGCCCACCAGGATCACTTCATCAATTTCGTTGGTGCGCAAGCCAGCATCCTCCAACGCCTGGCGCACAGGCCCCATCGAACGCTCGACCAAGTGACCTACCAACTGCTCCAACTTGGAGCGGGTCAGCGTCATATTTAGGTGCTTGGGACCGGTGGCGTCTGCTGTCACAAAAGGCAGGTTGATCTCGCTCTGCATCGTGGTCGAAAGTTCGATCTTGGCGCGTTCGCCCGCTTCCTTCAAGCGTTGCAAGGCCATGCGGTCGTTGCGCAGGTCAATGCCCTGCTCTTTCTTGAACTCGTCAGCGATCCAGTTGATGATGAGCTGATCGAAATCGTCGCCGCCGAGGAAAGTGTCGCCGTTGGTAGATTTGACCTCGAATACGCCATCGCCAATGTCGAGGATCGAGATATCGAACGTGCCGCCGCCCAGGTCGTATACGGCGATCTTTTCATCCTTTTTCTTATCCAGACCATAGGCTAGGGCCGAGGCCGTCGGCTCGTTGATGATGCGCAATACTTCAAGGCCAGCGATGCGACCGGCATCTTTGGTGGCTTGACGCTGCGAGACGTTAACGTAGGCGGGCACAGTAATAACGGCCTGCGTCACTTTTTCGCCCAGGTAAGCCTCCGCGTCGGCCTTGAGCTTAGCCAAGATCATGGCCGAGATCTCGGGCGGCGAGTATTCTTTGCCGCCCATGACGACCCAAGCGTCGCCGTTGTCCCGCTCCACGATCTGGTACGGCAGCACCTGGCGGGCCTTTTGCACTTCGGCATCGCCGAACTTACGACCCATCAACCGCTTCACAGAAAAGATGGTGTTCTCGGGGTTGG
>CAZYPJ010000043.1:0-14635 GCA_964649365.1 uncultured Anaerolineales bacterium | reverse complement strand
CCCACTTTACCCGCTTTTTGTACTTCGGGGGCGTTGAACTTGCGGCCCATCAGGCGTTTGATCGAGAAAATTGTGTTTTCAGGGTTGGTGATCGCCTGTCGGCGCGCCACCTGGCCCACCATACGCTCGCCCGTTTTGGGGTTCACCGCCACCACCGAAGGGCACAACCGCCCTCCTTCTGCTGTGGGGATGACGGTCGGCTCGCCGCCTTCCATCACCGCCACCACTGAGTTTGTCGTTCCCAAGTCGATACCGATGATTCTAGCCATCTATAGCCTCCTGATTGTAAGCGCGGTCTCGTTCTTATTGTGATACGCATCAGCGCAACTTGTGATGCGTGCTTGTTCTGTGGCCTAATCCGTCGGCCCGCTCGACACCTGCACTAGCGAGGGCCTCAGCACCTGATCGCCGAGGGTATAACCTTTTTGTAGTTCGGCCATTACCACACCCGCCGGGTATTCCGCGCTTGGGCTTTGCATCAGCGCCGAATGATAATTCGGGTCAAATGGTTTGCCCAATGCCTCGATAGGCTGAACTCCAAAGTTGGTCAAGAGGGCCTGGAGCTTACGTTCGATCAACGCTACCCCCTCTACCCAGGGCGCGCCCGTCAATTCGGCAGGCACATTGGCCAGAGCGCGCTGCAAGTCATCGAGCGCCGGCAGTGTCTGTCGCAACACCTCGATTTTGATGCTGATCGTCTGTTGTTCTCGTTCGCGATCCTGTCGCTTGCGATAGTTGGAAAACTCGGCCACGCTACGAAGGTACTTATCCTGAGCCTCGTCGGCTTTGACGCGCCACTCTTCCGCCTCACGACGCAACGTCGCAAGCTCGTCCTCGGCTGTAGTCGGGGCAGTTTCCTGCTGCCCTTGATCGTTAATATTCTGTTCGCCCAAACAGTCTTCACGTTGCATAGCTTATTTCTATCCTCCGAGGCATATTGTCGAACGTCGCTCTACAGGCCATATAACTCGCTGATCATCGCATCCATCAGATGCGCTACATAGCGCACCGTCGAAATGGCGCGCGCGTATCTCATACGCGTCGGCCCCAAGACGCCCAAAATGCCGGTGGCTCGATTGCGCACGCCATAGGGTGAAAGCACCATACTCACATCATCCATCTCGTTCAAGCCTTCGCCGCCGATGATGATTTGCACTCCGTTGGCGTTGAGGATGCGATCGAACACCGATTCCAGCAAGCCGCGATGTTCCAAAATCGCCATGATCTGGCGCAACGTGTTCGCGTCGCTAAGTTCGGGTTGTTCCAACACGTTCACAAGACCATCGCGATAAATATCAGTGATCGCCATACGATCTACCTGCTGCATTTGGTCCACAATGCGCTGTAATACTTGCGCTTCCCAATCTTGCAACACGGCCAGTTCAGGGTCAGCGTTGACCTGGATTTCCTCGACTGAGCGATTCAGCAGCCGCGCATTAAGCTTGTTGGATGTCTGGCTGAGCGTGCCCTGGTCCAGCGGACTAACCATGCCCAGCATCTCTTGGTGAATACTACCATCCTGCAAGACCAGGATCATCAAACAGAGCGCGTCGCTGATCGAGATCAGCTCTAAATGGCGAAAGCGCGACTCGGAGGCACGCGGCGGCGTCACAACCGAGGCGGCCTGCACCGTATGGGCCAACACAGCAGCGGTTAGCTTGAGCCACTGCTCCAGATCGAGCCGCACCTGATGAAACTGGTGGCCGATCATTCGTTTTTCCAACGGCGACAGCTCGCTTTGCTCCATGAGCTGCTCGACAAAATAGCGATAACCCTTGACGGTGGGCATGCGCCCAGCCGAAGTGTGCGGCTGGGCGATATACTCCATCTCTTCCAAAGCCGCCAATTCGTTGCGGATAGTGGCCGAACTAACCCCCAGGCGGCCCACTTGCTGAATAGTGGCCGAACCCACAGGCACGCCCGAGGCAATATATTCTTGGATCAGCGTTTTGAGCGTTTCGCGCTGTCGCGGCGTTAGTTCGTTTTCGACCATGGCTCTATTCCTTGCCCGCGCCGGATAATCACATACGAGGATGCCGAGATTTAGCAGTCGCAGGCCTTGAGTGCCAATATCATATCACGTTTAGCGCTCGCTGTCAAAGATCCTGCGAAAGCGCTCTTGGCGTATTTATCGTAAAGTATTTAGCACTCTCAATACTCGATTGCTAGAAGAATAGCACATTTAGCCGCGTTTGTCAAGTTTCGAGCGTCGTCATCTTGGCCGCTATCATGGCGATAACTGCCAGAGTTGTTACAGCTGCTGCCTTTGCCTTGCCCTCCAACCACACCCGTGGTACTATATTCGATGTGGCTCGCCGCAAGGGGCGTGTGTGCGAATAGGAGGAAAAGATGGAGATCAAAACCCAAATTGGAGCAATCCAAGAAGTGGCCGCCGAATTGATCGTGATCAACCTCTTTGAGGGGGTAACGGCGCCTACCGGAGCGACCGCAGTGGTAGATCGCGCCCTGAACGGCGCCATCCGCGAATTGGTTGAAGCGGGAGATTTCACGGGCAAAGCCGAGCAGTCGGCGTTGCTCTATACCCATGGCGCCATCCCAGCCAAGCGCGTGCTATTGATAGGGCTGGGCGACCGCGCCAAGTTTAACCTGGACACGGTGCGACGCATAGCGGCGGCGGCGGCGCGCGAAGCCCGTAGGCTCAAGGTGACGCGCTATTGTACCATCGTACACGGCGCGGGCGGCGCAGGGCTGCTGCCCGAGGCGGCGGCGCAAGCGGTAGTCGAGGGGACAATCCTGGGCGATTATGCGTTCACCGAACTCAAGTCGGATCGCACCGGTCTTGATCCGCGCCTCGAAGAGGTGACGTTGGTGCAGTTCAGCGCCGACCAGGCGCCAGCGGCGCAGCGCGGCGCGCAAGTGGGGCAGATTGTCGCCGAATCGGTATGCCTGGCGCGCGACTTGGTGAATCGGCCCGGCAACTATCTCACCCCCACGGCCCTCGCCGAGATCGCCGAGCAAATAGCCGCCGAGGTCGGATTGACCAGCCAGGCGCTCGACGAGGAGCAAATGGCCGACCTGGGCATGGGCGCGTTGTTGGGTGTAGCGCAGGGGTCGAACGAACCGGCCAAGTTCATTATCCTGGAACACAATGCCGAGCGCCGTGAATTACCCGCCTATGTCATCGTAGGCAAGGGCATTACCTTTGACTCGGGCGGCATCTCGATCAAGCCCAGCGAAGGCATGGAGTTGATGAAGGACGACATGTCGGGCGCAGCCATCACTCTGGGTGTGATGCGCGCTGTGGCGCTGCTCAAGTTGCCGTTGCGTGTGGTAGGCCTCATGCCCGCCACCGAAAACCTACCCGATGGTCGCGCCTACAAGCCCGGCGACGTGCTCACTTCGATGTCGGGCCTCACCATCGAGGTCATCAGCACCGACGCTGAGGGGCGGCTAATTTTGGCCGATGCGCTGCACTATGCCAAACGCTATCAGCCCAAGGCCGTGGTTGACCTAGCCACCCTCACCGGCGCGTGCGTGGTGGCCCTGGGACATGTGACCAGCGGCTTGATGGGCAACGACGTCGCGCTCAAGCAGGCGTTGCTCCAGGCCTCAGCGGCCAGCGGCGAAAAAATTTGGGAATTGCCCTTGTATGAGGAATACGCCGAGCAGATCAAGAGCGATGTGGCCGATGTCAAGAACTCGGGCGGCCGCCCGGCGGGCACGATCACAGCGGGCCTGTTCTTGCAAAAATTCGCGCAGGGTTATCCTTGGGCGCACCTCGACATCGCCGGCACTGCCTGGGCCGACAAGCCCAACGGCTATCTCGCCAAAGGCGCCACGGCTCACGGCGTGCGCTTGCTGATCCAGTGGCTGCGCGATTTGGCCAGCGCGCAATAGGAGCACCTTGCAGCCCCGTCATAGTGTGAGCAGTTATCGCGGCTACATCGCTCTGACGTTGGTTTACACCATCCTGCTGGGCGGCTATGTGTGGTACAGCCGGCGGCCCCAACCGGAGCCGTTGACCATCGTACAGCCGACCATGACACTTACGCCGACGCTCACGCCCACCGCCACGGCGGCGCCCATCCAGGTGCACGTAGCGGGGGCGGTGCGACGCCCTGGGGTCTATACCCTCCCGCCAAACAGTCGCCTGATTCAAGCAGTAGAAGCTGCCGGCGGCCTGAACGACCAAGCCGATGACGCGCGCGTGAATTTGGCCGATATAGCGCGCGATGGGCAACAGATTTTTATCCCGACGATCAATACGCCTGCGCCGCCCAGCCCCACGCCGGCGCAGGCCCAGGTGGCACCTGGCGATGCTGCATCCAGATCGGGGGTGATAGAGGTCGTCGCCGACGCAATCAATATCAACACCGCCTCGCAGACCGAGCTAGAATCCCTGCCGGGCATCGGGCCAGCGTTGGCCCAACGGATTATCGCCTACCGCGAAAGCAACGGCCCGTTCACCGATCCCGCACAGATCATGGAAGTCAAAGGGATCGGCGAGGCCAGCTATGAGCGGATTCAAGAGCGCATTGTCGTGCGCTGAAATCGAGGAGTATATGAAAGCAGAAGTTGCCTTGACCGTGTCGGAATCCAAGCGGCTAATCGCCAAAGGCGTGGTTGCGATGGATTGCATCCAGGAAAAGCTGGCCAAAGGGATCATCGTCCTCAACACCGGCACGACCAATGGGTGTATCTATGAGGAATTGACCGGCCAGACCATTGACCGGCGCGCGTTTGTCACTGGACGCACTACACCCGCCAAATGGGCGCAGCCGTGGAAAGTAGCTCGCCTGCCCGACCTCGTCCTAGTGGATGGTCAACCCGCGCCCGAGTTGGATCGCTTTACGGCTCTGGAAAAGATGCAAGCGGGCGACATCTACATTAAGGGCGCCAACGCGCTCAACTATGGGGCGCGCATCGCGGGCATCACCATTGGCCACCCCGAAGGGGGCACCATCGGGCGCGCCATCGGGCCGATCATCGGCAGAAAAATGCGTTTGATCATCCCTGTGGGCTTGGAAAAAGAGGTGCCGTTCGATATTCAGGAGGCCAGCGCCCTAATTTCCGAGCCGGACGAGCATCTGGGTGTGGTTCATTCGTTGTGGCCAATAGCGGGCACGATTGTCACCGAGATCGAGGCGCTAGAAACGCTGTGCGGGGTCGAGGCCGTGCCAATCCCGGCGGGCGCCGTGGCCGGCGCTGAGGGCGCCGTACGCCGGTTGCTGCTGGGCGAGGCTGACTACGTACGCCAAGCTGTGGAATTGGTCGAGAGTATCCACGGCGAGCCGGCTTTCGGCTGAGCCGCCGCTGTTTTGCTCATTGCGTCAAGTGAAAGAGAATCAACTTGGCCTGCAAAGTCATATCACGTTTGGAGACACGATCATGCCTGAACCCGCTTTGTACCCTTTACGTTTTAAGGAAATCTTGCGCAACTATCCTTTCGGCGGTCGCTGGATCACTCAGGTCTATCAAAAAACGGGCCTGCCCGAGGATCATCGCGTGGCCGAGACATGGGAAGCAGTGGATCGGCCCAATGAATCGAGCGAGATCATCAACGGCGCTTTGGCCGGACAGACGTTGCACCAGGCCATCGAGCGCTATGGCGAGCGCTTGCTAGGGGCCGACATCGTGGCCCGCTGCGGCGCGCGTTTTCCGCTGCTCATCAAGTTCCTCGACGCCTCCAATCCGCTGGGTGAGCAAATCCACCTCAACGACGAACAGGCTCGCGCCGCTGGATCGTCCGACCCAGGGAAGACCGAGGCCTGGTATATGCTCCACGTCCGGCCGGGCGGCTCGGTCTATGTCGGCAATAAACCCGGCGTCACGCGCGAGAGCCTGGCGCAGGCGCTGATGGACGACACATCGCGCTTGTGTATGGTTGAGCGCATCGTGTCCCCCGGCGACGCCTTTTTGCTCTACGCCGGCACGATGCACTATTCGCCCGGCGGGGTGCTGTTCTACGAAATCATGCAAAACTCGGATGTCACCATCGGCCTTGGGCCGCGCTTCAAGCAGGGGTTGACCCTGGAGCAGCAGCGCGCCAAGGCGTTGGAACTGGCTCATACGATACACCTGGAAGAGCCGTTCGATTGCCAGACCAAGCCCGTCACGCTGACGCACGGGGTGAATCGGCAGACCTTCATTTTCGCCTGCCGCTATTTTTCGCTGGAACGGCTTGACCTGGCCGAGACGGCCACGCTCTCGCCCGAGGGGCAGCGCTTCTATGTGCTCTCGGTGATCGAAGGAAGCTGCACTGTGCGCGCAGGCGCAGCCAGCGAAAAACTGCTGACCGGCCAGAGCTGCTTGATCCCCGCTTGCCTGGATGAGGTCAAACTGGAGCCTCAGGGCAATACGGCGCTCCTGAAGGCATATGTACCTGATCTTGTCCGCGACGTGATCGCGCCGCTGCGCGCCGCTGGCGTCGGCGACGCCGCGATTCGCGGCCTGGGCGGCGTCACGCGCTTGAGCGACCTGGCGCAATTGCTGTAAGCAACAAACAAAGTAGGGGCGCGACATATCGCGCCCCTACGATGACGGTAGCGTTTTCAAAGAAGTCAGGCGCGGGCGCGGACTTGCTTACGGCGCGCCTTCTGGCGGGCCTCTTCAAAGGCCATCTCGAAAGCCGTTGGCATACGCTCGCCGCTTTCCTCTTGCTTGGGCTGAGCTACTACCACGCGCTCTTGTTCTTCTTTGGCTTCTTTCATGCTGAGCGAGATGCGACGTTTTTTGGCGTCCACCTCGGTGATGCGCACCTGCACTTCATCGCCCACTTTGACGACCTCGCCCGGGTGATTCACGAACCCGCCCGACATTTGCGAGATGTGCAGCAAGCCATCGGTCTGCGCACCGATATCCACAAAAGCGCCAAACTCGGCCAGGCGCACCACGTTCCCCGTGACCACCGCGCCGACTTCTAGGTCGCGCAGGCCCGCTTTATTGCCCTTTTCCAGGCTAGGAAGGGTGAGGCTGATACGGCCGTTCTCCAAATCCACATGGCGAACCACCACATCCAGGCTATCACCCACTTTGACAGTCTTGTCCATGTTGGCCCGCTTGAGCAGCGATACGTGCACCAGACCGTCGCGCCCCACGCCAATATCCACAAAAGCGCCGAATTCGACGATGTTCTTGATTTTGCCGGTGAACGGCATGCCCGGTTGGAGCGCCGCCAAGTCGGCCGTCGAGACCTCGCGCGCCCGGCCCCGCCCTTTTGCCTCGCGCCTAGGTTCGGGAGTCGCTTCTGGCTCCGCTGGAGCAGCCTCGGCTGCCTCTGTTACAGGCTGAATGCCTTCGTTCTGCCCAACCAAATCCTTGTCGCTGTCCATCGCTCCCGATCTCCCTCGCTTGAAATTGCATCTCGCCCTGGCCATACCTTGACCATCGGCTATTATGACACGTTTGGCCCTTGCCGTCAAATCGCATCGCCAACTTGCGATAAATGATACCTACTATCCACTTGACAACTATACCCCCCTATGGTATAATTGTGGCAGATTTCACAATCAAGCCCGGCTGTTGGGCGGAATGAGGGTTGACAACATGACCAATTATGTAATCGTCGGGGGCGTAGCAGGCGGAGCGACGGCTGCGGCGAGATTACGGCGGCTGGATGAGCGCGCCAATATTGTGGTGCTCGAGCGCGGCAAATACGTATCATTTGCCTATTGCGGCCTGCCCTATCATATCGGTGGAGTCATCGCCAATCGAGATGCGCTGTTCGTCTCGACGCCCGAAAAGCTCAAGAGCGAGTTCGCCATTGATGTGCGTATCGAGAACGAAGTCTTGCGAGTGGATCGCACTGCCAAAGAGGTTGAAGTACGCGAGGTAACCACGGGGCGCGTCTATCGGCTGCCCTATGACAAATTGGTGCTCTCGCCTGGCGCCAAGCCGTTGACGCCGTCGATCCCGGGGGTCAATTTGCCTGGCGTCTATTCGTTGCGCGATATCCCCGATATGGATGCCATCAAGTCGCCGCTCGATACCGGCAAGGTCAAAAGCGCCATCGTCGTAGGCGGCGGGTTCATTGGTCTAGAGTTGGTGGAGAATTTCGTCGAGCGCCATATCGCTGTCACATTGGTCGAGATGCTCGATCAGGTGATGGCCCCACTCGATTTCGAGCTGGCTGCTATGTTGCACCGCTCGTTGCGCGAGCACGGTGTGCGCTTGGGCTTGGGTGACGGTCTGAAGGAGATTCGCTCGGTAGAGGGTCAACTAGAAGTGGTGCTTGCTAGCGGCAAGACAGCCCGCGCCGATATGGTGATTCTGGCGCTGGGCGTGCGCCCCGAAAGCGCCCTGGCCAAGTCCGCCGGGCTGGAATTGGGGCCCCGCGGGCATATTGTAGTGAACGCTCATATGCAGACTTCCGATCCCGACATTTACGCCGTAGGAGCCGCCATTCAGGTGGTAAGCCCGATCTTGGGGACGCCCACCGCTGTCCCCCTGGCCGGCCCGGCCAACCGTCAAGCGCGCATTGCGGCGGATCACATCACCGGCAAGTCCAGCGCTTACCAGGGTACCATCGGAACTTCTATCGTCAAACTGTTCGAACTATCGGCGGCTTGCACCGGAGCCAACAGCCGCACGTTGCAACAGGCCAACGTCCCGTTCCTGACAAGTATCAACCACAGCCAAGATCATGTGGCGTACTACCCGGGCGCTACGCCGCAAAGCATCAAGCTGTTATACTCTCCCACCGATGGCAGACTTTTGGGTGCGCAAGTGGTAGGCTATAACGCGGTAGATCGCACCATTGGCGTGTTGGCCACTGCCCTCAAGGCGGGGATGACGGTCTATGACTTGGAACACCTGGAGTTGCCCTACGCGCCGCCGTATGGCGCCGCCAAAGACCCCGTCAACATTGCCGGTTTTGTGGCCGCCAACCGCCTGCGCGGCGACACTGAGATGATCGAGTGGCGCGAAGTGGTTGCTAGACAGGGTTCCCCCGATTTTGGCATTCTCGATGTGCGCACCGACGCCGAATGGGAAGCGGGCCATGTGCCTGGTGCAATTCATATCACCAATACTGAGCTTCGCAAACGGATAGGTGAACTATCGAAAGACAAAGAGTGGGCCGTATATTGCGCCGTAGGCCGCCGCGCCTATGTGATGCAGCGTATGTTATTGCAGAATGGCTATCGCGCGAAAAACATGAGCGGCGGCTATACTACTTATGCCGTGGCCACCGAGGCGCAGGGCAATTTCGATACCTGTGATCCCTGTCAAGTAGTCAAAGCAGAACTCCCGTCGGCGCTAGATGAATCGGGCGTGCCCTTGTCCGTTGAGTCCCCGGCTTCACTGGGCGCGGAGGTGCAGCTCGACGCCTGCGGTCTGCAATGCCCGGGGCCGATCATGGCGGTGTACAAGCGCATCCAAGAATTGCAGCCGGGCCAGGTGCTAGAAGTGCGCGCCACCGATCCGGGCTTTCGCCGCGATGTGGCAGCCTGGTGCGAGCGGACGGGCAACCCGCTGGTCGAAGTGCGTCAAGATGGCAAGACGATTGTAGCGCGCATCCGCAAAGGGAATGCTACGCCAGCTATTACCGTCCAACCCGGGGGCGCGTTGCCTGCCGCCAAGACGATGGTGGTCTTTTCAGCCGATCTCGACCGCGCGCTGGCCTCATTCATCATCGCCAACGGCGCGGCGGCGATGGGCCAGCAGGTCACGATGTTTTTTACCTTCTGGGGCTTGAATATCCTACGACGCCGAGATCCCAAGCCAATGCAAAAGAATCTGATCGAAAAGATGTTTGGCTGGATGTTGCCCAAGGGGCCGGACGCGCTCAAGCTCTCCAAACTCAATATGGGCGGGCTGGGCACGGCGATGATGAAAGGGGTGATGAAGTCCAAGCGCATTGATCCATTGCCGGCGCTGATGCGCACGGCGCAGGAGAATGGCGTGCGGCTCATCGCTTGCCAGATGACGATGGATATGATGGGCATCAAGCCCGAAGAGCTAATTGACGGCGTCGAACTGGGCGGCGTGGCTACCTACATTAGCGAGACCGACAAGGCCAACGCCAGCCTGTTTATCTAGAGTTTTGTACCCAGCTACCAGGACACATAAAGGCGCATTGCTTATGCTGTGCGCCTTTGTCTTGTCGGCGCGTCAGCGCTATCATCGCTCCGAGCAGATAGAAAAGCGGGATTGTTGACAAGTCCGCCTAATAATGGTATCATACTCATACCCTAAAGGGGTATGAGTATCCTGTGAATAGTGAGGAGCCACAAATGCCTCAACATGTCAAACTCCACGCTCCGGCGATTTCCTGCCATCATTGCGCCATGACCATCAAACGCGAGCTGGCCGCCGTTCATGGGCTGGGCGCGGTAGCGGTGGATGTGCCCACCAAAACCATCGAACTCGACGCCGACGACGAAGCCGCGCTGGCGCGGGCCAAAGCGCTGTTGGAAGAGATTGGCTACCCGGTGGACGCGAACTAGCTTTGCGCTTCGGCTCGGATCATGCTACAATCCCGACATGACGCTGGCCGAGCTGTTCGGCCAGCGCCAATGTTGTATTCTAGGAGGCCCTGTGGTGTCTAGCCTAACCCAGCGCTTGGCGATGGCCGTTATGCTGGCTTCGGCGCTGCTTGCTGGTTGCGCATCGCGTTCGCTGAGCAACGGCGCGCCCACAATCCAACCTACAGTTGTTGCGCCCACCATCGCTATCGCTTCCCAACCCTATGGCCCCAAAGCGCCGCCCACCGCGCAAGCGACGGCCACGGTCGCGGCCAGCCCCACAATACAACCTACCGTCGCGCCCACATATGTGCAACCCTCGCTCACTGCTACTATAGCAAGCATCGGCTCGCCCACAGCAGCCCAGCCTCAAGCCACGATCATCCGGCCCAAGCCGCCCGCGGCGGGCCAGACGGCGCTCGATTTCTCGCTCAAAGACCTACAAGGCAACACCGTGTCGCTGAGCGACTATCGCGGCAAAAAGGTGATGCTCAATTTTTGGGCGACGTGGTGCGGCCCGTGTCGCGCCGAGATTCCTCACATGGTCAAGCTCTATGACGAAATCCGCGACCAGGGTTTTGAGATCTTGGCAGTGAACCTGCGTGATGATGTATCCAAGATCACGCCGTTCGTCGAACAATTCGACATGCGGTTCCCCGTGCTGCTCGACACAACCGGATTGGTGGGCGCCGCGTATTATGTACGTGGCATACCTACCAGCGTTTTCCTGGATGAAGAGGGCGTCATCCAGGCAGTCCACACCGGCACATTGAGCGACGCCATGTTGCGCGCCTATGTGGACAAGCTCATGGAGGGCGAATAACCCCAGCCCACGCAAGGATAGTGAGCGATGAACCTAGCTGCTGAGGCGCGCGAGCGCAAGATGGATTTGTGGACCCGACGCATTACGGTTATTCTGACGCATGTCATCCGGGCGATCAGCGCGCATTGGCTGGCGTTGGCCAATTTGGCGCTAGCGCTGTTGCTGGGTTTGCCCACACTAGCGCCGGTGTTAATGCACACCGGCCACGAACGCGCCGCCAACCTGATCTATATGATATTCCGACCGCTCTGCCACCAATTGCCGGAACGTTCTTTCTTCCTCTTTGGTGAACGTTGGGCTTACTCGCTCGATCAACTCGCTCATACCCTGGGCGGCGATGTGCCCACCCGTTACATCGGCAACGCCGAGCTGGGTTTCAAGATCGCCATCTGCGAACGCGACGTGGCCATCTATGGCGCAGCGTTGTTGAGCGGCCTTCTATTTGGCGCGTTGCGACGCTGGCTCAAACCTCTGTCGCTTAAAGCATTCGGCCTGCTGATCGTCCCGATGGCGATTGACGGTTTGGGACAGCTTTTCGGGTTATGGGCCAGCACCTGGCAAAGTCGCCTGCTCACTGGTGGGCTGTTTGGCTTAGCTTGTGTGTGGCTGGCCTTTCCCTATCTGGAACAAGGCATGAGCGACATTCGCCGCGAGACTTCAGCGGCCATTGCATCCTGGAAACAGCCGTAGCATCGCCCATGTAGGCGATGGGCGGCTCGATCACTATTGTGAGGAGACGGCCATTGGAAACCCCCAGCGTATCATTGACCGCCGCCCTGATCGCCGGTCTGCTATCGTTCTTTTCGCCGTGCGTGCTGCCGCTGGTGCCGATCTATCTAGGCTACATGACCGGCGCAGTAACCAGCTCGTTGGGTCAAACCAAGCGCTTGCCAATTGTGATGCACGCGCTGTTTTTTGTGCTCGGCTTTGGCTTGATCTTTGTGCTGATGGGCGCCGCTGCCGGCTGGCTGGGTGGAATTATCTATACCTGGATGCCTTATATCGTCAAGATCGGCGGGGCGCTGCTGATCGTCTTTGGCCTACATATGACGGGGTTGATCTCGATTCCGCTGCTCAACATGGAAAAGCGCTTGGAATTGCAGAGCGGGCAGCGGCGTAACTATTGGACATCGTTTCTAGTGGGCGTGGTCTTTGCCGCCGGATGGACGCCTTGCATCGGGCCGGTGCTTTCGGCTATCTTGCTGCTGGCCGCCGATAGCCAAACAGCGACCACTGGCGCGTTGCTGCTATCCGTCTATACCTTGGGCTTGGGCATACCATTCATCGCCGTGGCGGCGCTGATTCATCTGGCCATCCCGGCGCTGCGCAAGGCGGGGAAGTGGCTGCGAATCGCCTCCATTGTGGGCGGCGTGTTGCTGATCGTGATGGGCGTGTTGCTGATCACCGGCTTGTTCGCCACCCTGACGTTCTGGCTCAACTCGTTGACGTTTGCGGAATAGGCCCCACACTCATGGGCGCGACATATCGCGCCCCTACGAGGCTTTCATTCTCTGCCGCTAATCGGTTCTTCTGAGGAGACTGCGTGACCGACGCGCAACGTTGGCATCTACGCCGTAAAATCCCCGATGGTTATCGCTCGCCGTTGCGCGAACTCGACGCTGTGGCGGCCAAGGTACTCTATGCACGCAAGTTCGATACCACTGAAGGCATCCGCGCTTTTCTGGAGGCGCGCGCCGACGCCCACGATCCTCTGGGTCTGGCCGATATGGGCGCGGCGGTGGAACGCCTGTTGCGCGCCTTGCGCGAGGGCGAGCGCATCGTGGTCTATGGCGATTACGACGCCGATGGCGTCAGCGCCACGGCGCTGCTCAGCTCGGCTCTGCGCGACTTGGGCGCACAAGTACGGGCTTATATCCCCGACCGGTTCGAGGAATCCTACGGCCTGAACACCCCGGCCCTGATGCGCCTGCGCGATGAGGGCGCACAACTGGTGGTGACGGTGGATTGCGGCGTGCGCTCCTTCCGCGAAGTGGCCGACGCGCGCGCCGGCGGCCAGGATATGATTGTGACCGCTCAACACACTGTACCCCCCCAGTTTCCGCCCGCAGTAGCCGTCATAAACCCCAAACGCGAGGATTCGGTCTACCCCTTTCGCGACCTAGCCGGCGTGGGCGTGGCCTACCGGTTGATGCAAGCATTGGCGGACGCCAGCGGCGCGGTGCTCGACCCCAGCAGCTATCTTGACCTGGTAGCGTTAGGCACGGTGGCTGATATTGTGCCATTGGTTGAGGATAACCGCGCCCTGGCTATCGCCGGCCTGGAACGGATGCGCACTGCGCCGCGCCCCGGCCTACGCGCCCTGTTCGAAAAATCAGGCGTGCGCCCCGGCCTGGCCGATGGCGAGACCATCGCCTTTCGCCTGGGGCCGCGCATCAACGCCGCCGGGCGGCTCGACCACGCCGGTCTCGCCTACCGACTTTTGACAGCCGAGACGCTCGATGAGGCCCAGCCCCTCGCTGCGCAGCTGAACGGCCTCAACGCCGAGCGTCAGCGCCTGCTCGAAGAGCAATTCCAACAAGCGTGCAGCCTGCTCCCCGCCGAGCCGGACAAGCTGCTCTTGGTGGATGACCCTGCCTTTCACGAGGGAATCGTGGGTCTGGTGGCCAGCCGTCTGACTGAGACGTTTTACCGTCCGTCGCTAGTGATGCGCCGGGGCGACGGCGAGGCGTCAGGCGTCGCGGGCCTGACGCGCGGCTCGGCGCGCAGCATCGAGGGCTTTCACGTCACCAAAGCGCTGGAAGCGTGCGACGACTTGTTGCTCCGCTATGGCGGCCACGCCCGCGCCGCCGGGTTCACGCTTGCCAACGATAATCTGCCTGCCTTCTATGAGCGGCTGCGCGCCTACGCCCAAGATCACCTCGATGAAACCACCTTGCGCCCCAAGTACATGGTGGACGCCATCGTCACGCTGAGCGAGATCACGGCGCGCACGGTCGAGGATTTGGCCCGTCTGGCTCCCTTTGGCGAGGGCAACCCCGATCCGGCGCTGGCGACGCTGGGGCTGGAAATCCTAGAGCTGCGAGCCATCGGGCAAGAGGGCAAACACCTGCGCTTGCGCCTGCGCGAGCCGGGCGGTCGCCCGATCAGCGCCGTCGCCTTCCGGATGGGCCGCCTCGCCGCGCACTACAAGGTAGGTCAGCAGGTGGACATCATCCATCGCCCCACGCTGAACGAGTGGAACGGCGAGCGCGTGCTCGAACTGTTGGTTAGCGCCATTCGCCCAAACCAATCCGCACAGGGCTACCCTGCAGCGCCCTTGATTCATCCTCTCCCGCTGCCTATAATCTGCGCCAACACTCGCTTGCGGCAGTAGGCGCGGCTTCCAACCGCGCACGACCTGAGGAGGCCTATGGCGACACGCAGCTCG
>CAZYPJ010000042.1:0-20419 GCA_964649365.1 uncultured Anaerolineales bacterium | reverse complement strand
CCCCGCTGGTATATGACGTATTAGGCGCGCCCACTGGCTTGACGGCCTTTACCGGCGCGTTGATCCTCGCCTATATGGCCTTGCCCACCATCATCAGCGTAGCGGAGGATGCGCTCGACGCCGTGCCCAAGAGCTACCGCGACGCCAGCCTGGCGATGGGCGCCACGCGCTGGCAGACGATCTGGCGGGTGGTGGTGCCGGCGGCGCGTTCGGGAATCGTCACGGCGCTAATGCTGGGCATGGGGCGCGCCATCGGCGAGACAATGGCGGTGATGATGGCCACAGGCAACGCCGCACGCTTGCCGCTCTCTTTCGACTCGCTTTTCAAGCCCGTGCGCACGATGACAGCTACCATCGCCGCCGAAATGGGCGAGGTTGCCCAAGGCAGCACGCACTATCATGTGCTCTTTGCCGTGGGCATCCTGCTCTTTGCGCTCACCTTTATTATCAACTTGGCCGCTGCGTCGGTGATGTTCAAAAAGCGGCGTCGAGGAGGGTTGCGTTGATGAGCCGCCATCTGGCGCAAAAACTCGGCTTTGCAGCGCTGTCGGCGATAGCGGTGATCGTAGTGGCGCCGATCCTGTTTGTCATCGGCGTTATCATCGCACGCGGCGCGGCGGCGATCAACTGGGAGTTCCTTTCGACCATGCCACGCGATGGAATGAAAGCGGGGGGTATTTTGCCTGCTATCGTCGGCACGTTGTTGCTGACTTTGGGTACGGCGGTGGTGGCCATTCCCATCGGCGTGGGCGGGGCCATCTACCTGTCTGAGTATGCCCGCGACACTTGGTTCACGCGCGCTATCCGCTTGGCTATCGTCAATCTGGCGGGCATCCCCTCGGTGGTGTACGGCTTGTTCGGGTTGGGGTTGTTTGTGTTGTTCCTACAATTTGGCACCTCGATCGTGGCTGGCGCGCTGACCTTGGCGATCATGACGCTGCCGCCGATCATCAGCACCGCTGAAGAGTCACTGCGCTCGGTGCCAGTCGAGTTCCGCACCGTCAGCGCCAGTCTGGGGGGTACGCGCTGGCAGGGCATTCGCAATATCGTGCTGCCCCAAGCGTTGCCGGGCATCATTACCGGCGTCATCTTGGGTCTGTTGCGCGCCGCCGGTGAGACGGCCCCCATCCTTTTCACCGTGGCCGCTTTCTACTTGCCCAGCCTGCCGCATTCGCTGTTCGATGAGACGATGGCGTTGCCGTACCATCTCTACGTCATCAGCACCCAAGTTCCGGGTATGCCGCTGCACATTCAATATGGCACAGCATTGGTTCTGCTGACGTTGGTGCTTTCGATGAACCTGGCGGCCACTCTCATCCGCAGCTATTTCCGCCGAAAGAGACGATGGTAACGATGGCAAGCCAGATCAAGATCCATTTTGATGACGTGAGCTATGCCTACGAGGGCAAGACGGTATTGCGCAACGTCACGCTTGATGTGCCCGCCAATGCCATCACTGTGTTCTTTGGCCCGGCGGGGGGCGGCAAGACTACCGTGTTGCGCCTCATCAACCGCCTGAACGACCTACTCGATGATACACATCTCACCGGCCAAGTGTTACTAAACAACGAGGATATCTATGCTCCCGGAACGGATGTCCCAGCTTTGCGCCGGCGCGTGGGGATGGTTTTTGCGTTGCCGCTGCCTTTGCCGGGCACGATCCGCGAAAATGTGCTCTATGGCCCCAAACTGGCCGGCGAACGCGACCGGGGCCGGTTGGATGAGATCCTAGTGCGTAGCTTGACCCAAGCTGCTCTATGGGACGAAGTGAAGGATCGGCTGGATCAGCCCGCACAAGGACTGTCGGGCGGGCAACAACAGCGTTTGTGCATCGCGCGTAGCCTGGCCCTTCAGCCAGAAGTACTGCTGCTCGACGAACCGACGTCGGGCCTCGACCCGATCTCTACCGCCAAGGTGGAACGTTCTCTGTTCGAGCTAAAAGAGCACTATACGATCATCATCGTGCCGCATAGCGTGCAGCAAGGGGCGCGCCTGGCCGATTACGCTGCTTTCTTCTTGATGGGTGAACTGGTCGAGGCTGGCCCAGGCGCCCAAGTGTTCAACTCGCCGCGCGATCAACGCACTGAGGATTACGTGACCGGGCGCTTTGGGTGAGGTAAATGGGCAAAATCACGGTTGAACAACTGAGTTTCTACTATGGAGAAAAGCTAGCTTTATCTGATGTCTCGCTGGAAGTGCGCGAGCGCCAGATCACGGCGCTGATCGGCCCATCGGGATGCGGGAAATCCACCTTTTTGCGGTGCCTGAACCGCATGAACGACACCATCCCGGGTGCGCGAGCAGTGGGGCGTATTTTGCTCGATGGGCGCGACATTCTTGGGCCTGGCATTGATGTGGTGGGTTTGCGCCAACGAGTGGGCATGGTCTTTCAGCGCCCCAACCCATTTCCGCAGTCCATTTGGGAAAACGTAGCGTTTGGTCCCAAAGTACTGGGCATGGCGCGCGCAAAGAGCGCGCTTGACGACATCGTTGAACAAAGCCTGCGCGGCGCCAGCCTGTGGGATGAGGTCAAGGACAATCTAAAGCAGGATGCGCTCTCTCTGGCGCTGGGCCAGCAGCAACGCCTGTGCATCGCTCGTGTCATCGCTGTCAAGCCTGATGTGATCCTGATGGACGAGCCATGCTCGGCGCTCGATCCCATCGGCACGCTCAAGATCGAGGACCTGATGCGCGCGCTGATGGTGGATTACACCATCGTAATCGTCACTCACAACATGCAGCAAGCCGCTCGCGTCTCGGATTGGACCGCGTTCTTTTTGACGGACGATGGCCGCACGGGGCGATTGGTGGAATATGGCCAAACCCGCGAAGTGTTCACCAATCCGCGCGATAAACGAACCGAAGATTACATCACGGGGCGATTTGGGTAATCGTGGCTATCAGCAGCCGCCCTTGAGCCAACCATCGTAGCACGGATAGCGCGCTTTGCCGAAAGGAGCCTATTATGGTCAGAGAAACCTTTGAGCGAGATTTGCAGCATTTGCAGGACGAAGTGCTGGTGTTGGGCAGTATCGTGGAAAAGGCGTTGGGCGAGGCGGTGGAAGCGCTCAAGCACCGCAATCTGGATGAGGCGCAACGGATCATTAATGGCGACCGTGAGGTGAATCGTAAGCGATTTGCAATCGAGGCCGAGGTGCTGACCCTGATCGCTACCCAGCAGCCGATGGCCCGAGACTTGCGCCGTTTGGCGGCGGTGCTCGAAATCATCACCGAGTTGGAGCGAATCGGCGACTATGCCAAGGGGATCAGCAAAATCAGCATCATGATCGGCGAGGCGCCGCTCATCAAGCCGCTCATTGACATCCCGCGCATGGCCGATAAGGCTCGCGACATGTTGGACCGCGCGCTGGGCGCTTTTGTGCGCGGCGACGCTGAGTTGGCCCGCGCGATTCCCCGTGAAGATGATGAGGTGGACAACCTCTACAACCAGGTCTATCGCGAGTTGATGACTTATATCATGGCCGATCCAACCACGTTGGAACAGGCGAACTATCTCTTGTGGGTGGCTCATAACCTGGAGCGCGCCGCCGACCGCGTGACCAATATCTGCGAACGCACTGTGTTCACCGCCACTGGCAAAATGTCCGAGCTGGACACGCACTTTGACGAGGAGAACGACGCCGCGCCGGCCAAGATTTGATTCTTCGCGACGCCGCCTGTGTATTGACTAGCGCCAGATACAAGAACATCCGAGCAGACAAGACACTTGTCGCTCGGATGTTTTGATGAGCGCAAGGCCGGATGTCAGCTATTGAGGCGTACATGCCCCCACAATCGCGGCGTCATACGTCGGCGTGATGGTCTGCCCAGGCGGCACGATGAGAAATCGCTCGGCGTCCCAACGCCCATCCAACAAATCGCGCACCAGGATGAGGCTGCCCGCCAACCGCTCGTAGTTCCAGCCGCGCCGCTCAGCCAACTCCTGAACCTGCGCGGTGTAGTCGGGGAGCTTTATCTCTTGGGTATCAATGTAGGCGGCGCGATTGTAATGCTGTTTCCATGCGCCCATCACTTCCATCAGGTAATCGGCGTTATCCTGGCCGTATTTCTCCACGTACTCTTGATACGTTTTCTCGATGTCCTTGTCATCACCCGACCCTAGCCCGATGCGGTCGCCCGCCACTCCGCCGCGCTCGATATAATCGGCGGTGTACCAGTAGGTGCCGGGGTTGGCGCGAAACTCTTGGCTGTAGCGCTCGCGTGAGCCGAGATAGAGCGTGATGCAATCGTGGGCGCGCGGCGTCACCATCTGCGTATGGGCGCACACCAACCCCGCGATAGAGTTGGAGCACAGCCCGTATCCCAGCAAGATGGCGTCGTACTCGCCCGCCGGGACGGCATCAAGCCGCTTTTGCAGTGCGGCGCGCAGTACATCCGGCTCGTTGTGCAAGCCCTTTTGCACCAGTTCAATATCAATGATGTGTGGCGAGAATGCAGCAACATAGTACGCCTGTCGCGCCAGCACTTCGCACGAGAGCAGTTTTAATCTCATAGCATGAACCTCCAAACGCAAGATCATCGTGGCTATTTGTATTGGGTTGCATCAGCGGCCTAGCCGCGACCTAGAGCGTCCGGCGATAGACGCGATGGCGCTTGTACCAGTTAACGCCAATCGCCTTCATCTCGCCCAGGCTTTTGACATTATCCTCGGCGACCTGCACCACATCGCAATGCTCGAAATGAAAATCGCTCACGCTCTTGACCAGCTCGCTGTAAAGAATAGCAGTGGCCCCCAAACCCTGGTAACGCGGCAATAACCCCAGCCCATTGACGTTGAGCCAGCGAGTTCGTTTGGCCTCGCGTAACAGATCGAGCCAGCCCAACGGCCATAATCGTCCTCGACAACGCTGGATCGCTGCGGAAAGGTCGGGGAAGGCGAACAGGAATCCTGCGATCTCGTCCCCTTTGAACACCAGTTTGATGAGCCGTGGATCCGAGATAGCGATGAGCCGGTCGGCTACTAATGCCATCTCGGCCTCGTCCGCCGGGTAATAGCCCCAGATGTTGGCGAACGCTTCGTTGTAGATACGTTGGATGCCCGGCACCAAGGTGCGCAATTCGTCCTTGCTGGTAAAAGTGCGCACACTGAACCCGCGCCGCTCTTTGACGCGCTCGGCGATCTCGTGAAAGCGGGGCGGCAGGACATAATCGCCTGGCAGATACCCTGAAAGGTGATCGTGTTCTTTGGCGAACCCCGCATCCATGATGAGCCGCTCATAGTAAGCGTGGTTGTAGGGAATGCCCATTGCTGGGCGATGCTCGAATCCCTCTACCAATAGCCCCAGACCGTCTGCGCGCAATGGCCCTTTGGGGCCGAGAATATCGGTCAGGCCGCGCTGGCGCGCCCAGGTGAACGCCGCATCGAACAATTCGCGCGAAAGCTGCGCATCGTTTATGCATTCGAAGCAGTAGAAAAAGGCCGTAGATGTGTGGTTGTGTTCATTGTAACTGCGATTGTCGAACACACCGATGCGCCCCGCTGTCTGGCCGTCGCATTCAGCCAGGAAAAAGGCAGCATCGCCGTGGCGATAGAAAGGATGCTTGGCCCGATTCAGAATGCCTCGCGCTTCGTCTTCGAACGGTGGAACCCACTGAGGACAATCCTTATATAGCTCGAAGGGTAGATGGAGAAAGCGCCGCGCATCGCGCGCATGGTTCGGATCCAATCGGTGGACGCTCATCAATAATAGACTCCATTCACTCTATAAAGAATCCCACTCCTAGCACGCCCGGCCCGGCGTGAGTGACGATGGCAGGCGGCATATTGTACACGGGAACGATGCCCAAGCCCAACGCCACGGCTAGATCGCCGGCCAGCGCATGGCCCGCATCAGAAGCGCCGGCGTGCATGACCGCGAGATATGCCCCGGGGCGCGGTGGGCATTCGAGCGTAACTAGTTCTTGTAGTCGAGTCAAGGCGCGCGCCCAGGTGCGTTGCCGTTCAAGCACATCCACCCTGCCATTGCGGAAGGTGAGGATCGGTTTGACCTGCAACAGACTGCCCAGCAAAGCCGCTGCGCCGCCGATGCGCCCGCCGCGGGCCAAGTATTCGAGCGTGTTGACCAAGAAATAGATGCGGCAGCGCCCGCTCAGGTCGCGCACGCGCGCTTCGATCTCGTCGGCAGAAAGATCTGCTGCGGCCCATTCCGCGGCCAAGGTAACGAGCGTAGCCAAAGGGCTGCCAATGATCTGCGTATCTATAATGCGGATATCGGCCCCGTGGAAATCTTGTGCAGCGAGAGCGGCCGAGCGGACGGTGCCGCTCACTTGGGCCGAGGGGTGCAAACATAGGATCGGCTCGCCCAGGGGCGCGAGACGCCGGAATTGTTCGGCGAACAGCTCAGAGGGCGGAGCCGCCGTCTTGGGCGCCTCGCGCGAGGCGCTCAACTGCTGCATGAAGGCGGCGTGATCCAGCTCGACGCCTTCTAAAAAAGTACGTTGACCAAAGATGATGACTTGCGGAATGACGGGAATGCCGTATTGCTGTGCGATCTCGGCGGGCAGCACGGACGTGGTATCGGTGATGATTTTGACCATGTCTCTTGTCCTATCTCGCCTTGATGATACGCCAGGCCGTCCCCCCTACAAGAGAGAGAGCCGCCAGCCAGATAAATGCGACTAACACAACCCCTGCTCTAGAAAGCGTCCCTTTCTCGTCGTCGGCGCGGGCCTGGGCGCGGCATTCGGCCATCACATCGGTGGGGATCAACTTGAGCGCCAGCCATGCGCCCATCGGCAGCAATAATAAATCGTCCAAGTAGCCTAGCACGGGCACGAAATCAGGAATCAAGTCAATCGGGCTGGCGGCGTAGGCCAACACCAACGTTGTCCATGCTTTGGCGTACCAGGGGGTGCGCGGGTGCCGATAAGCCAGATAGAGCGCCCACAGCTCGCGTTTGCGCTGCGCGGCGCGCGCCTTCCACGTTGGTCGCGTGTGGTTCATGCTGTTTTCACCACCACCTGCGCGTAGAGATCGAGCCTCGGCACAACAACTTGGATGCGGTTCCAGCGATCTTCGCAGCGCAACGTGCGGGGCGACTCACCGGGCATACACAATTGGGCCAGAGCGGGGCCGTCCCAGGCAATATCGAGCGTGATCGGGCCAACCGGCGTGGCGCGCTCCAGCGGCGCTGAGCCACTGCCATTGAGCAAGTGCACTACCACGCCTTCGCGCCATTGGGCCATCGTCATCTCTACGCTGGCGGGCGCATCAGTGGTGAGGAGCGAGCGGCACAATGATCCCTGGCAGAGCATCGCTTCAAGCAGCGCAGCATATTCCGGCAAACCCAAGTCGCGGACCATCGTCCCTAGTCCTGTGGCGACGTAGGTGACAATGCCCTCGCCTAGCGGCGCAGTCCAGACTAGTGGATCCTCGCTTGGCTCAGGCGCGCCCAAATCTTCGGGGATGACGATATCGCTGGAGCGCGAAGCCCATAACCATACCTGGGCAGTATCAGGCGCCTTGACACGGCGATAGGGCCGGGTGAGCGCGATTGGCCCCAGGCGCGACAGCGGTTCGGGCGCGGTGGCGGCGTCGGGCAGGGCATAACGAGATTGACCAGCCTCCTGGCTCCACTCGCCGCCTAGCAACTCGCAGAAATCATCGGGCAGGGGCGCGAATTGCCCGCCCGAGCCGGGGCAATCGAGCGCGATTACCACGCCTCCGGCGCGGGCATAATCGCCCAGGGCCGCCGCCTGCGCGGCGGTGAGATGCGTCGCTGTAGGCAAGATCACGGCGCCAAAGCGCGCCAGCGATTTGGCGTTGAGCTTTTCGTCATATAGCAGCCCAAAGAGCATGTGACGAGAGCGCAGCGCCTCGTACAAGCCCAACACCTCGCCGCGCAGTCCCTCAATCGGCGCGTTTACCGGCTCTTCGCCGCGCAACGCCGCGCTGGGCCAGACCAATGCGGTCTGGACGATGGGTAACATCGAATCGAGCACGGTTTGCTGCTGGCGCATAAAACGAAATACTTCGGTCAAGGCGGGCAATGCGCGCGGATCGGCCTGATGTCCGGGGAGGCCGAAAGTGGGCGCTTTTAGCCCCGCGCCGTGCGCCAGGGCTTGATAGGCATGGAAAGCGAACTCGGCGGGCGGCATCAACGCGTGAGGATAGTTCAGCTCCCGCATCTGCAGGTTGATGTTGATGTGGTAGTCGATGGCAGATGGGGCGCCGCGTTGAGCGCCCAAGCCGGACTCTGCGGCCCGGCCAATTCGGCCATAAAGAACGCTTCGGGGTTCTGTTCCTGCATGGCGGCGTAGAGCAAGGCCAGATGCTGGCCGATGACCTCTTCGCGCCAGCGCAGAAAGCTTTGCCAGGCGGCAGGGTCGGCGGCGGGGTTACGGGGCAACGGCGCGCCGTCATGGGCGGCGGCGTAAGCTTCCTGGCAAGCGGGGCAATAGCAGAACCCGCCGTAACCCCCGGCGTTGAGGTGATAGCCATCTACCCCATAGCGGGTCTGGATCTCGCGAAGCACGGGCAATGCGAACGCTTCGCGCTGATAGTCGCTCAGAGGACAAGCGCGATAGTATGCGCCGGCGCGAGCGGGTGAGCCGTCGGCGTTGATCTGGAACCACTCAGGATGCTCTTGATAGACGTCATCGCGCGCTTTGGAAAAGTCCACCCGCGCAATCACTCGCAATCCTCGGATGTGCGCTTCAGTCACAATCTCGCCGACCAGATCGCGCTCGCCGATCACGGTGCTCACAAGGTGATAGGCGACTTGGCTGGGGTAAAAAGCGTAGATGCCGCCGGCGCTGATCACAATGGCCTCGGCCTCGGTCAGCACGCAATCGGCTACAAAACGACTCACATCGAGATCGCGCAGTTCACTTTCGCGCGGGTTGGGATGATAGATGCGCAGCGCCCGCTTACGCCACCACTTGGCCATGAGTTGCCTCCTCGAATGCAACCCGAGATGCAGAGAACACAGAGCAGGCGCTATCTCTGCAGCGCTGACTCTGGAATCGGATGCTTGTACTCGGCATGCGGCCAACCGCTCAAAGCAACAAAGCGTAGGGCGACATAATCCACAATGCGAACGCTCATACGGCAGGCTGTCCTGCCAAGCGCGCCCCGGCCTCGAAGGCTTTGCGCAGCAGCGCCTCGTTTTGGGCTACAGGCGTCTGCGAGCAGTGCGGCGCGAGCAGCGTAGCGATGGTCTCAATATCCCAATAGTAGGACAATCTACCCGTCAGCCATTCGCCCACAGCGGCGTAGGCGTTAGGGTTGGCGGCATCCCAGGTAAGGGCGATCACCGCCCGTTTGCCCTTTGGGAAGCGGCGCTCCATGTTTGGCCCCAAATAGACATAGAGACGGTCAAGAAACAGCTTGGCTTGGGCAGCGAGGAAATCCAAGTAGATCGGCGAGCCGAACACAATCCCATCGGCGCGCTCCAGCGCAGCGTAGAACTGCTGCATATCGTCCTTTCGGGCGCAAATGCCGGTAATCTTGCACCCATCGCAGCCTCGACATGGGCCGATGTCGTAATTGCTCAGGTAATAGATCTGCGTCTCAGCGCCCTGGCTGGCGGCCCCTTCAAGCGTCCGCTGCACCAGCAGCGCGGTATTCTTGCCCTTGCGTGGGCTGGCCACAATGCCGATCACACGGGTCATGAGGACCTCCTATGATAGTGTACGACCGATCATGGAGTACTCGCGTTGCGCCCGAAACGCGATGCAAGAGCGGGCGCGCGATCCGCGCGCCCGCTCGTAGGCGTCACTATGCCGTCAGTGAGATCGGCTGTCGCAGCATCGCTGTCAATAGCTTGACTGAGCCTTGCACATCGCCATAGTCCACCATCTCGGATGGGGTGTGCACGTAGCGACACGGAATCGAAAGACACCCGGCAGGCACGCCGGCGCGGGTGCGCTGGATGGCGCGCGCGTCGGTGCCGCCCATATCGAGTATTTCGAGCTGATAGCTGATCTGCTCCGCTTCAGCGGTGTGGATCATCCAGTTCTTGACGCCCGGATGAATGATCGCGCCCGAATCCATCACGCTGATCGCCGGGCCGGCGCCGAGCGACACAGCCATCGGGCGCGACTCGGGCGTATCGCCGACAGGGGTCACGTCCACGGCGATGCCCACCTCCGGCTCGATGCCGTAGGCCGAGGTCATCGCGCCGCGCGTGCCCACTTCTTCCTGAGAGGTAAAGACTAGGTAGATGTCGTTGGGCGAGTCGCCCATCTCCAACAACGCCTGAATGGCCACGGCGCAGCCGATGCGGTCGTCCATCGCCTTGGAGACTAAACGGTTGCCCTGCTCGTAATAGGGCCGATCAAAGGCCGCCATATCGCCCACGCCCACAGGGGCGTCGCTGGGCGAGGTTGCCGCCACATCGAGGAATAGCTCCGACAGGCTGGGCGCGCCGGACATATCTTGCAACCACTTTTCCCACCCAATGACGCCCACTGTGCCGTTGGCAAAGCGCACCCGGCTGCCCACGACGATCTTGGGGAATACCCCGCCCACGACGCCAAAACGCATAAAGCCGTGCTTGTCAATGTGGGTGACGATGACGCCGATTTCGTCCATATGGGCGGCTACCATCACGCGCTTGCCGCCGCCGCCTTTTTTGTAGGCGATTAGGTTCCCCAAGGCATCGGCGCGCACATCGTCTACGTGGGGGCGCACCAGCGCCTCGATCCGCGCGCGCACTTGGTCTTCACAGCCCGAAGGGCCATAGGTCTCGACAAGGCTTTTGATGATCTCTTTCACGATGGTAATCCCCCTTCCAAGGCATGCAGCGTTTCGCGCACGAGCTGCACGGTGTGGTCGAAATCGTTGAGGCTCAGCAGCGTTACGGGCGCATGAATATAACGGGAGGGCACCGCCACCACCACCGAGGGCACGCCCGCGCCGGATAGGTGAATGGCCCCGGCGTCGGTGCCGCCCTCCGCCGCGCGCTTGAACTGGTAGGGAATGCCCAGCCGCTTGGCGGTGTTGACCAGCAGATCCACCAGTCGGCGGTCAGAGATGACCGAGCGATCCATAAAGGTGATGGCCGGCCCTTTGCCCACTTCGGTGACAGGGCTGATATCCTTCTTCTTGGGCAGGTCATCGCAGATGGTGCCCTCCAGAGCAATCGCCATATCGGGCTTGACGGCATAGGCCGCCACCTGCGCGCCGCGCAATCCCACTTCTTCTTGCGCGGTGAACACGGCGTACAAATCGAAAGAGTAATCTTGCTTGAGCAGTTCGACCAATACGGCGCAACCGGCGCGGTCGTCGAACGCTTTGCCCTTGACGGCGCGCAGACCATCCTCGCTCAGCGTCTCAAAGCCCGTGCGAAACGAGACATAGTCGCCCACTTTGACCAACTTTTCCGCGCCGCTGGCGCTGGTAGCGCCGATGTCAATGGCGGCCTTGCTCATATCGGCCACGCGCTCGCGTTCGGCGCGAGGGATGAGATGAATGGGCCGAAAGCCGATCACACCCGGAACAGCCTTATCTCCCACCAGCACCTGCTTGGAGAGCAGCACGCGGTCGTCAATACCGCCGACCTTGTCAAAGCGCAGAGTGCCGTCGCTATTGAACCCTGTGACGATCAACCCGATCTCATCCATGTGGGCAGCCACCATCACCTTGCGCGGCCAGACGCCCTCGGCGGCGGTCCGGCGCGCTTTGCGCAGGCAGATGAGATTGCCCAAAGCGTCCACGCGATGCTCATCCACGTGATCCTTGACCGCACCAAGGAGCACCTCGCGCACCGCCCCTTCATTCCCCGAAACCCCTCGGGCTTCGGAAAGCTCTCTTAGTAACACGTTGATCTCCTTATGAGCATTGCAGCTTTCAGCGATCAGCCGGTTTTGCGTGGCCCCGATTACTGATGACTGACGGCCTCTTCCAACCCTAGCTCGCCCGCGAACGTTTCGTCTAGCCCAGCGATGAACCAGGCCATCAGCCTGCCGGTGCGTTCGATGTCTTGGACGCAAACCGTCTCGACCGATGTGTGCATGTAGCGCAATGGGATCGAGAGCAACCCCGTAGGCACGCCCTGGCGCGAGACTTGGATGGCCCAGGCGTCAGTGCCGCTGGCCCCGGCGATGACTTCGGTCTGATAGGGCATCTCGTAGGTTTTAGCCGTGGACACTAGCCGCTGGAACATCAGCGGATGCATGTTCGGCCCCATCGCAATGGATGGGCCGCCGTTCATTTTGATGGACTCTTGCTCGCCGACGCCTTGCTGCGCGCCGAATCCCACATCTACGGCAATGGCGATATCGGGCGCGACGCCGTAGGCGCTGACCGTCGCGCCGCGTATGCCCACTTCTTCCTGTGTCGTGGCGACGGCGTACACATCCCACGAATGGGTCAGACGGGTGAGCGCCTCCAAGCACACAGCCAGCGATACGACGCCGGCGCGGTCATCGAACGCTTTGCCGGAGGCATAGCCCTCAGCCAACTCGATGAAATCGCGCCGCATGGTGATGAGGTCGCCCACGCGCACCAGTTGCGCCAATTGATCGGCTTGCAGGCCGACATCAATGAACATCTCGTTCAGAGGCACTGGGCGTTCGCGCTCCTCGGCAGAGAGCACGTGTGGGGGGCGCGTGGCGATGATGCCGGGCAAGTCGCGTTGGGCGTGAACCGTCACCTCTTGGCCCACAATGGTGCGCAGATCCACACCGCCGACGCGGGTAAAGCGAATGAAAGCGCTTTCCAGCGCCGTCACCATCAAGCCGATCTCATCCACGTGAGCGGCGAGCATGATGGAGCGCGCGGGGGCGCCCTCGGCGCGGCGCCCTTTGCGCAGCGCGATCAGGTTGCCCAGCGCGTCGGTGCGCAACTCGTCGGCGTAGGGCGCGAATGCGGAGCGCACCAACTCGCGCGCCGGGCCTTCGTAGCCCGATACGCCGGGCGCTTCTGAAAGCATTCGCAATTGCTCGATGATATTCACAATCCAACCTCCTGAAGCCGGAGTATGACACCCTGCACAGTAGGGCTAGAGAATCTGACGAAAAAGCGACAGCTCATCTCTTGCATCCCGCCCCCCATGTCATGTGCCTATGCGCGTAGGTGGGGGGCCGAGCGGCTGGGGCGTCGGCGTGGCTGTGGCCGGCGGCTCGGTCTCGGGCGGCGTGGGCGATAGCGGCGTCGCAGTGGGTTGCGGTGTGGGCGATGGGAAAGGCGTCTCGCTGGGTTCCACTATCGCCGTAGGCGGCGCTGATGTCATCGTGGGTGCAACGATGGTGGGCTGCTCGACGGCGGGCGTCATGGTGGGAAACAAGGTGGCCGTTGGCAGACCAGACGTCTGGGTTGCCGCCGCCTGTGTGGCCGCTGCAGTGACGGCAGGTCGGGTGACGGTCGGCTCTTGCTCAGCAGGCTCGGTCGCCGCCGCCTGCTGGCTAGGCGTGGGGGTGGTAGGCCCCAAATATCGCGATCTCAAATACAGACTGAAACCGCCCAAGACGTAGAGGAACACAATAATTGCACCCGCCGCGACGCGAATCAACAACTTGGCGCGTACAGCGTCGGGCAGGGCCAGGAATCGTCGCCAACCTTCAAACATACCGTTATGAGATCCCCTCGTTGCGGTTACAGCGTGGAAAGCGTGTTGCGCAGGGCGTCGCGGCGAGCCTGCAAATAGCGCATACTGGACCACAGTTCGCGACGTTGGTCGTCGAGCGGCTCGTACGTGAACATCCACGGCGTACGCGCGGATTGCGTTGCATCGGCGCCCAGGCGGTCGGCGAGAATTTCGATCTGCATCTCGACGACCCGCAGGCGATATTCCAAATAATGCTTCATGGCCCTAGGCGAAAGGCGCTCGATGTCTTCTTTTGGGCCAAGGATGGGCATCATCATGCTCTCATCGTTCCAATCGGTCAACGCTCTAGCCATCTATCCCCCCATAATTCACATTGGCCCCATGATAGCATCGCAGTTAGGGGCTGTCAATTCGCGCACAGGCTGCAACCGCAGAGTTGTGGAGGGCGCGGAGAATATGGGATGCGGATGAACACGAACCAGGCAGATTTCGCCTTATCCGCGCTCATCCGTGTTAGTTCGTATCCCCGTTCTCCGCATTCTCTGCGCCTCTGCGGTTGCTTCTACTCCACGATTACGCGATCCGTCCCACTGCGCCCAAACACATCGGGCGAGTACATCTCTTCTGCCTTAGCGGGCGGGGCCACGAACTCGCCGGGCGTGGTGGCGCGGGCCACATAGGTATAGGTGTGGATGCCCTCCCACAGCAACGAGGCGAACGCCTCGGCGCGCTGGTCGCGCAGGTTCTGGTGCTCATACCACGTCCAACGCCACCACCAGTAGCTAGAGCCGCCGCCCTCGTTGGGGTCGGGCGGGATGCTGCCGGTGACGGCCAGCGCGGGGTTCATCGCCTCGAACCCAGCGGGCAGCGGATCCATCAGCGCCACATGGTAGCGGCGCGAGGTGGCCACCATCGTCAGCCGTACGCGCACCGTGGCCCCGGCGCGCACATGCCAGGTTCCATCCTCGTCGCGTCGCACATCCTGCGGGTCGTCCACCGCTTCGTAGGCGCGCTGCACGGTAAAGCCCTGCTCCAGCGGATCGAGCTTTAGGTCAGTGGGGGCATAGTTCAACCCCAGGCGATAGTAGAGCCGTCCCGGCCCTTCCTTGGACAGGATCAAATCCTGAGATGTTGCGCCGCCGACCAGATAGTCCATCGGCACGGTCACATCCTGGTATTCCGTCGTGCGCCCCACGAACTGGAACTCGCCCACGTATTGCTCGCCCAGCCAGGCGCGCGCCACGAATTCGGGCGTCTGCGCCTCATAGACGTTGAAATAGCGATCCAACGCCAAGAGGATGAACACGTTCTCCTGGGTGTTGTACCAACGTCCTTGCTTGCGATGCGCCAACAATCCCTTGACCAGCTTGGGAATCAAGTCGCTCTTGGGGTCGGCGGCGATTATCGCCTCCAGGATGATGCCGTCGGCGCGGCGGTTAGAGGCCAGCAACACATAGCCCTCCTCTTCGCGATAGGACGTGGCAAAGGTCGCCGCGCCTGCCGTCTCGACGACATGGTTCTGCAAATAGCGCAGGATTTCGTCGCGACTGGCCGCGTCATCGGCCAAGACGTTGAGCAGCCAGCCCAACGCCTCGGGCCGCAGGCCGGGCAGCGTGGCTTCTTGCACCAAACGTCGCGCGCGAACGAGGTCAACATCTTTCATGAGCGACCGCACATAGAGGGCGTAGGCCGTGAGCGTGTTGCGGATGTCCTGTCCATACCAGGCAGGATAGTGTCGCTCGATCTCGCGCAGGTAGCCTAGCGCCCGCGAGGTCATCTCCGAAGGCACAGTGAATCCCTTGGCCTGGGCGCGCGCTAGAGCGTGGGTCACGTGGATGGTGTAGAACGGCCAGGATTCGCGCCCCCGCACCCAGATGGGAAAGCTGCCGTCGTCGTTTTGCATCCCGCGCAGGCGCTCGATGTCGCGATCCACCGCCGCGATCAACTCCTCTTGAGGGGGCAACCCCTCGGCCTTGAAAGCGCTGAGCACGTCGCGCAGCGCCGCTACGGCTAGGATGCGCGAGGCCAACTGCTCGGAGCACTCGAACGGATACGCCGTGAGATAGAGCACCGCGTCGGTGAGCGCCTGGAGCGCGGTGGAGGAGGTGCTGATCTCTAGCCCGCCGTATTGGGTGAACACGTTGGTCGGCGCGATGACCGGCTGGGCGATGGCGCCCTCGTCCACCACGCCATAGACGGCGAACGCCTCGGTGGTGGCGGGCGTATAGACGGGCAGCGAGAACTCGGCGGCGTCGGCCCATTTGCCGGCCGCCGCGCCCACCTGAAAACGCGCTGTACCGGCGCTGGCGGTAGCCATCGGGAAGCGCACCTCCACGCGGTCGTGCGCGGGGATCGTCACGCGCTGGCCGGCGCCCGCGCTCAGCGTGACGTTGCTGGCGCGCACGGCCACATCCACTGTCATGGGGGCGTCGGTCTGGTTCTGCAACACTACCGGCAACTCAAAACGGTCGCCCAAGTTGAGAAAGCGCGGCGGAGAAGGACGCGCCATCAACGGCAGGCGCGCCGTCAGACTCGATTCGCCCTTGCCGTACAGCTTGCTGCCCGATACCGCCACTGCCATCACGCGGTAACGCGTGAGATTATCCGGCAATTTGACCGGAACCGCCGCCGTGCCGTCGGCGTCGGTGGCGACGGCGGGGCTAAAGGCCGCCAGCGGGTTGAAATCGGCGCGCACGCGGATGGGCGCTGCTTCCGCCTCGCCGCCGGGCGCGGCGGCGTCTCGCAGCACTGCGCCCTCTTCTGCCACCATCGTCGCCATCGGCATGGCTGGCATAGCGCTGGGAGCCATGTAGTACCTCTTGACCGACTGGCTTTGTTCCATCAGCTTGGTGGGGTCGGCCAAGACCACATAGCTGCGCAGCGCGTAATCTTGTACGTCCGTCGAACGCTGCGGGTAGAACGCCGCCAGCGGGTCGGCAAGTTGATACCCAGTGAGCGCCAGGATGGCTTCATCCACCACCACTACGGCGACCTCGGCCCCCTTGACGGGCTGGCCCGATGCGTCGCGCACCGTTACGTCCACCATCGTCGAGCCGCCCGGCTCCAACTCCTTGTCATAAGGAACAGCAGAGACGGAAAGAGTGCGTGCGTAGGGCGGTACGGACAGATCGAGCGCGCCCGTAGCGTAGGCAGGCCGCGTCGGCAGCTCGGGCGCTGGTTCGCCCTGGGCGTCGAGTCGCTGGGCGGCGCCCACCAGGTCCACCTGGACGTTGATGTTGGGGAAGTGCGCCTCGGCGATGGGCACGCGCAGCGTATAGGTGGACTCCTCCATGCGAAAACGCTCGCTGGCCACGATATACCCCGAACGGCGCAGCGTCATCAATCCTTCAGCGGGCGTGAACGGCGCTTGCACCAGGATTTCGGCGGTCTGGCCGGGTTGGTACTCTTGCCGGTCGGGGATTAGCGCGACCTCTTCTTTCTCGACCTTGTTGGCGCGGGGCCGGCTGCCGCCCGAGACCCAGCGCGTGAGTTGCGTCACGTTGCGGCGCTCTCGGTCATCCACGATCGTGGCGGTGATCCGGTATGTGCCGCCCTCGGGGGTGTCGAGCTTGAAGCTCACGGGCTTTTCGGCAGAGGTGAGGCTGAGGGTCTGCGCATCGCGCTCCTCTTCACTCCACTGGCCGCGACGATAGGCCCAGTGCAGACGCACCGCGCGCACCTCGATGGCGCGCCCCGAGATGGGCTTGCCGTCCAGGTCGGTGACGATGGCCTCCACCTGAAATGGCTTGCCCTTGTCCACAAAAGTGCGCTCGCTGCGCAACCCGACGTACAGGTCGGCGGGATGCACCAACAACTGAGCCGACGCCGCCCACGCCTGACGATTGACATCCATCACCGAGGCTTCGGCGCGCACCGAGGTGGGTCGCGGCGGGCTGACCGACTGGAAATCGAGCCGCAGGATGTGCTGGCCGGCGGCGTCGGTGCGCCCTGAAAAAGTCTCTGCCTTGACCTCGGTCTCGGCTGGGCCTCCCCAAAAGTCGCGGTAACTCCACCAGGGTGTCCAATAGCCAAAGGTGAAATCGCTCCAGTTGGGTGGCGCATAGTGGCCGGGCGAGGAGGTTACGGTCCATTGCACGTCGGCGTCGGGCAACGCCCCGCCGGCATAATAGTTGGCCGATACCGTAATCTGGGCGTGTTCGCCCACGAAATGCGGCCCTTCCGAGGCGCTGGCTGTGACCTCGAACTCGGGCCGCCGGAATTCTTGCACTGCAAAGGAATGAGCGTACTGGTTGCCATCCAGGGTCAACAACAGGCTCGTCGGGCCGAGGTTCATCGCCTCCGACAGCACGAATGAGGTGGCAAACCCGCCCAACGTATTGAGGCTAGTCTGCCCGTCGAGCAGCTTGTTGCCGCGGGCATCCTGCAGTTGCCATGTGACTGTGCTGCCTGAACGAGGCAACGCCAGATCCTCGCCGGCGCGGGTGATGCTGGCGCGGCGCACCCAACCCTTGATATGGACAGTCTCTCCGGGACGGTACATACCTCGATCATCGAACACATACCAACGATAGGGCGCGCCGGGGTTGCGTTGGCTCCACGAGCCGCCCCACCAGCCGTAATAGCCGCCGCCCGGCAAGAGGGCTGCATCTTCGCCCAGCTTGGCGATGAGGTAGGCGCTCTCGTTGCTGCTGGCGGGCAACGGCAAGGTTGCTACGCCGTCAGCCTGCGAGGCGGCTTGCGCCTTGCTCGGATAGAGCGTGATCTGCGCTCCGCTCAGCGGCGCGCCGTCGCCCAACCGATTGGCCCAGACCAGCGCCTGTTCGTTCTCGACATAGGCGTCCAGGGCAATATCAGTAGCCTGCACCCACAGGCGAATGGTAGGAATCCAATCGCGGCGGCGCAACGCGCCTGCTAGGCCCTCATCTGGCTCGATGATGAGCACGACGTGGCCGCGCTTGTTTTTCAATAACTTGCTTAGGTCAATGGGCGTCTCGACCATCTCGTCGGTCGCCTTTTTTATGCTGATGCGCGTGTCCAACGCCAGCTTGCCCGGCGGCGTAGCTCCCTTCGTGTTGCGTTGCGCATCGTTTAGGTACTGCTGATAAGCAGGCCAATCGGTAGGGGCCACAGTGTAGGCTTTGACTTTGAGCGCGCCATAGTTGATGGTGTACACCGAGTAGGCAGGCGGCCCGGCGGGGTCCAGTACCAGCATCGAGCCATCCGGCACGGCCATCATGGGTTGCGCCGAGCCGACCTCAAAGCTGACGCTGGCATCCCGCTCCAACGTCTGCCCGAAAACATCGCGGATGTCTGCGCGCAGCGTCACCTGATACGTGGTGCGCCCTTTGGAAGCCCCGCGAATCGAGATACCGTTGCCCGATGCGCTAATCTCGGCGCCGGGCAGTTCGGGTGTGATCTGCACCCAGGCTGGGTCGAAAACTCCCTCGTCCAGCGGATTGCTGAACTCGATCCACCAGGGGCTGAGCGGCGGGCACGTTTTTTCCCAGCCGCAGTGCGATTGCGTGACGCGCAACGGGCCATAGGTGGTAAAGCTATAGCTCTGCGCAGCGGATGTGGTCAGCGGCCCCTCGGCGGAAGGCGTACCCGGCCCCACATCCACCGTCACGGAGGTGTCGTAGGGCAATCGCTCGACGGCCCGAAAGGCCACCCAACGACCCTCGCCGGCCTGCGCCGTCAGACGGTTGACTACCGCGTCGCCGGCCAGGTCCTCGGCGGCGGCCATTTCAAGCGCATAGCTCTTGCCGCCCGCCTTGACCGCGATGGTCTTGAGCACGGCGGCGGCGTCAATGCGCTGGTCGAACGACACAAACAGCAGCGGATCGCGCCTGTGAGGGCCATTGGTAGGATAGCTCATTTGCACCGTCGGTGGGGGCGTGGTAAAGCCAAAGGTCACGGCCTGCGCCAGCTTGCCGCCGGTGGCTGATGTCGTTCCCGCTGGGATTTCGACTTGGTAAGCTGTGGCCATCGGGAAGCGGGTAGTTGGCTCAAACAACAGCGTCTTGGCCCCTACCCAGCGCCAAGCTCCTTCGGGTTGGGGAGAAAGGCGCACGGGGATATCCTGCGCCGCCAACTGTTCGATTGTGGTCAAAGCGACCATCGGCTGGTTGAACGTCACGCTCAGAAAGGGCGCCAGCGGCACGGCGCCCTCGGGGCTGTAGCGCAAGACCTCTAGCGGCCCACTGGCCACCTCGGGCGCGGGGCGGGCCTCGGGCGGCGGAAAAGTCTGGGTGATCGTTTCGCCTGGGCGCGGCGCGGGCAAGCTGCGGACGGGCAGGCGGAAAGGTTGCACATCAACGCCCTCTGTCTTGAGCGGCGGCAGTCGGTCGAGCACGCGCTGAGCGTCAGCGCCGCTGAGGGGCTGCGCTTCTACTGGCTGTGTGGGCGTGGGCGAGGCTGCGGGCGTCTCTGGCCCACCAGAGCCGGGAACAATTTGCAGACCTGTCATCGGTTCCTCCTTTGGGGTGGGCGTAGGTTGGGCGCCCGATGCGCCCACCACGGTGGGCGTTTCGCGCTGTAGGGGCGTCACAGGGGTGGGCGTGGGACGGCGCGCGGGCAAGGCGCAGCCCGCCAGGATAGCGGCTATGCACGTCAGGCGCGCTACAGCGCCGCTAATACGCCGGATCGTGGGGCTAAATCGCTCGGACATAGCCTTTCCTCCTTGGCTGAACCCGGAATGCGGCATGAACGCATAGGGGCGATGTGCGCTGCATCAATTTGCTATGCAAGAGACGCGGCGAGGGCGAGCCTTGTTCCAACCTCAGTTTAGCGCAACGAGCGGCGAATGCAAGCAAAAAATACGGGCCTGGTTCGAAAACACAAGCCCGTAGTGTAGATCGGCAGCCGCAAGGAGCGCTAGAGGACTATTTCGGCCCCGCCGCCCTGGCAGCGAATGACGCCTTTGCCCGCCAGGCTCATCTCGCCATTGC
>CAZYPJ010000041.1:0-20643 GCA_964649365.1 uncultured Anaerolineales bacterium | reverse complement strand
CTGATCCTAGCCTAACCCGCTTACGAAATGACCTCAAATTCATAAGTACGAAATGTGCCCGGTTCTGCGTAAGCGCGAAAGCGATCCATTAACGGCTTGATGTCGGGCGGGTCGCCCCATTCGGGGCGCGGGCCTCCCCAGGCGTCGCGGTTGGCGCGCGGGCTATCCCAAATGTCGATGGTGGCGTAATCCATCTTTTGTTTGACCCACTCGCCCTGATAGCCCTTGAGCAGCATCGCTCCACGGCAGCCCTTCTTTTTCATCAGAAAAGGGATCCACTCCTGGAGCATAAAGCGCTCGAACTCGTTGTGCTGAACTTCCGGCTTGAGGTTATACACATGAACGGCGTAGAACTGCGACATGGCCACCTCCTACAGCGGCGTTGGCGTGGGATAGCGCAACCTGCGCGGGAGATAAGGCGGCGATGAGGGGCGTCCGCGGAGCCGGGCGCATTATCGGCTCGACCCTATTATACAATGGCCGGCGACGAGTTTCAAGGCCTGTTATTGGCGCGCGAATTGACCGCCCTCGGCGCGAATGGTATAATCCCCGTCGCTAGATTCCTCTATAGGAACGTGTTGCGTTGAAAAACCGACTGTTCAACCTCGCCAAACTGGTCATCAGCATCGGGCTGTTGGCGCTTCTTTTTCGCCTCTATGATTTTCGCCAATCCTGGGACGCGCTGAAGGGCATGGATTGGCGCTATTTCGCGCTGGCCTTTTTGCTGTTCGAGGCCAGCCAGTTCGTGCGCGCCTTTCGTTGGAAGTATCTGCTCGACGCGGTGGGCGTGCCGGTGCCGGTGCATCGGCTCACCTACCTCTACTACGTGGGCACGTTCTTTAACACCTTTCTTCCCTCCGGCTTTGGCGGCGACGCTATCAAGATGGTGGAACTAGCCCGTTACAGTAAGCACACCTCGGAGTCAGTCAGCACGGTGCTAGTGGATCGATTGGCGGGGATCATCATGTTGTTCATCATGGGGCTAATCGCATTGCCCTTTACCTATGGCGCTTTGCCGCCGGTGGAAAGGACATTCCTGCTGGTTGCCTCGATGGGGGGGCTGTTCGCCTCGTGGCTGCTCTTTCAGCGCAAACTGGCCGACCTATTCCTGCGTTTCATCCCGCGCAAAATCCGCGCCAAGCTCGAATCGCTCTATGATGCTCTGCACACCTGCGGTACGCGGGCGTTGTGGAAATCGCTGGCCGTCTCGGCGCTGTTCAACGTCACCCTCTTTTCGCTGAACTATTTCATCGCCCTGGCGCTGGATGTGCATTTGCCTTTTACTTATTTCGTGGCGTTTATGCCCATCCTCTCGCTTTCGATGCTTATCCCCTCGGTGGGGGCGCTGGGTACGCGCGAGGGCGCCTATGTGTTGCTGTTCGGCGCAGCGGGCGTAGCCCAGCCGGTGGCCATCGCCATGTCGTTGGCGTTCTATGCCATCAATGTGCTCACCGGGCTGATCGGCGCCACGCTCTATGCGATTGACGCCGTGTTGAATCTCCGCGCCAAACCCGCTGCGTAGGGGAACCCCCTACAGCAGCGCAACGTCTGATCCTTGTCTGGAGACAGTGGCTAGCTGCATGGTTGATTGCTGACTGCTATCATTGAGGAGAGAGCGAGTATGGATCTATCCATCGTCGTGCCGGTCTATAACGAAGAGGAAAACATCCAGTATCTGTACGACCAGCTCACCGAAGTGCTCGAACCTCTGCGGTTAGAGTACGAAATCATTTGCGCCGATGACGGCAGCAAGGACCGCTCTTTCGAACTGCTTAAAGAGCTGGCCAAAAAGGACCCTCGCATCAAAGTGCTGCGTTTCCGTCGTAATTTCGGGCAGACGGCGGGCTTTTCCGCCGGGTTCGCCTACGCCTCGGGCGATATCGTCATTACCATTGACGCCGACCTCCAGAACGATCCAGCGGGCATCCCCGTTCTGCTCGCCAAGATGGCCGAGGGCTATGATGTGGTCAGCGGCTGGCGCGTGGCCCGGCAGGATGCCTATCTCAGCCGCAAGCTGCCCTCGCGCATCGCTAACTGGTTGATCTCGCGCACCACCGGCGTGCAAGTGCACGATCGGGGCTGTTCGTTGCGCGCGCATCGCCGCGAAATCATCAAAGAGATGCGACTTTATGGCGAACTGCACCGCTTTATCCCCGATATCGCTGCTTGGCTCGGCGCGCGCATGGCCGAAGTGCCCGTCAACCACCGCGCGCGCAAGTTTGGCAAATCCAAATACGGCATTGGCCGCACCTTTCGCGTCATCCTCGACCTGATCACCGTGCGCTTTTTGCAGGGCTATTCCACGCGCCCCATCCATATTTTCGGCAAATGGGGCGTCATCAGTGGCCTGATCGGTTTCGTGCTGGCCCTTTGGCTCACCTTTGAGAAGCTCGTGTTGGGCGAATCCATCGGCAATCGCCCGGCGTTGATTCTGGCGGTGTTGCTGATGGTCATGGGCGTGCAGCTTATCTCCATTGGCTTGCTGGGCGAGATGACGGTGCGCACTTATTATGAGGGCCAGAATCTGCCCATCTATCGCCTACGCGAAGTAGTGGATTACAGCCACGCTGACGCCCCGCAGCCAGGCGGCGAGCGTGCATGATGGTCTTATCGTCTGCGCGCCTGCGCGCCCTAGCGGCCTTGACGGTTCTTGCAGTCGCCAATGTCTTGTTGCTGCTCGCATCCGGTCTGCTTTGGCCTGCCATTGGGGCGCTGGCGCTTACGGCTTTTCTGCCCGGCGCGCTGGCGGCAAGCCTGCTATTAGGCCATGACGTTGATCTCGATGCGCTGGAGCGGGCGCTACTCGCCATCGGTCTGGGGTTCGTCGCCATGACGTTGGGCGTTTATGCGCTGCACCAATGGCCCGGGCCGCTCTCGCGCCGCCTCATCGTGGGCGCGTTCGATCTCCTCAATCTGGCGCTGATCGCGTTGCGTTGGTTTATCCGCGATTGGGCGCCGCCATCGCGCCTCCCCTCGCGCCGAGCGTTGATTGCTCTGGCGGGGTTGTTGCTGGTCGCCGCGCTGCTGCGTCTGCCCGGTTTGGGCTACTCCGAGTTCCAGGGCGACGAGGGCCGCGCCGTGCTGCGCGCCGCCGAGGTGGTGCAGGGCAACGACGACGTACTCTTTTTGCATAAAAAGGGGCCGGTCGAAATCCTGCTCCCTGCCGCAGCCTATGCCGCTACGGGCCGTCTGAACGAAGCCACTGCGCGCCTGCCCTTTGCGCTATCCAACCTGGCGGCGCTGGGGGCGCTGTATGCCCTGGGCCGGCGCTGGTTCGGCTCGTGCGCGGGGTTGCTGGCGCTAGGATTGATGATCGCCGATGGCTTTTGGGTGGGCTTTGCGCGTATCGTGCAGTACCAGAGCGTGGTATTGTTGATGACCCTGCTCGTCGTGTTCTGCGCCTATCGCGTCTATCAGGGCGCCAGGTCGCAACGTTACTTCATCGCGGCGGCGCTGTGCGCGGCGGTGGGGATGCTTGCTCATTATGAAGGCTTTTTCGCGCTGCCGCCAGCCGCCTACCTGTTTTGGCAAGGGTGGCGCCGACGCGGCGAGAGCGTCAGCGCGGCGATCAAGCAGCTCGCGCTTCCGCTCGTATTGGGCGCGGCGCTGGTCGCCGCTTTCTACATACCCTTTGTGCTGCACCCCCAGTTCTCCGACACTGCCGTCTATCTGACCGAGCGGCGTGTGGGCGGCGGCGTGTTCTATAACAACATCGCCGACTATTTCCAGCGCGCCGGTTTCTACAACCCCATCTATTATCCGTTGCTGCTGGGTTTGACGCTATTCGGCGCGACGGGGATTGCGCTGGTCCAAGCCTATCGCGGGCGCGCGCAGCGGATCGGCCTCGGCGCGCTGGCTGTGGCGTGGCTGGCGGCGATATTCTTCCCTTCCGTGTGGCAGATCGGCCCAGCCAACTTGGCGGCGGTGGTGTTTCTGCTGACGTTGGGGCTGTTGTTGGCGGCCCGGCCCTCGCCCGAAACCCGGGCCGTCGCGCTCTGGTTCGGCTGCGCGGCGCTATTCTACTTTTTCATGATGCTCAAGGTTCACACCCACTACTATGTCACTTATCCGGCCTGGGCGTTGATCGGCGGCGCAGCGTTGGCCGCCGTCTGGCGCTGGCTGGAGCGGCGGGGCAAGCGGCTGCGCTGGGCTGTGGTGGGCGTGGCCGCCCTCGGCTGGCTGTTGTGCGTGAACTATGCCTACCTCGCTTTCCTGCGCCACGCGCCCGAGTGGAAGTATCGCTATGACGAGGCCAAGCCGTGGTTCTATTGGTCGCCCTACGCTTTGCCGCCGCGCGGCGGCTATTTCGGCTTTCCTTATCGCACGGCGTGGAAGGCCATCGGCGGCCTGTACGAGGTGGGGATTCTGCAAGGCGCCTACGATAGCAACCAGGAAGACCTGGTAACGAACTGGTACACACGCGGCGCCATGCGCTGCCCGGGGGCCGATACCTTTATCGTAGCGCGCGATGTCGAGGATTATCACGCCATTCCGCCCGGCGTCATCAACGGCGAATACGCCCCAGCCATCGAGATCGTCCGCGCGGGCGAGGGCCAGCTCTGGGTGTATCGGCGGGGCTATTCGGGCGACATCGTTCGCTACGATGAGGCCGATTTTGTTGCGCGGTTCGATCAGACGCTCTCTGCGCCGGTTTTCCGCGTGGGTGCGCCGTTGGATGAAGTCTTTGCGCCGCGCCATGTGGTGAACGCTCGCCTGGGCGGGATGTTCGAGCTGGCCGGTTGGGAACTGGATCGCGCCTTGATCGCGCCGGGCGAGTCGGCCATTCTGACGCTCTACTGGCGGACGTTGGCGACTACCGACGCCGATCACCACGTTTTCGCTCATCTGGGCGACGATCCGGTGTTGGCGCAGATAGACAGCGTCCCGCGTTGCGGCGAGCATCCCACCTATCAATGGCTGGTCGGCGAGCAAGTGGTGGACCGTTACCAGCTTACGGTGCGCGCCGACGCTGCGCCGGGCGTCTATCCGCTGCGCGCCGGCATGTACGACGTGGGTACCGACAAGCGTCTCCCGATTGTGGACGCACAAGGGGCTGACCTGGGCAAGAGTCTGCTGCTGGGTCAGATCCGTGTGGGGCGGCCCGATCTGGCGTCGAGCGAGCCGACGCGCCCGCCCATCGCCAGCTTGGGCGAGGGTGTGCAATTGGCCAAGTACGCCTATGCGTCGGCCAAAGCGCGTCCTGGCGACCAAGTGGAGCTTACGCTGGCCTGGCGTTGCCTCGCGCCGATGGGCGCCTCCTACACCGTTTTTATCCACTTGGTTGGCCCCGATGGCCAGATCGTTGATCAGCGCGATAGCTTGCCCCAAGGCGGGGCGCTCCCCACCAACTACTGGGTGGCGGGGGAAATGATCGAGGATAGCTATACCCTATCGCTGCCCCAGGGCGCGGCGGCGGGCGACTACCGCTTTGCTGTGGGGTTGTACGATGCAGCCACAGGCGCGCGCCTGCCCGCTGCGGACGCGGACGGGCAGCGCCTGGCCGATGATCGCATTCTCTTGGATGGACCGCAGGTGACGCCATGAAAGCGAACTGGTTGGCGACGCCCAAAGGGCGCGTCGCGCTGCTGGGCGCGCTGTTTGCGCTTGTGCTGTTGCGTTTTGCCATTGTGGGCTATGGGCTAGTGCTCGACAACACCGATTCCAACGGCGGCGATCAGGGGGCCTTTTTGCTGATGGGCCTCGACATTCGCACGGGCGCGGCGCTTACCGACGGCAATCGCCAGCCGTTGTTCCCGTTGCTCATCGCCCCCTTCGCCGAACGCACGTGGCGCTATTACACCCTGGCCAAGCTTATCAGCCTGGCGGCGGGGATCGCCAGCCTGATCGCTATTTTCGGCTTAGGCCGCCGCATCGTGGGGTGGTGGGCGGCGTTGGCGGGGCTGGCGTTGTTCAGCGCCAGCGGCGAGTTCCTGGCGCAGACGCCCCAGGTATTGTGCGAGGCGCTGCTGGTGGGGGCGTCGTTCGTGTGCTATGCGGCCTGCGTCGCCGCGCTGGAGCGCCCCGATTCCTGGCGCGCGGGCCTCCTGGCGGGCGCGGCCACGGCGCTGGTCTATTGGACCAAGGGCACGGGGATGCTGCTCGCCATCGCCTTTGCGCTGGCGGCGCTCATTGTGGCGCGACGCCGAGTATTGCGCGCCCCGCTGATTTGGGCCTACTTGATTGGTTTCGCGGTCATCGCCTCGCCGCTGTTCATCTACAATGCGTCGCGCTATGGCAATCCGCTCTACAACTTTAACTCGACCCACGCCTTCTGGTTCGATAGCTGGGATGACCGTTACCTCGCGCCCGAGCAGTGGCCCACGATGGCGAGCTACCTATCCAGCCACACGCTGGGGCAGATGATCCAACGGCTGGCGGGCGGCGTCGTGACGATCATTCCCGTCATGGCCGAGGGGTTCGCGTTGCGCGGCTTGTCGTTCACGGGGTGGGCGTTCCTCGTGGGCGCGGCGGGCGTGATAGTGTGGGGTCTGCGCCAAGCGGGAACGCCAGCCGCTAAAGCGGGCAGGCTACGGTTACAAAGCCGACCTTCGTCGGCTGCGAATAGATATGATGATACCCCCCTGGCCCGCGAAGGCGGGCTTGGCAGCGGCGGCAGCTTGCCCACTTTCGCGGCTGGCGCTCCCTGGCTCTTCGCCGCTCTTTGGATCTTGCTCTTTTTCCTGTTCTTTGCCTGGTTCGCGCCCGTCACCGACGCGCCGCGCTTCTTCTTGCCGCTGACGCCCATCCTCTATCTTTTGTTGATGCAGGCGCTGGGCGCGGCTTGGGCCAAGCTGGAGCGTCGCGCCTGGTGGTTGCAGCCGTTGCGCAACCTGGGCGGCGGGGCGTTGGCGATAGGCTTGGCGGCTTGGTGCATCGTGGGCGGCGTGCGAGCTTGGGGCCATCCCGATTTAGCGCACCCCTTTGCGCGTGACGCGCGCATCAACCGCGAGGCCGATCTGGTCGTAGATTGGCTCAACCACCGCGCCGGCGAGGGGCTGCGCGTCCTCTGGGGGCCGAGTCACACCCTGCCCAAGTGGAAAGTGCTGCCCCAAGTGACGTTCGAGGCCATCCCCTCCGACGCCGCGACTTGGGAGGATATGGAGCGTTTCATCGCCGAAAAGCGCCTGCAATACGCCGTCCTGGAAAACAAGATGTACAAGCGGCGCGAAGACGTGTTACAATCGTATATAGACAAGAACGGCAAAGAGTTGCTGTTCACGGCGTTGCCAACCGGCTGGACGTTCGCCTACGTGCAGCGCAGCGAGGACACCAATTGGTATGTCCTATTGTTGGGCGATGAGGGCGCGACGCCTGTAACGCCGCTCGACGGGGTGCGTTTTGGGTCGAACATTGCGCTGACCGGTTGGGAGGCGCAGCCCGCGACCATCGCGCCGGGCGAGCCGCTGGAGGTGACGCTGGTCTGGCAGGCGAGCGAACCGATCGCCGAGGATTGGACGGTGTTTGTACACCTGCTCGACCCGTCGGGGAACCGCGTGGCGCAGAGCGATAGCTACCCGTTGGGCGGGATGTATCCCACGTCGCACTGGCGCGTGGGCGAGGCGGTGCGCGACTGCTACACGCTGGTTCCGGGCGGCGAGTTGCCGGCGGGCGAGTACCAATTGGCCATCGGGTTCTACAATCTCAAGGACAAGGCGCGACTGCCCGTCTCGGGCGGCGCGACCACATCCAACGGCGAGGCGCTGCTGCTGCCCGCCGGGACCAAACCATGATGACGAAACGTTTGCGCTGGGAAACGATCTTGCTTGCGGCGATCCTGCTGGCCTCGTTGGCGTTACGCCTCTATCGGCTCGACGCCTTTTTGGCTGGCGACGAGACCAAATGGATCTGCCGGGGCATCAATTTCCACGATGCGCTGCGCCGGGGCGACCTGAAGGCGACGTACCAATCCGAGCACCCAGGCGTGGCGACGATGTGGCTGACGACGCTGGCCGTGCCTTTGGCCGAGGCCGGCGATTGGTGCGAGTATTGCGCGGCCACGGGCGGCGATCAGCTCACCCGCGTGCCCACGGAAGCAATGTTGCGCCTGCCGGAGCTGATCGCCCAAGCGCGACGGCTGCTGGCCATCGTCACTTGGGTGGGGATCGTCGCGCTGGCGCTTTTGTTGCGTCGCCTGTTCGGCGACCCGACCGCCCTGTTCGCGGCGGTGTTCCTGGCGTTCGATCCGTTCTATCTGGCCCTCTCGCGCGTGTTGCACCTTGACGCCCTGCTCTCTACCTTTATGACCTTATCGGCGGCGAGCCTGCTGGTCTATCAGCATCGCGGGCAACAGCCTCGCTATCTCGTGGCCTCGGCGCTGGCGGGCGGGTTGGCCATCGCCAACAAATCGCCGGGCGGCTTTTTGGCGCTGTGGACGGCGCTGACGCTCGGCGCGACGGCCTGGCGCGGCGACGCGGCGGATCACAAGGCGCGCCTGGTCGTGGCGCTCAAGCGATTGTTGCTATGGGGCGCCATCGCCGGTGGGCTGGTCATCATTCTGTGGCCCTCGCTGTGGGTGAATCCGCTGGGAACGCTACAGAACGTGCTCGGCTCGGCGGTGGGTTATGCCGAAGAGCCGCACGGCAACTCTAACTATTTCTGGTTCGCTATTCGCCCCGACCCAGGCCCGGCGTTCTATCCGGTGGCGTGGGCTTTTCGCACCACGCCGTGGGTGATGCTCGGTCTGGCGGCGCTGCTGCTCTTACGCAAGCACAGCGACGACGGAGCGCCGTTGATCTGGTTGGCCAGCTATGCGCTGCTATACGGCTTGCTGATGACCTTGGGCGCCAAAAAGTTCGACCGTTACGGCCTGCCCGCCTACCTGCCGTTCGACATCATCGCTGCCGCTGGTTGGGCGGCGTTCTTGCGCTGGATCGCGCGCCCCCGCCGGGCCATTGGCGCCGGCCTCTTCTCTCCCTCTGGGAGAAGGGTAGGGGTGAGGGCTGGCGCAGGGGTGAAGGCTGGCCTCGCAGCCTTGCTCGCCGTGGGGCAGTTGGTCCTGTTCCTGCCCCGGCAGCCCTACTATTTTTCGTACTATAATCCCGTGGTGGGCGGGGCGCGAACCGCCATCAAGGTGTTGCTGGTGGGCTGGGGCGAAGGGCTGGAAAAGGCCGCCGCCTATCTCAACGTCAAGCCCGGCGCGGAACAGTTCCGCGTGAACACCGCCCATATCGGCCAGTTTGCGCCCTATTTCGTGGGCGAGACCAGCAGTTCGGGCGATGTGGATATGGCCGAGGCTGACTACTATGTCTTTTACTGGAACGTCATCCAGCGGCAACGCGACGCCGAGGTGTTGAATTTGTTCTATGGCGTGCGCGATCCGGAGTATGTCGTCACTGAGGACGGCATTGATTATGTGTACATCTATGCCAACAACCTGTGTAAGCCTGCGGTGGATTACATCGCCGAGCGCGCCGACCCGCAGCGCGATGTGATCGTGCTCGACGTGAACGCTTCGCTGCTGCGTCACTATCAGGGGGCGACGCCGATTGTGGCCGTGGATGGCACTGTGTCTGAGGACGTGTTGTTGGCGCGCTTGGCCGAGGTGACGGCGGGCCGCCAGCGCGTCTGGCATCTGACCTTTGACGAGACGCCGAGCGATCCATATGGCTTGATTGCACGGCACCTCCGGGCACAGGCCACATTGGTCGAAGAGCGCAAATTGGATGGGATGAAGGTAGAGCGTTTCGACCTTAACCCTGGGGCGCGCTTTGCGCCAGCCCAGCCGCAGGTGAAGACTAATCTCCGTCTGGGTGAGCGGATCGAACTGCGCGGCTATGATTTGCTGCAGCCAGAGCTGACTGGCGACAAGCCGCTCAAGCTGCGCCTCTATTGGCGCGCCAGCGGACCGATTGACGCCGATTACACGGTGTTCCTACACTTGATCGGGCCGGACGGCGGCGTCTATGGCCAACGCGACGCCATGCCGGGCGACGGCAACGCCGCGACCAGCCATTGGGCGGTGGGGCAAACAGTATTGGACGAACACGAAATCGCGCTGGCGCCGGATGCGCCGCCGGGCGAATACACGCTGAGTGTCGGCCTGTACGATTGGCGCACCGGCGAACGCCTGCCCATGTTCGACGAGAACGGCCAGCAACTGCCCGAAAATCGTCTGGTGATCGCGGGTTTGGCTTGCAAGGGGACGCCATGAGGCAGCGACAGATCATCTATTGGCTGGCGTTAGCTCTGATCGCCATTTCCTTGATCGCCTGGCAGTGGGAGCCGGCGCATCGCTTTAGCTGGAAATATGACGAGGGCCTCAACGCCGTCAAAGCGCAGCTATTGTTGGCGGGCAAGCCGTTGTATCGCGAGATTTGGTCCGATCAGCCGCCGCTGTTCACATTGCTGTTGGCAGCCAGCTTTAAAGTTTGGGGCCAGAGCGTGTTGGCGGGGCGCGCGCTGGTGCTGGGATTGACCGTAGTAGGAATCGCGGCGCTGGGCTGGTTGGCGCGGCGCTTAGCGGGGCCGTGGGCGGGGGTGGCGGCGGCGTTTTGCTTGGCCATCTTGCCGCACGTTCACGAATTATCTCGCCTCATCATGATCGGCCTGCCGGCCATCAGCCTGGGGCTAGTGGCGCTGGCCTGCGCCTGGGAATATCGGGCGGCCAGTCGCCATGCGTGGCTGGTCGCTTCGGCGCTGACGTTCGCGGCCAGCTTGCTCGTCAAGCCGCTCACCGCGCCGCTCTATCTGCCGTTGAGCGCGTTGATCTTGGCGGGCGGCGCGTCCGCAGCGCAGATTCCGAGCCAGCGACCGGGATTCGAACCCCCGTGGGGGCGCCATCGAGTGGCTGCGAACAGCCGAAATTGGCTGCAATGGAACCTCTACCTGGCGCTGCCCTTGCTGTTGACCGTGATCGCTTTTGGGCCGAGCGCGCTGGCGGGGCAGATCGTGGGCACGTTGGCCGATTCCCGCGCTGCGAGCGGGTTCGATCTGGCCGGCAATTGGAGCGAGATCAGCGCCTATTTATTCAACGACAAGTGGAGCGTCTCGTATTCGGGGCTGATCGCGTTGGGCGTCGTGGGGCTGGCGGCGCTGGCCCGCGAGCGGCGCTGGCCCGATCTGTTGGCCCTCAGCCTGTGGCTGGTGGGCACGTTCGCAGCGTTGGTTTTGCACTCGCCGTTGCGCCGCCACCAATTGTTGTTGTTCACGCCTGCGCTAATCGCCGCCGCTGCGGTGTCGGTGGGCCAGGCGTTGGGGGGATTGTTCCGCTTGCGCAAAATTGGCGCAAGCGCGCGGGTGATGGCTTTTGCGGCCTGGGCGGCGCTGGCCCTGGCGTTGATGGGGGCGCCCGACGTGGCGCGGGCCGATCTAGAGATTCGCGACACTTTTCTACGCGATGACCGCGAAGCGCTGGATCGGCGCGGCGCCGTGGAGTACCTGCAACGCTATACTCCGCCCGGCAGCGTCGTCATTACCGACGACCCCATGCTGGCCTTCAAGTCCGGGCGCCTGGTCCCGCCGGCGCTGGCGGTGCCTTCCGCGCGACGGGTCGAGGCGGGCGAGTTATCGGCGGCGGCGCTGATTAGCTTGACCGAAAATGTGCAGCCATCAGCGATCCTGCTGTGGGAGCAGCGCTTGGCCAAAGTGGAAGAATACAACGTCTGGGTGCGGACGCACTATACTGCCGTGCGCGCCTATTCCGATGCGCGCTGGATCTATGCGCCGGCCGCGATCGCGTCGGTGCAGCATCCCCAGCCTGCCGTCTCAGAAGAGGGATTAGCGTTTGTGGGCAGCCGTCTGGCGCGCCCTGCCGCTGATCCGGGCGAGACGTTGGCGCTCGACATCTATCTGCGCGCCGACCGATCCATCGAGCGCGACTATACCTTGTTCGTACACCTGGTGGATGCGGAGGGCCATTCGTGGGGCCAGCAAGATACGCCGCCGCTGGATGGGCAGTATCCCACCAGCGCCTGGCAACTGGGGGAAGTGGTCGCGCAGCACGTCGAGTTGACTGTGCGCGACGACGCGCCGCCGGGCGATAAGCTCTTGGCGGTGGGGCTGTATGGCGCGGACAAGCGAAGGTTGACTTTTTATGATGGCCAGGGCGCCAAGCTGCCCGATGGACAGCTTATTTTGGCGCCGCACGCTGTGGTGCGCTGGAAGGCGAACTATGACGCGCCAGTCATGCAGCACACTGAACCGGCTGAACTGGGCGGCCAAGTAAGGTTACTGGGGTGCGATCTGGGGCGCGACGCTTGGCGCGCAGGCGAGACGCTTTCGTTCACACTGTATTGGCAGAGCATGGCTGAGATGAATACCAACTATACTGTGTTCGTGCATCTCTTGGATGATCGGGGCGAGATCGCCGCTCAGCGCGACCAGCAGCCAGGCGCGGGCGAGTACCCCACCGCCGCTTGGCGCGCGGGCGAAGTGATCGCCGATCGCTACGAGATGCCTTTGCCCGCGAACCTGGCCCCTGGCGAGTATCATCTTGCCGTGGGGATGTATGAATTGGCCAGCGGCGCGCGGCTGCCCATGGTGGCCGGTGGGCAAACGCTCGCCGCCGGACGGCTGCCGCTTACTGGTCCGATCCGTATCGAGTGAAAGGACCGATCATGAGACGCCCTTATCTTGGCCTGGTATTGTGTTTTGTGTTGGCCCTGGCGGCGTGCAAGCCGAAAACGATGATGATCTATGTAGATGCTACGCGTGGCTGCAAACAGACGCCGGGCAATGTAGCTTTGTGGATCAACTCGGGCGGCGGCGTCGTAGGCGGCAGAATGGTCAAAGAAGTGCCTCATGGGGCGCAAGTCACCGTGCTGGATAAAACATCGCGCTATGGCATTGTTTATTATCTGGTAGAGTACGAGGGCGTCCGAGGGTGGCTTGCCGCGACCTACACCGACACCGTCCCGCCGAAATGTGAGTAATCTGACGTATGAATGATTTGACTCGTTCCACTCGCGAAAAGGCGCTCTATACGTTGGCGCTTGCCTGCCTGATCATTTCTTTTGCAGTGCGCGGCGTGTTGGCATTGGAGCGTAACACCAATTCGAGCGCCTACGACCAGCGTTCCTATCTTGGCTTGGGGCTGAACATTCGCGACGGGCGCGACCTTTCCGATGGCAAGCGGCACCCCTTGTTGCCTGCAATTCTGTCGCTTATTGCCGAGCGCGATTGGCCCTATTACACTCGCGCCAAGTTTATCAATCTGGGGACCGGGGTCATCTGTATCCTACTGGTGTATGAGTTGGGGCGGCGCTGGTTTGGGCGACCGGTGGGGGTGTTAGCAGCGGGGTTGTTCAGCCTCAACCCACCGTTTATGCACGTGGCTAGCCATGTGATGGCCGAGCCATCGTTGACCGCATTGACCTTGGTGAGCTGGTATTGCATGACGCGCGCGCTCACTGCGCCCGAAACGCAGCGGTTGCGTTGGGCTATTGCAGCAGGTGCGGCTGCCGGTCTGGCTTATCTCACCAAAGGCACGGCCTTGCAAATGGTTCCTGCCTTTGGTTTAGTGGCGCTGTGGGCCTATCGCGGCAAAGTCTGGCGGCGCAAAGAACTATGGCTGTTCGGCGTGGCCTGGCTGTTGGCCTGGCTACCGTTATTTGTGTTCAACATCGGCGAATTCGGCAACCCGCTCTACAACTATAACTACAAGCACGAGATCTTTCTCGATAGCCCCACTCAACGGCACTTTGCCGATCTTTCCGAAGCGCCGACGTTGCAGACCTATCTGCGCACCCACACGGCGGCGGATATGGCCTATCGCCTGTGGTTCGGCTTACGCGAGGTGACGCGCATCTTGTTCGGGGCGCTCTGGCCGGGGCAATCTGAGGCGCTGCGGGGCACGCCCTGGGAATGGGGCTGGATCGCGATTTGGCTGGCGCTGGCGGGGTATCTCATCGCCAAGCGCAAGGCGTTGGCGCGCCTCGTCTTTTTGCCCACGGCGTTCGCGCTGCTTCTGGCACAGTTGGTGCTCTCCATGATTCCGCTGGGCTGGTTTGTGCAAGCCTCCAATGTTGGCCCGCGTTTCATTGTAGTCTATCACCCCATGATCTATCTGCTCGCCATTGGGTCAGTGGGCGAGATGCATCGCGTTTGGCGCCAGCGCCAGCCTGCCGCGCGATTCGGACAAACGCTCAGTCGTTGGGCGGCGCCAACCCTGCTAACGATGCTAGTGGCTTGCGCTGGCGTGGGCGCGGCGCAAGCCTGGCCGCAGATCAAGCCCGACCCTGTGGCGCTCGACCGGGCGGATAACGCGCGCGGCCAGGCGGTGCTGGAATGGCTGGCGCAGAGCACGCCTTATGGCGCCAAAGTGCTCTGGGGGCCGAGCTACACTTTGCCTAACTGGATCTACGAGCGGCGCCTAAGCTTGAAGGATGTGCCCTCCAAATCGCAGACGCTGGCCGATGTGGTTGAGTATGCCCGCGATAAGGATCTGGTCTATGCTCTCCTTGACTGGGAGATGCTAGATCGTCGTCGCGAGGCATTCAGCGGGTATTTTAGCTACAAATATCCCTATGTGATCATCGAGCGATTGCCCGAACAGTGGGCGCTGGTGTTGCCCTATGATGGCATTCCGGCCAATTGGTGTGTGTTGCGTATGACAGATGCGACGCCGTTGCAGCACGAGGCTTCGGCCAGCGTCGGCGAACTCGCGCGGCTTGAGGGTTATGAGCTGTATCCTGAAGAGGCGCAACCTGGCCAGACGGTCTATCTCACGCTCTATTGGCGCGCTGTTGGCGACGCAGGCGCCGATTACACGGCTTTTGTGCATCTGCTGGACGGCGCCGGCCAGATCGTGGCGCAATCGGATCACCAGCCCATCGAGGGGCGCTATCCCACCAGCCAATGGCGGGCAGGTGAGCTGATCGGCGACCGCCACGCGCTGGCGCTCCCCGCCAACCTCGCCGCCGGCCAATATCAATTCGTAGCAGGTTATTATAGCTTGGAGACCGGCCAACGCTTGCCCATCTTGACCATGACGGGTGTTCACCCTGACGGAGAGGGCGCGATTGCGCTAGACGCGCCGTTGCGCGTGGCCCCCTGAGGAACGCCATCATCTTGACGGTATGCGCCAGCAGGATACTGGCGCTTCGCTAGCCTCGTGATCTGAGGGATCGTAGTGAACGAAAAAAAGCCTTTGCTGTTGCGTTGGTTGCCCGTCGTTATCGCGCTCGTCCTTTTGGCAGGGGCGGGGGCGTATTACGTCTATCGCCTGGACAAGTGGTTTGGCTATGACGACGAAGGCGGCTACTTGTACGCCTCATGGCGCATTGGCTTGGGCGAAGTTCCCTATCGCGATGTGCTCACACCGCAACTTCCGGTGTTCCTCTACCCGGGCGCGCTGGTGCTCAAACTGGCGAACAACTCGGCGCTGGTGACGCGGTTATGGTCGTGCGCGTTAACCCTGGGCGCGGCGCTCTGGTTCTGGTTAGCGGCGCGGCGGCTGTGGGGCGAATGGGCGGCGTTGTTGGCGTTGGGACTGGTTTTGGTGCAGCAAGAAATGTTCTGGGCGGCGCGCTTTTATCGTCCCGAGGCGCCGATGCTCTTTTGGGCGATGCTGGGGCTTTACTTTTTTGTGTTGGGCTATCCCGAACGGCGACGCGCGCTGCTCGCCCTGGCTGGCGCAGCGCTTGGTCTGGGGATGATGAGCAAGCTCTTTGGCTCGCTTCCGATGGCCGGCGTGGGACTATTTCTGCTGGTTGAGGGGAAGCGTTCACGTCGCTGGCGCGATATGTTCGTCACTGGCCTCACGGTGGGCTTGCCGTTCGCTGTGGTGGTGATGGGCATCGGTGGGGTGTTCTATGCCCTGTCGCATGACTTTGTCGCTGACGTGCTGGGGCATCACCTACGCCAGGGCAGCGGCACGCCGATCCTTATTGTGCTCAAACGGGCTTTGCGCCTCTATTATGACTTCTGTGTCCAGCAGCCCGCCTATATCGCCCTCGCCATCGTGGGCCTGGTGCGCAGCCTGCGCTCGCGCCGGGCGTTGGATACGTTGATGGCCTGTCAAATCCCGACCGCATTGGTCTTTTTGGGCATGACCCGCGACCTTCAAGCGCGCCACCTCACCTATCTGGTGCCAGCAGTGACTGGGTTGGCGGCTTGGGGGTTGGGTTGGATCGCGCAATGGCCGCCGGCTCGTTGGCCCGTGTGGTTGCGCCGAGTAATCGCTGGTGTTGTGTGCGTTGCGGCGGTGGCGCTGGCCGTTCGCCCGCAGATCGCGCGCAATGCGGTGGTGGCAAGTTGGGAAGAAAACGATACCGCTACGTGGACGGAATATATCCAACAGCATCTAGCGCCCGACCAGTATGTCATGTCCGATTATCCCGAGCTGGCCTTCTTCTCCCAACGGCCCACGACGCCCATCGCCGCCGGCATCTCGCGGGGCGCGGCCTTGAGCGGCCAGATCACGGGTGCGGCCCTGATCGGCGAGATCGAACGCGATAACGTGCAAATGGTCTTGTTGAATGTGGCTCAAGGGGCGCACCAGTTCGTGTTGCTGCAAGACTATCCTCAGTTCAAACAATACATCCAAACCCATTTCCATCTGGCCGAGCGCCGCACGCGCGATTCCCGTTTGATGGAGATCTATGCTCGCGAGGATATCTTCCCTGGCGAGATCGTGAACCACAATTTGGGCTATCAACTTGCGTTGACCGGCGTGCAGTGGTTGCGCGGCCAGGCGGCGCCGGGCGAGAATCTGCTGGTAACCTTGCGGTTGCAAGCCCTAGCCGCCATGTCCCAAGATTACCGGCTGTCTCTTCGCCTGATGGATGCGCAGGGCCAACAGTGGGGCATGGGTAGCAAAAAGCTAGTGGACGTGGACAAGGATACGTATTGGGACGAGAGGGGATTGGAGCGGCCCGTGCCGGTCTATACCTCGCAGTGGCCGTTGGCTGAGCAAAGCCTGCAAACCTTTGAGCTGCCAGTGGACCTGGCCACGCCGCCCGGAGAATACACGGTGATCTGCCGCGTGCACCCCAAAAACGGATGGGATGGTTTGCCCGTTATCAGCCCCGAGGGACACGCCGAAGGCTACGATGTGCCTGTGGGCCGCGTAACGGTGAACCGCGCCGCCCAGCCGCCCGACCTGGAGCAGCTTGCGCTCGAACGCCGCGCCTCGACGCAAGTGGCGCCTGGGGCGCGCTTGGCGGGCTATGCTCCCATTGCCGTCGAGGTGCGCCCCGGCGATCAATTGGGGCTATCGCTGGTGTGGCAGACACAGGCCGCCATGAGCGAGGACTATGATCTGATCGTGGCGTTGCATGGCAACGACTGGGAATCGCGCCAAACCTATGCGCCGGCGCGGGCCGATTACCCTACGACGCAATGGTTGCCTGGCGAGGTGTTGCGTGGGCGCTATGCTTTCCCCGTGAACGCTGAATTGCCCAATGGCGATTATGCCTTGCGCGCTTGGTGGCAAGATGGGCGCGGCCAGCGGGTCGGCGAGACCTGTTACTTGGGCGCGGTGCGCGTAGCCGGACGCGAGCGGCTTTATCGGGTACCCGCTATCGGCCAACCCTTCGACGTAGGCTATGGCGGCGTCATCACGTTACTCGGTTATGATTTGACCGATCCCGTCGCTGCGGCGGGCGGGCCGTTGCGGCTGACCCTCTACTGGCGAGCCGATGCGCGGATGGAGACGCCCTATACCGTGTTCGTCCATTTGATTGATGCACAGAATCGTTTATGGGGCCAGCGTGATAGCCAGCCGCTGGACGGCTCGTATCCGACCACGGCCTGGCTGCCCGGCGAGGTCGTGATAGACGAGATCGAGCTTTCCGTCCAGCCCGACGCACCCGCCGGGAGCTATCAATTGGCGGTGGGCCTCTATGATGGCGCCACGGGGCAACGTCTGAATGCTCAGGATACTGAGAATACTCCCTTGAACGAGAATCGCGCTTTGCTCGGGCCGGTGCAAGTCACGCGATAGAGCAGACGCTGCAAGAGAAGCTGCAAGATTGGTCCTATGGATAGACGCCATGTGCGCCTATCCTTTTTCGTTTTCTCACGCTTGATTTGACTCTGCTCTGTGAAGGTGTATAATTGCTGCCCCGTTGCCCTTTCCCCCTTGGAGGCCACTATGCAGCTCATGTGCGACGCCCCTCAACCCAGGCCGGTTTTCGCCTCGCGCCAGGAATACGCAGAACGCTTTGCCGACCTTGTATTCTGGGAATCCTCTGTGCGCGTCATCTGCCAGCGCCACGATCTGCCCTGCGGCAGGGTGCACATGGGTGTGCCGGGCACTTACCCCACTTTTCTGGTAGATGACCGTTGGGTGGTCAAATTGTTCGGCGAATGGTTCGACGGCGGCGTCAGCCACGCCGTCGAGCGCGACGTGTACGCCTTGCTGCGCGGACAAACGGACATTCCTGCGCCACAACTGGTAGCGGCGGGAGACCTCTATTCGGGCGGCGACGGTTGGCCCTGGCCCTATCTGGTGAGCCAGCAGTTGCCGGGCCGCAGCCTGGCCCAAGTGCGCGACCTCGTCGCCGAGGACGATCTGATCGGCATTGCTCGCTACACGGGCCAGGTGCTCCGCCGGCTGCATAGCGCCCCCATCACAGGGGGAACGGCGCTCGCGCCCGATTGGGATTCCTTTGTGGCGTTCATTGCCGAGCGGCGCGCGCGTTGCCTGGCCGATCATCGCTCCTGGGGATCGCTGCCCCTGGCTTTGATCGCCCAAATCCCTGACTATCTCTTGCCCGCTGACGTGCTGTTCGATCGCTCGACGCGCCCTGTGCTGTTGCACGCCGATGTGACCATGGATCACCTGCTGCTGCAAAAAGGCGAATCGGGTCGTTGGGCCATGACGGGGATCATTGATTTCGGCGACGCCCGCGTGGGCGACCCGCTCTACGAGCTGGTCGCGCTGCACCTGGATGCATTGGACTGCGACAAGCGCCTTTTGCAATCCTTCTGGGATGGGTACGGCTCCGATATTGCGCGAAACGATTGGGTGCGGCGCGCCATGAACTATGCGCTGCTCTTTCCTTTTGACTCGCTGGGGGCCGCCCTGCGCGCCCACCCCGCGCTGCGCGAGGCGCGCTCGCTGGACGACCTCGCCGTTGCATTGTGGGTGTAGTGGACGATTCACAAAGCAAATAGGCCAACACTCCGTGTCTCCGTGGTGAGCTGATCTCATCGAGGAGTATCCATGCCGCACATCGTGGTCGAAAACCTGGTCAAAGAGTTTCGCATTGCCGAGCGGCAACCTGGCCTGTGGGGCGCAGTCAAGGGGCTGGCGCATCGGCGCTACCACACGGTGCGTGCGCTCGACGGCGTCTCGTTCGCGCTAGAGCCGGGAGAGCTGGTGGGCTACATCGGCCCCAACGGCGCGGGCAAATCCACCACCATCAAGATTTTGGCTGGCATCATGGTGCCCGAAGCGGGCCGCTGCGAGGTCATGGGGCGTACCCCGTGGAAAGAACGCGTGGCGCACGTCCGCCAGATCGGCGTCGTCTTTGGCCAGCGCACCCAGCTCTGGTGGGATTTGCCGGTGATCGAATCGTTCGAGCTGTTGCGCGACATCTATCGCGTGCCCAACGCCGATTATCGGCGCAACCTCGACGAACTGGTAACGATGATGTCGCTGGAGCCGATGCTCGGCACGCCGGTGCGTCAGCTTTCGCTGGGCCAACGGATGCGCTGCGATTTGGCCGCCTCGTTGCTCCACAGCCCCAGCCTGCTCTATTTGGATGAGCCAACCATTGGGTTGGACGCTGTGAGCAAGCTGGCCATCCGCGACCACATCAAGCGCCTCAACCGTTCGCGCGGCGCGACGGTGATCCTCACGACCCACGACATGGACGACATCGAGGCGCTCTGCTCGCGTATCCTGCTCGTGAACAAGGGCCGCATCTTGCTGGATGGCACCCTGGACGATCTACGCGACAGCGTCAGCCGCGAGCGGCAACTGGTTGTGGACCTGGCCCACGAGCAAGATTGGATCGAGGATCCCGACGCGCGCGTCGTGCGCCGCGATGGGCCGCGCGTCTTTTTGCGTTTCGATCCGGCGCGCATCGCCGCCGCCGACTTGATCGCCCGCATTACGGCGGCTTATGCGATCACCGACCTCACCGTGGAGCATCCCCCCATCGAAGAGGTGATCGCCCGCTACTATCAGGAGGCGCAGCCGTGAGAGCCTATGCATCGGTGGTGCAGGCGCGTTTTCGCATGTTGCTGCAATATCGCGCGGCGGCGTTGGCAGGTTTCGGCACACAGCTTTTTTGGGGCTTGATCCGGGTGATGATCTTTGACGCTTTCTATCGCTCGTCATCTGCGGCCCAGCCGATGAGCTATTCCGAGACTGTGACCTACCTCTGGCTGATCCAGGCAATGCTGCTGCTGCTGCCTTGGACAATAGACGCCGAAATCCGCGCTATGGTGCGCGATGGCTCGTTGGCCTACGAGCTGGCCCGCCCCACCGATCTCTATTGGTTTTGGTATTGCCGCAACCTGGCGACTCGCACAGCGCCCGTGCTGCTGCGAGCGACGCCGCTGTTCGTAGCGGCGGGGTTGTTCTTTGGTATGGCGCCGCCTCCCAACCTAGGGGCGGCTGCGGCATGGCTCTTGACGACGTTGGGAGCAATCGTCTTGGGCAGCGCTATCTCGACGCTGATGTCCATCTCACTGCTGTGGCCCATCGCCGGCGACGGCGTTGCTCGCTTGGTGGCGACGTTCGCGACCATGCTC
>CAZYPJ010000040.1:0-20966 GCA_964649365.1 uncultured Anaerolineales bacterium | reverse complement strand
CCTGGGCGCCCCCAGTTTTCATCCCCCACCTTGGCAATGGTGATGGACCACGCGGGCGCGGGTGTTGCCGTGGGCACGGGCGGGCTCGTGGGCTGAGGGATGGGGGTATTGGTAGCCGTGGGCACGGGTGTATTGGTGGGCACTGGCGTCGGCGTGGGCGGCACTGGCGTGGCTGTGGCCGTGAACGTGCGCGTTGGGCGTGGGCTAGGGCTGGGGAGCGCCGCTGACCGGCCGGCCACCTGAGCATCTTTGGGCGCAAAGAGGAACAAACTTAGTTGCACCAAGATAATCAGCACAGCCAACCCCACGATGCCGTACAGCACCGGGCTGATCCTATGCGTCGGCGCTGGACCTTGCGGCCGGCTGGGTCGTTCTAGATCTGCCATGTTACTCCTCACTTTCAAACATACTGCGTATATTGTACAGAGGCTGCGATACTATGCCAAAAAGCCCACCTGTAGCTTTGCGGGTTAACAAGCGCTCACCATAATGCGCGTTGGGGGTACTCGCGATAGGGCCACTTGGCCAATGCTTCTTCTTTAATCTCGATGCCGAGGCCCGGCGTGCGCGGAAGAAGAATAACGCTATTGACGACCTCGAACGGCGAGACTACAATCTCGCGGCTGGTCTCTTCAAAGTTCACAAAGAACTCGGTGATGATAAAGTTGGGCATCACAGCCGCTGCTTGCATAGTAGCCGCCAAGCCGATAGATGTGCTGTTATAGTTGTGCGGCGATACGGCGACATAGTACGGTTCGGCCATAGCCGCGATCTCCTTAAGCTCCAAAATGCCACCGCAATTGCACACGGCGGGGTTGATGATGTCTGCCGCGCGCCGTTCAAAGGCGTCGCGGAACTCGGCTTTGGTATAGAGCGCCTCGCCCGTCACTACCGGGATATTGATCTTTTGGCGCACTTCAGCCAGCGCGGGGATATTCTCCGCTGGCGTTGGCTCTTCGAACCAGTAGAGTCGGAACTCTTCCATCATGTGCGCTACACGAGTGGCGTGCATGGGAGCTAGGCGACGGTGAACTTCGATAAGCAGGTCCACGTCGGGGCCGACGGCCTGGCGCACGGCGCGAACGTTGGCTACCGCTTTTTGTTCGGCTTGGGCGTCAATATAGAGCCGCCAGGGGCCGGGGAAAGGGTCGAACTTGAGCGCCGTGAACCCACGTTTGACTGTGGCTATCGCCATCTCGGCGTATTGGTCGGGGGTTTTGGCCCCACCATACCAGCCGTTGGCATAGACGCGGATACTATCGCGACACGGGCCACCCAGTAAGTCGTAAATAGGAACGCCCAACTTTTTGCCTACCACATCCCACATGGCCTGTTCGATGGCGCTGACGGCGCAGAACAGATCCATAGAGCCGCGCTTACCAGCAAAATCCTCATAGACCATGGTGGTGAATTTTTTGATTTGAAATGGGTCGCGTCCTACCAGGTAGCGGCTAAGATCAGTCACGTGTTGTACAATATTGCGGTCACGGTCGAGCTGAGTGTACGCCTCGCCCCAGCCTACAATCCCTTCATCGGTTTCCAACTTGACGAACAACCAATTCTTGCCGCCGATCATACCGGCTCGATGGCTCACGGGCGAGACGAGGTAGGTTTGAATATTCGAAATCTTCATGGACTCTCCTCCAGACAATTTATGGCGCGCCAAAGGCTTCGATGGTCTCGGCGATAGCGGGCATACTGGTGCGCCAGACCGTGAACGGCACATTCTCTGAGATTTGAACCTGTAAGCGGCCCGTGTGGCCAGCAGCAGCAAGGATGTTTTCGGCTTCGGCGCGCACCTGGTCGGTGGAGCGCAGATGCACCGACGATGGGAAATTGACGAACAGGCGTTTGTCGGGCCACATGGTCGCTGCTTGGGCTACGCTGGTATCGTTATCAGGCGCGGGGGCAAGGGAATCTAGCCCGCCCACCTTTGATTCGCCGATCAACCGCCACAAGGGCTTGAGATCGCCATCCATGTGCACGAACACAGGAACCTGTCGCTCGGCCAACAGATCGGCCAGCTCATTATAAAGTGGTACGCAGAATTCCTGAAAACGCTGAGGGCCGATGGCGGGAGCGGTGATATTGTCGGGAAAATCAACAAAAGGGGCGGGCGAACGTCGGGCGATCTCGAATATGCGCCGAGCGCGTTGGCGCAACAGGTCTATTGTATGATATACGTGCTCGGGGTAGTCGGCAAAGTGGTAACCGAGCATATCGAGGCCCACCCATTGTACCCAGAGTTGCTGATAGGGTGTCCGTTCCACGGCGACCAGGGGGATGCCATCGTCGCCCAGATCAGCCTGGTCGCGCTCATAACGGGCATAGTCCTCCAGGATGACGCAATCCGCTAGATAAGCCCAGAATACCTCATAGTCCTCCGGTTCCTGAATATAGTGCTTACGGATCGAACTGCTATCATAAACGGTCTCAAAAGCGCGCTCTTCATAGATCGCTCCGCTGGGGGTGTGCAGCGTGTTGCGCTGCCATCTGGTCTTGCCCACGTAATAATTCTCAGTTTCGAAATGACAGTGCGGGTGCTCGACCCGGTGGATATTGCTCCAGCGCAGTAGGCCGATGCGCTCGCGACCCAGGTGTTGTTGCACAAGTTGCACCGGCAAGATGCCATCGTACATCACAAAAGGTACGCGGTCGTGGGGTCGCCCTTGTACTACCGCCAGGATGCGCTCGCGCATCGTCATAGAAGTCATGGAGCCTCTCTTTCATCAAGTGAGGGACGAATGGCGTCCCTAGATGCCGCCTGCGCGATCCGCAGGATCCATAGCGCGGGTTAGCGTCAATGCCCGAACCTCGCGCGCGCCGCCCTGCAACAAGGCTTGTGCGCATGCTTGAAGTGTCGCGCCAGTGGTGTACACATCATCTATCAAGAGCACCGCATCGTCTGGCAAGCGTTCTGGGCAATAGAAAGCATCGTTGACGTTGGCCCAACGCTCCTCTGCCGATAACCCTACTTGCGAGCGTGTATCGCGTTGACGGATCAACACATCAGGGCGCACCGGCAAATCCAATCGCGCTCCCAATGCTCGCGCTAACAATTCGGCCTGATTATAGCCGCGTTCGCGCAGACGCTTGGCGTGTAGCGGCACGGGGACAATGACGCTCGCACCGGCAGGGCGCTGTCGCCAGCAGGCGGCCAGCAAATCTCCGAGGGGAATGGCCACAGCGCGCAAACCCTCGTACTTGAGAGCATGTACGGCGCGCTGTATCGGCGGCAAGTGATAGGCTACCGAGCGCACATCGAGGAGGTGATTCTTCCCGTGGCGAGTAATCGGCGCATCGCACGATGTAGATGGCTCGAGCAACGGGCTGCGCTCAGCGCAGTTTGTGCAAAACCAACTACCCGGCGTGTCGCAAGCCACGCAATGGGGTGGATAGAGCAGATCGAGGAGCGCGACAAGCCATTGGCTCAAGCGCCCATTGTGTTGCCAGGGTTTGGGTGTCATGCGATCTCCCAAGCGCCGAATTGGGCATATTGTACTCGTGCGATGCCTATCATGGCAAACGCTAGTCATGCCGAGCGGTACTGCTGATTTGATAGCATGATACTTGTCGCTCCTCTGGCCCTATGCTATACTCGCCTTGTGTCAAGAGCCGGAGCCATCATCGGCGATTATCAGAGCGGAGGATGCGCCTCATGAGCCTCATTCAGCGGCTTTTGCAGTTGCAAGCGATGGACCAGGAATGGGACACTCAGGCGCGGATGTATCAGGCGGTCAAACAGCGTCTGATGGATCGCTCAGAGCTGGAGCAAAAGCGCCAAACTCAACATCGCTGCGCCGAAGCGCTGGCGGCAGCGCGCGCCAAGTTGCAGAACGCCGAATTGGAACTGGCCAGTTTGCAGCGAAAAGCCCGTGAGATTGACACGAGCCTCTATAGTGGGCGTATTCTGGCGCCCCGCGAGTTGGACAATCTGCGCAAAGAGGGCGACTATGCCCACCGCCGCATTAGCCAGCTTGAGGATGGGATTCTGGAGCAAATGGCCGATCTGGAAAAGCTAGAAACTGAGGCGGCAGATGCGGATCGCGACCTAGACACCTTTGAGGCGCAATGGAACAGAGAGAATGAGGCTCTATCGGTGCAATATAAGGCGCTGCACGCTCAATTGCAGCGCCTCAAAGAGGCTCGCGAGCAGACCAGGGCTACGGTGCCGGCGGCGGATTTGGCGCTCTATGATAGTCTGCGCGCCAAAAAAGGGGGCGTAGCTCTGGCTCCTATGAAAGAGGGCGTCTGTCAAATCTGTCGCGTTACCTCATCGGCGCGCCAAGTTGAGACCGTCGCCGGAGGAGATGAGATCGTTGCTTGTGAGGGATGTGGCCGCATTCTCTATCAGGGTTGAGGTTGGCCTTGCTAGTATGTATTCGTCGAGCGGAGTAACGCATCGTTGAAGAAGCCCTACATCATCCACCGCCCACTCACCGCTGAGGATATGTTCTTTGGCCGTGAGTCTCAGTTCGAGCAGCTTACCGCGCATCTTCTCGCCGGGCGACGTTTGTTGCTCTTGTATGGCCAGCGCACTATCGGCAAGACTTCTTTTCTGAATCATCTCCCTTCGCGTTTGGGCGCGCGTTACAAGATTCGCCATGTCGGGGTCGAACCACGGCAGGATGAACACGACCTTTTATGGACCGTGCTCGTTACGCTAGGCCGCGCCTGGGAACACCCCGAACCGAGCCGTGAAGCCTATACGACCGATCCTGATGCCTATACTTGTGCTTATCTGGCAGGTTTGCCGCATCTTCCCGATGCCCCGCCCACGCTTTTTTGCTTGGATGCGATTGCCGTAACCGCGCTGGCGGACGAATCAGGGATTAAAGCGCTAACCTGTTTGCAGGATGCACTGGCTACGGTTGACTATCTGGTATTGGTAATCGCCGTCGAGGGGTATCCTGCCGAGCACGGTTTGATACCAGAGGGAATCCCGAAGGTTCTATTGGGGCCGCTGGATGAAGACGACGCCGAAAACCTGCTCACCGTGCCTGTGCGCGGCGTGATTGCCTATGATTATGAGGCTATCCGCCGCGTGTATAACTTATCGGGAGGACAGCCCCTTTTTGTGCAGTTCTTTGGTCAGATCTTGTTCGAGCAACGCGTTGAGGCGGGCTGGGCGAGTTTACCCGAGGTAGAGCAGGCCGCGAGCCACGTGGTGGCTTTTGCGAATTCACAGTTCCAAGAGCGTTGGGAAGCTTGCAAACCGGTCGCTCGGGTAGTGCTGAGCGTGTTTCCCGAGATGATCGGCAAACACGGTATAGCCTCTTTCCGTGACATCAGCTCTCACTTATCGCGTCTGGGCATCCAGATCACTGTTGCCGAGATCGAAGGCGCCCTTGTCCAGTTGACCGCCGCGCAAATCTTGGAGCGCCTCGGCGGCGAGACCTACCGCATCCGCAGTGAGCTGTTTCGCTCGTGGCTTAGGCAAAATCATACCGCTGTTGAGTCAGCGCGGCTTATGCGGCGCTATCGGCGCGCGCCAGTGCGGCGTATCTCCCCTTTGCAGCAAAAGCGAGTGGATTGGCTGGGAGTGCTGTTGTGGATGATCGCTGGCCTGCTGGCTGTGTTTGTGGCCTTCACATGGAGGTCGCGGCAAAAAGGCATTGTCTGGACCGTGACGCCTACAGCAACAAGCGTTGCCGTCCCGACGGATATGGCGCCGGAGAGCGCGACGACTATGCCTATTACCCAAGAAGCAGGTGTGGCGCTTGGGCATATCCTTTACATGGGCAAGCAAAAACCGGAGGATCATTGGGGCATCTATATCATGCGCAGCGACGGCTCTGATCCAGCTCAGATCACAGCCAATGCATACAATGATACATCGCCTGTGTGGTCGCCCGATGGGCGTCGTATCGCCTTTGTTTCAGATCGCGATGGCAGCCGCGAAATCTATGTGATGAATGCCGATGGAAACGAACAACTCAATCTCTCTAGGAACCCAGCAGAGGATTGGACGCCAGCCTGGTCGCCCGACGGCAAGCGCCTGGCGTTTGGCTCGTTCCGTGATGGGAATTGGGAAATATATGTGATGAACGCCGACGGCTCGTCGCCCACACGCCTGACGCGCAACAATGCCGCTGATTACAGCCCGGCTTGGTCGCCCGATGGTCAGCGCCTGGCGTTTGTTTCCAACCGGGATGGCAATCTCGACATCTACACCATGGATGCTGATGGCAACAACCAGCGGCGCTTCACCGACGATAAAGCGACGGATCAATATCCAGCCTGGTCGCCTGATGGCAAGCAATTGATGTGGGAAAGCTATCGCGATGACAACATGGAGATCTATGTCGCCAATCTCGATGGCTCGGGTTTGCGCAACGTTAGCCGTGACTCTACCGCCGACGATCATGGCGCCGCCTGGTCGCCGTGGGGACGGCGCATCGTCTTTTTCAGCAACCGCGATGACGGATGGGATCTCTACGCCCTCGATCTGGAAACCGGTGAGCGCACAAACCTAACCATGAGCGAAGCGCAGGAACAATGGCCCAGTTGGGGGCCATAAAGAAAAGGGCCTCTCGGCAGCCGAGAGGCCCTTTTGATTTCAAAATCACATAAAGCCAGTTATCAACGTGATCAGAACGCGCTCGGCTACTTCGATGATGATGATCGCAACCATCGGCGAAAAGTCAAAACCGCCAATCGAGGGCATGACCCGACGAATCGGCCCCAGCAATGGCTCAGTGATCTCGTAGATAAAAGCGACGATGGGATTGTGCCGATCCACCGGAATCCATGAAAGCAGAATATGCGCCAAGATGGCGATGTTGAGCACTCTCGCCAACACAACTACCAAGTAATAAAGCACTCTCATTTATCATCGCCTCCCAAGGCTTTGGCGCGTCGGTATGCCGCCCATACCGCATTGGCGACGATGGCGCGGAAAGCCCCTTTCTCGAACTCTTGCAATGCTTCGGCGGTGGTGCCGCCGGGTGACGTGACCTGATTGCGCAGCACCGCGGGGTGAACCCCTTTCTTTTGCGCATAGACCGCTGCGCCGCGCACCGTCTGCAAAGCCAGTTTTTCAGCGATGGGGCGCGCAAAGCCCAAGTGCACTCCCGCATCGGTGAGGGCCTCGATGAACAGAAACACATACGCCGGGCCAGAGCCGCTCATGGCGGTGGCCATGTCCAGATAGCTTTCATCCTCGACATAGACTTCTTCGCCCAGCGCCTGCACAATTTGCCGCGCCTGGTCGCGTTGTGCGGCTGTGACCTCTGGTGTAGCCGTCCACACTGAAATGCCCTCGCCGATCTGACCAGGGGTGTTGGGCATGATACGTACAATAGCGTCAATTCCCAATGATTTACGGATGGTGTTGATGGTCGCGCCGGCCACAAAGGTGAGCAACAGCGCATTCGGGGCGATTTGGCCCAATTGTCCGAGGGCCTTGCTCAATACCTGCGGCTTGACGGCCAGCACAATGATCTGCGCTCCTGTCACAGCCTCAGCGTTCGAGCTGACAGCGCGAACGTCCAACTCTTGCGCCAGATACGTTCGCCGCGCCTCAATAGGATCGCTGACGATAATCTGCTGGGGCTGCGCTAGACCTTGCCGCAGCATTCCGCTGATAAAGGCTTCGGCCATGGCCCCGCCGCCAACAAAAGCAATGCGTGTGTTATCTAGAACGCCCATGAAGAACCCTTTCTTCGCTAGGTTCGCGGGCCAAAGATAGCCCGCCCGATGCGCACCAAAGTGGCTCCCTCTTCAATGGCGACTTCGAAATCGTCCGTCATGCCCATCGAGAGTTCGGCCCACGCTGAAAAAGGCGCCGCTTGGCGCAGTATATCACGCAAGTGACGTAAACGCCTAAAAACGGGCCGAGCCTCTTCGGGTTGGGCTACGATTGGGGCCATCGTCATCAGGCCGCGCACCTCCAGATGATCCAATCGCTCGAGTTGCTGGATCTGCGCCCAAGCTTCAGCCCAGGCGGAATCATCCCAGGCGGCGAAGCCATACTTGGCCTCTTCGCCCGATACGTTGCATTCGAGCAACACGGGCAGGCGAACGCCGCGTTCGGCAGCGCACCGATTCATGCGTTCGGCCAGATGCAGCGAGTCCACCGAGTGAACAATATCAGCCAACTCTGCCGCGCGCTTGGCTTTGCGGCTCTGTACATGGCCGATCAAGTGCCAGATAGCAGGGTCAGCGGTGAATTCGGCGCGGAGAGGCGGCGTCTTTTCTTCCATCTCCTCAACGCGGTTTTCGCCAAAATGGCGCACGCCACAACGATAGGCGGCAATAATCTCTGTCGCCGGGCGTGTTTTGCTCACGGCGACCAGCGTCACTTCGCTGCGGGCGCGCCCGGCGCGCGCGCAGGCAGCAACGATGCGCGCCTCGATGTGCTCCAAGTTCGCCGCGATGTTGGCGCGGATATCTTTGTTCGATGGCGTAGCCATAACCAACTCCTCTTTTATGGGCGCAACCCGATTACTGCCGCTAGTCGCCCAGTGCGTCCGCGCTCGGCGCGATGCGAATAGAACTCATCTTGGTGGCACCCCGTGCACAAGCCCGTCATCTCGATCTGTTGGATGCGCAGTGCGTGCAACGTTTGAATGTTCGCCTGCCACAGGTCCAGATGGGCCTTGCCATTGGTTTGATGATTTGAGAGCAAGGGTTCGGGATCGGCAAACTGAGCGCGCACTTGCGCCACAATCTCAGGTCCCACCTCAAAACAACATGGGCCGATGGCAGGCCCTAGACCTATTTGTAAATCGTCAGGGGTGCAACCAAAAGCCGACATCATCGCCTGGGCAGTGAGTACGGTGATGCCTCGCAGCGTACCCTGCCATCCGGCATGGGCCAAGCCGATGGCTCTCTGATGGGGAGCATAAAAGAAAACGGGAACACAATCGGCGACGCGCAACAAAAGCGACAGACCTGGCGTGTTGGTAATTAATGCGTCAGTGGCGGGAAGAACTTTCTCCCCATCGGCAGCAGAGACAACGCGCACTTGGGCGCCGTGCACCTGTTGCGCTGTGACCACCATTTCAGGGGGTATGCCCAGGGCGTCGTAGACCGTGCGATGATTAGCCTCTACGCAAGCCGGATCGTCGCCTACCGTGCGCCCTACATTGAGCGAAGCATACGGCGCAGCGCTAACCCCGCCCAGGCGGGTAAAGACGCCTTGCACGAGCGGCGCTTGCGCCCACCTATCAAAGCCATAACGCATCGTTGAGTTTGCAGTGATGCGTATCATCGTTGCTCCTGAGCCATGCAAACCCCGCATCGTTCGCATCCGTGGGGTGGGCAAGGCGGCGTGGTTTTGTCGTTGGCGCTGCACTGGGCCTCAGAGCGCAAGTAACCGGGGGCCACGTGACTGTCAATGAAATCCCAAGGGAGCGCCGCCTGTTGCTGTTCGCCTAGGTAATGCTCGGGGACGAGTTCCGCCTCTCGCAAAGCGCGCTCCCAGCGCGCAGGCATAGGGTAAGGCATGGTCGCCAATGCCTCGCCTATGCGCCGGTCGCCTCGCGCCAGAATCGCCTGGATACGCGCCATGTCCACCGCTTCGGCGCGTACTTGGATGCGCGTTTGTCGCAACCCATCTTGGATGCGCGCTAGGCGCTCGGATAGCAGCTCGGCGTTGGCCATCGACAGACGCTCATAGGGTGTGTGCGCTTTGGGCACAAAAGGCGTCAGGTTCGCTACTACTTCGCGCGGCCAGAGCGCCTTGATATCGCGGGTCAGCGCAATCAGCGCGGCGATATCATCATCGGTTTCGCCAGGCAGCCCCCACATAAAGTAGAGTTTCAAACTCTCAAAGCGATACTCAGCAGCCAGCCGCACTGCGGCTAGGATGTCATCGTAGGTGACGCCCTTGTTGATAGCGCGACGTAGCCGCTCTGAGCCGGCCTCAGGAGCAAAAGTGATGGAGCGCGAGTCGCTCTCGGCCAGGGCGCGAAGCAACGTGCTGGACAAGGGCGCTACCCGTAGCGATGAGACTGAAAGGGTCGCGCCCATTGCGCGCAATCGAGAGGCCAACTCGTCAATCTGTGAATAATCGGATACGGCCGCCGCTACCAGCCCCATTTTGCGGCTATACTTTAGACCATCGCGCGCTTGTCGCAAAATCAACTCCAGGCTACGCTCGCGCTGCGGACGATACCAGTATCCCGCCAGGCAAAAGCGGCAGCCGCGCCCGCAGCCCCGCGATATTTCGATCAGATGCATATCGCCGAATTCTGCCTTGGGGGCGACAATGGTAGAGGCGAGTGGATAAGCATTTAGGTCGGGCGCCCATTGGCGGGCAATTGGCTGATCCTCATACACCAGGGGCGCATACACACCCGGCAGTCTCGACAAAGCGGCAAGCGTATCCTGGCGGGGACAATTCCAGGCTTCGCGTAGGATTTCCGCTAAAGGGGCCAAGATCAATTCGGCCTCGCCAATGACGATAGCATCAGCTACTGTCGCCAACGGCTCTGGGTTGGCCGAGACAGCGGGACCGCCCAGGATGATAAAGGGGTCGCCTTCCTCGCGTTCAGCGGCGCGCACGGGAATGTCGGCGCGGCGCAGCATAGCGACAACATTGAAATAATCCAGCTCGAACGAGACCGAAAACATCAATGCCGCAGCCTCGCGCGCCGGGCGCTGCGATTCGATGGTGATCAGCGGGTCGCGTGGCGAAGATTCGCGACGATCCAACGATGCGAAGACGCGCTCGCAAACGACGCCAGGCAAGTCGTTCAACCACTTGTACAGGCCGTGGATCGCCAGGCTCGACATGCCCACAGCATAGCAGTTGGGGTAGGCCAACACAATGGGGATTTTGCCTCCCCAATCTTTGTGTACGGCGCCCAGCTCGCTTTCGGCCAACTGGCGCGCCACAGCGATTGGACGCCAACTCATGCTGTGCTCCTAGAAAAAGTCTGAGCGCATGATAGCCCAGGGGCAGGGGGCTGTCAAACTTTTCGCGCTCACTACCTTACCGATGTATCATTACGTAAACTATGTGTTTGACAGACGCCTTTAGCCGTGCTATGATCTACTTGATGAGTGGGCCGGGCGGCCGCATGGCAGGCGCGAGCTTGCCATGAGGAAAGTCCGAACTCCATAGAGCGCGATGCTGGGCAATCCCCAGGCGAGGTAACTCGACGGCCTAGTGCAACAGAGAGCAGGTCGCCGCGCGGGTCAAGCCCGCGCTGGTGAGAGTGAAACGGTGGTGTAAGAGACCACCAGCGGCTCAGGTAACTGCGCCGGCTGGCAAACCCCATCGGGAGCAAGGCCAAGCATAGGGCGGGCGAAGGGAGCTTGCTCTTTTCGCCACGAGCTGCTCGCTCGATGCCCTGGGTAGGCCGCTTGAGGGGCGGAGCGATTCGCCTCCTAGATAGATGGCCGCCGCCCGTCATTGACGGGTACAGAATTCGGCTTATAGGCCCACTCATCCATTGCCTCAAAGCGGGGTCTGATGTATGCGTCAGTCCCCGTTCTTATTTTGCGATCCCATTTTGACAAACTACAAAGCAGGTATTATACTATCAGTAATAGTTACTGTTACTCTATAGTCAGTTAGAACCAATGAGTAATTCACGTCTCACTAGGCAGCGCCAGGCGATCATGGATGTGTTGCATGCCACAGATATCCATCCTGACGCGAGTTGGATCTATCAACAGGTGCGCTCTCATCTCCCGCACATCAGCTTGGGCACGGTCTATCGTAATCTCACCTGGCTTGCCGCCGAAGGGATGGTGCGCGAGATCAGAATGAGAGACCGCGCCAGTCATTGGGATGGCCGTGCTCACGACCACAGCCATATTGTATGTATCAGTTGTGGCGAAATTGTGGATGTAGATCTGGGATCTTGGCCCAACGAATGGTGCGCACGGGCTGTCGCCTCCACGGGCTTCCGACTAACGGGGCAGCGTGTGGAATTGGAAGGCATTTGTCCCGCTTGCCAGGCGCAAGAGACTCGCATTACGCCAAATAGCGCTTGACTCTGTAATGCGATTCATCTAGAATGCAACCAGATAGCAGCGTTATCTCGACAGAGAACTCTAGAGAGGAGCCACATACGTTATGAGTACACAGGAAAACGCCGTCCAAACGATTCTACGCACCGCTATTCAACGCGAAATTGACGCCTATACGCTGTATAGCTCAGCGGCAGCTAAAACCCAGATCCCCACAGCTCAAGAGCTTCTCAAAGATCTGGCCTCCCAGGAGCAGGGGCATCGCAATCGCCTCGAATCGCTGCTCAAAGGCAAAGTCTTTCAGGTTCTTTCTAAGGCTCAGCAGAAAAAAGTTGTGGACATGAAGATCACGGACTATTTGATCGAAGTGCCCCTCGCCGCGGATTCGGATCTGCAAGATATTCTTATTGTCGCGGGCAAACGCGAAAAGGCCAGCCACGATCTCTATGCTGCGCTGGCTCAAGTAACCGATGACGCCGAGACCGCCAAGTTGTTCGATTTTCTGGCCAATGAAGAGCTGAACCACAAAAATCGCGTCGAAACCCTGTATGAGCAGATTGTGCTCAAGGACAACTGAGCGTTCGGTATCGTTTCCATCCCTTACCCCAACAGTAAAGGAGACCAGAGATGGCCAAGTGGGAATGTCTCGTCTGTGGCTATGTTTATGACCCCGAAAAGGGTGACGCGGACGGCGGCATCGCTCCAGGCACTGCTTTTGAGGATCTTCCCGACGATTGGGTCTGCCCCGAGTGTGGCGCGGGCAAAGATATGTTCGAGAAAAAAGGCTAGGATTCCGCACAGAACCTGGCCAGGCGCGCATCTGGGGCGACCGTTATTGCCAGGCTCGTAACGGTCGCCGTTTTTCATTTGGGGCGGCAGAGCGGCGTCCCATCATACTTGTCCGGCAGGCAGGGGGACGGATGAGGCTGGTAATCATTGGCAACGGCGTTGCTGGCGTGACCACGGCGCGGTTCATTGCCGAACGCGACCCATCAGCGCAGATAGTGATCTATACAGACGAACGCTATCTGTACTATCCCCGACCCCGATTAATTGACCTACTAGCAGGCGCGCTGACCGCCGAGCAACTACCCATGTACCCCGCCAGTTGGTATGAAGAGCGCCATATTCAGATGACTCTTGGGCAACGCATCGTTCGACTTGAGCCTACGGCGCACCGAGTGATTGGCGCGAACGGCAATGTGGATCGGTATGATCTGCTTGTTCTGGCCACGGGAGCGCACAGCTTTATCCCGCCACTGCCAGGCGGCGAGCTGGGCGTGTACGCATTGCGCACCATGCAAGACGCCCTCTATCTATTGGAGCGAGTTGCAACAGCCAAGCGAGTTGTGGTGTTGGGCGGCGGACTTTTGGGCCTTGATACTTCGGCGGCTTTGAGCGCCCGCGACAATATCGAGGTAACCGTCGTCGAGATGCAACCCAGATTATTGCCGCGCCAGTTGGACGCCGAAGGGGCGAGCGTGCTGCAGAGCATCCTGGAAGGCAAAGGACTGCGTATTCTCACCGGCGATTCGTGTGTACAAATCGAGACCGATGGCTCGACCCAGCGCATTCGCCTCAAAAGTGGCCGAACATTTGACGCTGATTTGGTGTTAGCGTCGGCAGGCGTGCGGCCTAATATTGAGCTGGCGCAACAGGCGGGGTTGGCGTGCAGTCGTGGTGTGCTGGTCAACGAGTGCTTGCTCACCAGCGACGCCAGCATTTATGCGGTGGGCGATGTGGCCGAGTTCAACCAACGCGTGTGGGGCATCATTCCAGCGGCGCTGGCGCAAGCACGCGTGGCCGCTGCGCAGATAACGGGCGATACAAGTACGCTTTATCAGGATATTGTCCCCAGTACGACGCTTCAAGTGACTGGCATTGACTTGACCTCGATTGGCGAGGTCAATCCCCAAGGCGACGGTTTTATCGAGGTGCGGCGGACCGAGTCTATCGCAGGGGTTTACAAGAAACTTGTAATTCGCGCGGGCCGAATAGTAGGCGCCATCGTTTTGGGCGATAAATCGAGCGTGCGCGCCATCAACCAGTTGATTGCCCGGCAGACCGATGTTTCCGCCTACGTCGATAGGCTATTGAGCAATGGTTTTGATCTAGCCAAACTGGCGCAAGCTCAACCCCCTGCTACACGAGCTTGATCGCAGTAGCGAGTGAGACGTCAGGTTGTGGAATGGAGGAAGAGCATGACGAAAGAAGAGATCGTTGCTTTATTGCGAGAAGACATGAAAGGTGAGCATCAAGCGATCATCCAATACCTGAGCCACGCCTATGCTATGGGCGAAGTGCCTATTGCCTTTGAGGTAGAGGCCATCGCGCGCGACGAGATGCGCCACCTAGATTGGCTGGGTGACGCCATTACCGAGTTAGGCGGCGACCCGACCATGGAGCGCGAGACAGTGGATTTCAGCCCCGGCGCGCCGGCGGTGCAGTTGCGTAAAGATGTCGCGCTCGAAGAGGGCGGCATCGCCCAATATCGCGCGCATATCGAGGCTATTGACGATCCCGAAATACGTCGCCTGCTTGCGCGCATCGTGCATGATGAGATGTCTCACCACGAGACGTTCATTGATCTGGCCGCCGAGGCAGAGGCCGAGCTGCCGGAAACGCCTGCGGCTGAGGGGCAACCGCCGAGCCGATTAGCGAGTATCCTCAATCAAGGCATTCGCCACGAATACGCTGTGGTGCTGCAATATCTGTATCACGGCTTCAAAGCCGAAAGCAAAGACTTGGCCGAAGAGATGCAGAATATCGCCATTAACGAGATGCAGCATATGGGTTGGCTGGCCGAGGCGCTAACAGGTCGCGGCGGCGCGCCCGATATGAATCATGGCGAGTTGGTGCTGACTGACGATGCCGAAACAAACCTGAAGGCCGATATCGCCGTCGAGCGCGAAGTGACCCAAAATTACACCAAACAGATCAGCGAGATCGAAGACGAAGGGCTGAAAGGGCTGATAGCGCGCATCCGCGACCATGAGATCTATCACGACGCTGTGTTCAGCGATTTCCTGAAAGAAGTTGAGGCCGAGGAACATAATACTAAACCCAAAGCCGAGGAATCCAAACAACCCAAGCCCCCCGAGATCCCTTCGGTGGGCAGCCTGATCGAGCGTGAATAGCACCCGTGCGAGAGACAAGCTGGAGGATAACCATGAGCGACTATTTGATGCGTGAGGCGGCCCCATTTGGCCCCGAGGTATGGGCCAAGATTGACGACATGGTCGTCACCGTGGTGAAAAAGGTGCTGGTGGCGCGGCGGTTCATCCCGCTGGTTGGTCCACTGGGCTGGGGCGTCGAGTTGGCCCCCAAATTCGGCTTCGCCGTCGAGGACGGAGCCTTTGTAGCCCAGGACCAAGCTGAATACATCCCCCTGACCGAGCTACAGCAAGAGTTCGTGCTCAAGGCCAAGCACATGGCTATGGCCGCGCAAACCCCCTTTGGGCTGGACTTGGGCGCGACGGCGATTGCCGCTACAGAGCTGGCCAAAGCTGAGGATCAACTGGTGATTCTCAATGGCCTGGCCAAAGCGGCTTCGGTAGGCGCGCTGGGCGACTGGTCTCAGGTGGGAGGTCCCTTCAAGGCCATCGCCAAGGCCATTGCCCAGATGCAGGTCAGAGGCTGCGATGGCCCCTATGCTGTGGTGCTGGGCGTGGCAAAATACGCTGAACTGGCCAGCCTGTTGCAGCCGGGTTCGGGGACGCGCGAGTTGGATATGGTGGAAAAGCTCGCCAAAGCGGGCGTGTTCGCCTATGCCCAAATGCCCGACGATCAAGTGCTGGTCGTCAGCCCGCAGGCGTGGAACCTGGATTTGGTCGTTGGCCAAGATGTAGTGACGAGTTACACGGGCAACATTGGGTTGGATCAGAGTTTTCGGGTGTTCGAGACGCTTGCCTTGCGCGTCAAGCGCCCCGAAGCGGTGATGTTGCTGAAATAGTGGGATGACGCAGAGGCGGGGCCAGCCCCCGCCTCTGCGCTAAAAGCGTATCGCGCTGCGCAAGGAGGGACGCAATGCCCGTTACGGATCTGAGTTTTCGCATTGGGGGCGAAGCTGGCCAAGGCCTAGAATCGAGCGGCGCCGGTTTTGCCAAGGCGCTCACCCGCGCAGGGCTGCACGTCATCGGCGTGCCCGATTACTACTCGCGCATCCGCGGCGGACACAACTATTTCACCATTCGCGCCAGCGATCAGCCGGTGTGGGCCGTTAAAGAAACGATAGAGATTTTGCTGGCGTTGGATGGTGAGACGGTTACGCGCCACGCCGGGCGGATCGTTCCGGGCGGCGCTATCATTATTGATGACAAGATCAAGTTCGATGAAGGGTTGCTTGCGGAGCGCGACATCCGTTTGGTGCGGCTGCCTCTGGTGGAGATCGCCGAGCGCGAGGGCAATGCGCTGATGGTCAATACGGGCGCGCTGGCTGTAGCGGCGGCGCTCACTGGCTTTGATCTGGAATACATGATGGGCGTCATCGCTGATAATTTTGGGCGCAAGGGCGAGGCGGTGACGCAGGCTAACCGGCGAGTGGCGCAGGCTGCGCACGATCTGGTATTGGAGCGCTACGGCGACATTGTGCCGTGGAAAGTGATCCCTCAGAAAGCTCCGCCGCGCATGTGTCTGACGGGCAACCATGCTTTCGCGATGGGCGCGCTGATGGGGGGCTGCAAGTTCGCGGCAGCTTATCCTATGACGCCAGCCACCTCGATTCTCGAATACATGGCCGCGCACGCCGAATGGGGAGTGGCGGCCAAACACGCCGAGGACGAGATCGCGGCGGTGAACATGGCCGTGGGCGCAGCCTTTACTGGCGTGCGGGCGATGGTCTCCACATCAGGCGGTGGCTTTGACCTAATGACTGAAGGAATTAGCCTAGCGGGGATATGCGAAGTGCCATTGGTCATTTTTCTTGGCGGGCGGCCCGGCCCGGCTACGGGTATGGCCACGCGCACAGCGCAGGCCGATCTGTTTCTGGCTATGCACGCCGGCCACGGCGAGTTCCCCCGTGTGATCCTGGCGCCACACACGCCCGAGGAGTGTTTCCAGGTAGCCGCGCGAGCATTCAACATCGCCGAAAAATACCAATGTGTGGTTATCGTGCTTTCGGATCACTATCTGGCCGACAGCTTTTTCTCCACGCCGCTCGACAATTGCACCGTTGATGCCATCCGCATTGATCGCGGCAAACTGATAAGCCCCGAGCAAGTGGGTGCTCTGGCCGAGTACAAACGTTACGCTTTGACCGATGACGGCGTCTCGCCGCGGGCATTGCCTGCCTCTGGCCCCAATGCGGTCTATTTGACTACCAGCGACGAGCATCTCGAAGATGGCCAGATCACAGAGGATGCCGAGGTCGCTACGGCGATGGCTAACAAGCGGTTACGCAAACTCGAAACAGCCCGCGCCGATATTCGCTCGCCCTATCGCTATGGGCCGGAAAAAGCGCAACTGACGCTGGTGAGCTGGGGTTCCAGCTTTGGCCCCGTCTATGAGGCGATGAACGCGCTGAACGCCAAGGGTGTGGCCGCCAATATGGTGCAGTTCGTGGATTTGTGGCCTTTCCCCGCCGAGGCGGCCCGCCAGTCGCTGGCCGACGCCAAACGTATCGTGGTGGTTGAGGGTAATGCCACGGCCCAATTTGCCTTCATGTTGCATGCCTACGGCGACATCCGGGTAGATCAGAAGCTATTGCGCTACGACGGGCGTAGCTTTACTGCAGAATATATCCTGGATCATGTGGAGGTTAGGTGAGATGGTAACCGTTCAGGATTACTCCAACGACGTCCGACCCACATGGTGCCCAGGTTGCGGCGATTACGGCATCTGGAACGCTCTGAAGCGTGGCTTGGTCAAGGCGGGGCTGGAGCCGCACCAGGTGATGATGGTGACAGGCATCGGCTGCGGCAGCAAGATGCCCGCCTATATGCACATTCCCGGTTTCAACAGCCTACATGGCCGCACGCTGGCGGTAGCTACGGGCGTAAAGCTGGCCAATCACGGTCTCAAAGTGATCTGCGTGCATGGCGATGGCGACGGTTATGGCGAGGGCGGCAACCATTTCTTACAGACTGTGCGCCGCAATATCGGCATCGTGGATGTGGTGCAAGATAACCATGTGTACGGCTTGACCAGAGGGCAATACTCTCCTACTAGCCGCCTGGGGTTCGTCACGCGCACCTCGCCCGAAGGCGCCTTCGAGAAGCCGCTCATGCCGCTGGCGCTGGCTATTACACAAGGGGCGACGTTTGTAGCGCGGGGTTTTTGCCTCGACATCGCGCATCTGGCCGATTTGATCGCCGAGGCGCTGAACCATCGCGGTTATGCGCTGATTGACGTGATGCAGGTGTGCGCCAGCTTTAACCGCACGATGGATTACGATTGGTATCGCCAACATGTGTACAAGGTCGAAGATGAGAGGCACGATCCCTCTGACCGCGCAGCGGCCCTGGCCAAAGCGATGGAATACCCCGGCGGCGAGCGTATTCCTATCGGCATCATCTATCGCGATGAAACTCGCCCCGCCTATGAGGAACAAGTAACTGCGCTCAAAGCAGGCCCTCTAGTGAATCAACCGATGCACCCCAAGCCTGTCGAAGAGTATGCGCAGCTGTTGCAAGAGTTTATCTAGCAACGGACCGCCGAGGCCCTTTTTTCAGAAGGGGGACTGAATGGAAGTCATTGTCTATACAACGCCTACTTGCCCCTATTGTCGCCAGGTGAAAGAGTATCTTTCACGCCAAGCCATTCCATTTCGTGAGGTAGATGTGGCGCGCGATCCGGCAGCGGCGGCCGAGATGGTGCGCGTATCGGGGCAGCAAGGCGTGCCGGTGACAGTGATTGATGGGCAGGCGATTGTCGGTTTTGATCGCCCGCGACTGGACTACATCCTGGCGCAGATACATCGCCCCAAGCTGGGGGCCGCCGTAGCCGACGCTGCCGACATGGCCGCCAAAGGGCGCTGCGAGAGCGCCAGCGGCGCATATGTGGGCAAGGTGACGCCATCCGGCGCGGCAGAGCGAGCGGGGCTAAAGGTAGGCGATGTGATCGTCTCGTTGGCCGATCAACCCATCCGCACCGCCGCTGACTTGCAGTATCTTATCGGCAAGCTCCAAATCGGGCGAGCAGTCACGGTTAATTACATTCGGGGCGATGCGCAACGCAGTGCGATCTTGCGGCTATAACATGACAGGATCAGACAGAGCTTCTATACCGTGAATAATAAGGAGGCCCTTACATGACAGACAAGAAAAAGGCGTTAACAGCTCTCAGCCAGGCGCTCAAACTCGAGCAGGAAGGACGCGAGTTCTACCTCAAAGCGGCTGATGAAACGCTGGATTCGCACGGCAAAGCGATGTTTCTTTCGCTGGCCGATGACGAGAGAATGCACGCTGAGATGATTCAGCGACAACTGCATGCCATCGAAGGCGATGGACTATATGTGCTTTTGCCTGACCTTTCTGCTCCAGCAATTGATCTGGACGCCAAGTTGTTCCCTCCCGCGCAGCAAGAGGTCGAGAAAAAGGTCGGGGTGAATCCCAGCGAGATAGATGCCCTGCATGTAGCCTTGGAGAATGAAATCAAGAGCTATGACCTCTATCGCGCGGCAGCCAAAGAGACAACCGACGCGGCGGGCAAGCAGATGTATCAATGGTTGGCCAGCGCCGAGATGACGCACTTTAATCTGCTGATGAGCGTCTATGAGTCACTGGTCGCCGGCGGCGGCTGGGCCTAGTCCAATCTACCAGTTGAGAGGAAATGACATGAACAAAGACGAGGTATTGGAAGTGCTCCGTCGCGGCATGAGCACTGAAATTTGGGGACAGCAGTTCTATCAAGAAGCGATAGCCCATACCCAGGCAGAAGATGGCAAGAAGGTATTCCAGAGCTTGGTCGAAGAAGAGAACAAACATCTCGACATTCTCCGCGGCCAGTATGCGGCAGTTTCAGGCAGCGCCAAGTGGGTATCGGTCAAAGAGGCGCAAGCCCTGGCTGCTTCCGTTGACCCCACCAAAATCTTCCCACAAGCATCCGCGGTGGAGCGTTTGATCCCTGCGGGCGCCACAGATGCGCAAGCATTGCAATTGGCCATGGATTTCGAAAAGCGCGGCTATGAGCTTTATCTCCAAGAAGCTATCCAGGCTGCTTCACCAGAGGCCAAGACCATGTGGGAGTATCTGGCCAAAGCCGAGAACTTGCACTATACCTTTCTGCAAAAGACTCACGAGTATCTGGCGACGAATGGCGTGTGGTATTTCGACGAGCAAGAACTGCCTTTCTTTGAGGGTTGAGCTTTTGACTTTGGGCGACTCGCTGCCGGCGAGCCGCCCTTTTGCATCCTACTCGGATCGGGGAAAATACATTGATCGGTACATTGCTGAATATCGGGACGGTTCTGCTGGGAGGCGGTCTGGGTACTTTTTTGGGCCATCGCCTGCCCGATCGTATGCGCGAGACGGTGCTACATGGGCTGGGTTTGGTGACGCTTATCGTTGGCGTGCAACTGACGCTGGAAACGAAAAATATCCTCATCGTCATGGGCAGCATTTTGGTGGGGGCGATCCTGGGCGAATGGTGGCGCATTGACGTGGGGCTGGAGCGTGTCAGCGAGTGGTTGCGATGTAGAGTGGCCAAACGCGCCTCGGCGGGCAGCATGACGCATTTCACCGAGGGGTTCGTGACAGCCAGCCTGGTGTTTTGCGTGGGGCCGATGACTATTCTTGGCTCGATCCAGGACGGGCTGACGGGCGACTATTCGCTGTTGGCGATCAAGTCGTTGCTCGATGGCTTTGCGGCGCTGGCTTTTGCCTCGTCGCTGGGGATGGGAGTGCTGTTTTCGGTATTGACGATCTTGATTTACCAGGGCGGTCTGACTCTGCTGGCGGGTTTGGCCCAAAACGCCCTCAGCGATGTCATGATCGCCGAGATGACTGCTACTGGCGGCGTGATGATCCTGGCGATTGGGCTGCTCTTGCTCGAGGTCAAGCGGATTCGCGTCGCCCATCTGTTGCCAGCGCTGGTGATCGCGCTCG
>CAZYPJ010000039.1:0-21539 GCA_964649365.1 uncultured Anaerolineales bacterium | reverse complement strand
AGTGCAGTGTACAAAATCACCGCTTATTTTGTCTAGTAGTGCGGCTATGGCCTCTGTGCTTTACATCGCCCCGCCACTGCGCTACACTCCTATTATCGCAAAGGTCACAAATCCGCTTGCGGTCAATAGGAGAGGCCCATTATGCCAGCATACGCCGAACCCCTGTACCGCTTGCAAAAGAAGGATGCGCTCCGCGCCGGCGAGGCGCTGGCCGACGCCTTTCGGGAGGACCCCGTCTGGAACGCGATTTTCGAGGGCGAACCCCGCCGCGAGGCCCGCCTGGGCGCGTTCGAGACGCCGGTGCTGTATTGCCTCAAGTACGGCGAGGTCTATGCCCCCTCGGAGCGGTTGGAGGGCGTCGCCGCCTGGGTTCCGGGCCGCCTGGCCGAGATGACCGTCTGGCGAATGTTCCTCAGCGGGGCGATGCGCGCGGGGATGAAAATGGGCGCCGCGACGGCCCGCAAGATGGAGCCGGTGTTCGCGCCGCTCAGCCGAGACCGTCAGCGCATCATGGGCGACAGGCCTTTTCTCTATTTACTGATTATCGGCGTGGCCCCGGCCCACCAAGGACAGGGGTTCGGCGGCCAATTGCTGCGGGCGCTGATCGCCAAGAGCGAGCAGGCCCGACAACCGATCTACCTGGAGACCGAGACCGAGCGCAACGTCCGCATGTACGAGCATTTCGGCTTTCGGGTGGCCAACCAGATTACGCTGCCAGGGATCGGGCTGCCGATGTGGGAGATGGTGAGAGAGGTTGGGGCGTGTGGCTGACCTACCATGCCACGCAGATCGGGCGAAACTTGCTGACCTAAAGACCCTTTACCTTTCAAAGCGGCATTTGTTCGTCCAGCCAGGCAATGACCTCCGCCGCCGAGCCTTCGGGGCGCGCGTGCCAGGCGTCGGAGATTTCCAGGTAACGTTTGGGCGGCCTGGCGACAGCGAATAGGCTCTCCGATTCCTCGCGGCGCACCCACACATCGCGCCCGTGATGCACTACCAGCAGCGGGATGGGCGCCACTTGGGCGACATAACGGATTGGCCAGGAATCGAGCGTGAGCGCGGGCGCGATGCGCACGCCCATCAGCCGCGCCCACCATCGCCACGGCCAGGTGGGCATGGCGATGGATCGGGAGGCGGCGATGCGCGGCGCCGCCATCGGGCAGCACACGCTGGCTACGGCCTCGACAGGCGCGCCCTGCGCGGCGGCTATGATCGCCGCCGCTGCCCCCATCGAATAGCCGATCACGCCGATGCGTTCGTAACCGCTGGCGCGCGCATAGCGGATGATGCTTTGCAGGTCGCTCGCCGCCTCGCCGAAATTGAGGCTCGACCGTCCCCCGCTGCGCCCATGTCCCCGGAAATCGAACATCAGCACGTCGAATCGCTCACTTAGCGCCTGGGCCAGGGCCATCATGCCGGGCCGGCTCATGCTATCCATAAAGCCGTGCGCGATGATCGCCAAACGCGGATGGCCGCGCTTGATGTGGGCCAGCGCCAGCGCATCGCCGCCGCGCTGATTCATCGAACGCAACGCGCAATCTTTCGGGAGCGGCTCGGACCGAAACCAGATCAGACGCGGTAAGATCACTCCGCCCAGCCCCGCCGCTCCCAACGCGAGCCAGGTTCTCAGCTTGGCGTTCTTCATGACATCCCTTTCCCCTCCGGTCGTTCACAGCCTGGCCATTGTAGCATAGCATCTTGGCCGCGAGCAAGCCACGGTTTTACGCCCAGCCGTTGAGCGGTTACTGATCCAAGTATGATTTTCTGGACGCCCCGGCGCCCACAAGGGGCGCGACTATGGTAGCCTAGCGCCTTGTGCGCGTGATGCGGCGTCTGTTTTCTTTACATCCTTAGAATTATGTTTCGCAAACCATTGACGGCTTACAGAAATGGTGTTACAATACAGGCGTGATGGGTGGATCGGCAGGAGTTTAGCGGTTCTTCGCAAGCCCAAAACGCGGAGTAATGCTTCTGGTTCGTCTTTCTCTTCCCTGATGCTCTTGGCGAGTGGTTCGGGGTGATGAAAGCAATATCGTTCCATCCCAGCATTTCTTTGGGTAGTGCTGGCCGTAGGCTCTTTTTCAGGTCAGAGAGCCGGCTCTGGGCCAGATGCCAAAAATCTGTTCGGGCTGCTATGACGCAGCAGGCAACCAAGAGGAGACGGAAACATGGGGAAGAGACTGTACGTGGGTAATCTGTCCTACCGGATGTCGGCGGAGGAGCTGGGCGAGGTGTTCTCCCAGGTAGGGCCGGTCACCAATGCCGCGATCATTACCGATCGCGAAACGGGCCGATCCAAGGGTTTTGGCTTTGTGGAAATGGAGGAGGATGAAGACGCTGCGGCGGCCATTGCGCAGTTCAACGGGACGCAGGTGGATGGGCGCACCATCAAGGTCGCCGAAGCCAATCCCCGTCCCCCTCGGTCGCCCCGCCCAGGCGGCATGAGAGACCGCGAATAACGACGAGCTGAGATCAGCAAAAGCTCGAACGGCATAGAACAAAAGCCAGGCCCATACTTTGGGCCTGGCTTTTCTATTGCTGTGAGCCAAAGGCCTGGCGGAATCAGGAAGCTGCTTTGGGCGCTTCGGCGCCGGCTGCGGCAGGAGCAGCGGCGGCAGCTTCTTCCTCAGCGGCCGGGCCGTGCGGCACAACCAGGCGCAACACATCGGCGTTCATTGGGGTGAGCACCGTCACGCCTTCGGGGATGTTCAGATCGCTGACTGAGATATGCGAATGCAATCCCTCTAGTGCGCCAAGATCCACTTCAACCGCGGCAGGCATGTTCTCGGGCGTGCACTCGATCTCAAGCGTCGGGATCAATTGGGCCACCATAAAGTTGCGCAGACCCTCGCGGAGCTGCCCGCGCTGCACGATGGGCACCTCGCTGCGGATCGCCACGCAGGCCTGAGTACGGTAAAGGTCAATGTGGATAATCCGGCCCGTAATCGCATCGTGTTGCACTTCACGAACCAACACCTTGTGCGGTTCGGCCTCGCCCTCTACCGCCAAAGAGATCAATTGGCTGGTGCTTGCCTTGATGACTGCGCGATGCAGCGGCAGATACTCGAACTGCAAGGCTTTCGGGGCGAAATCGCGCCCGTACATCACGCCAGGGACCAATTGAGCGCGCCGCAGCGTACCGGCCTTTACGTTCAGGTCCCGCGGCTGCGCCGTGAGATTAATCAGATTCGCCATCGCTTATCGTTCCTCCACGTACTTTATGCAGGCGCAGCCTGGGACGCGGACACCAGCGCCCCATCTGTACGGGCTAGTGCTCCACGGCAAGGGCCTACATGAGCTTTATATGACAGAGGGATTATAGCGACAAGGCCCTTTGTCGTCAAATATGCGGGGGATAGCAACTGTTCGCATCTACTTGTTCCTCAAGCGCACGATGTCGAGCCAGCGCAGCAGGTCGCGCGTGACCTGGATGGTAAAGGCTGCATCTTGGACGGTGGGGGGCTTGCCGCGATGGACGATGTCGTTGCGTAGATCGTTGAGCTGCGCGAACGACTTCCAAAGAGGGTGATTGTCGTGCTTTAGGCTAAAGCCGGTATAAACACGCAGCAGGCTATCGAGCTTGGAGGTGAGGCTCTTGGTCGAGAGCAGCTCGTCTATCTCGCGGTCGGGCATGGCCCGCCGGATCATCCCTTTGGTCAACAAGGCCGAGGCCGCCGTCTCGATGGCCGTGTGGCACGTGGCGATGGCCTGGCGGGGAAAACGCTGCGCCAATGCGCGCTCGGCCTCGATCAGCAAATCGTCGGCCAAGCTTAGCGCCTCCTGGCGCGCTAGGGTGACGCCGAGATCCTGATACCACTGGCTGGTCTCGTGCGCCAAATCGAACCGCTCGCTCTGCGCTTCTTCCTCTTTGGCTAGCTCCGAATGCAGCGGGTCGTCGCCCAAGATCGCCCCCGCTTCGCTGCGCACGGTGATATCAATGTCATCGCGGCGCAGGTCGAACACATGGTATAGGCGCGCTTTGTGACGCACCGCCGCGATCAAGCGGTTGAGCGCCTCCAGCGCGACCTGCGAGAACTGTTCGCGCAGCGGCGCGACGGAGGGTTCGTACTCGAAATCCAGTCCGTCGGCCAGGTGGCGCACGATGGTGGCGCAGGAGTTGATGGACCCCAGCGAGGCCACGTTGCGGCCAAACAGCACGCGCAGCACAAAGGGGTGGTCGTACCACGTATAGGAAGTAAAACCCTCGGCTTGCCCGTCGGCGGGGATGGATTGCGCCAGCTCGGGGCGCGAGGTGATGGTGATAAAAGGGTTGTATTGCCGACCGGTGACGTGGACAGTGACCGTCTCAGTCGCCGTCGCGATGTCATACGCCCCGCTGCGTAACCCAAAGGGCAGGCTGGCGAACGCTACCAGAATGGCCATTGGTCTCTTTCCTGGTCGGTATGGCGCCGATTATACACGCAAGAGGGCCGCATCAACAAACGCGGCATGACGTGGGAGGAAGGATTGCAAGAGGGTGTCGCTCGTAGGGGCGTATGGAGCTTCGCAAAAGATCGTGGTACGCTGGAGCGCCAGCCGCTTCAGCGGCTGGCGGCTCTAGGCATACCGGGCTATTCGCGAAAACCCATTGTCGCGCCCTCCCAAGGGTATGACATGCCATGCCCCTACTCGTCATCCGACGAGTAAGGCGAGATGCGCCCGCGCCCGGCCTTGCGCTGGCTGTGGGCGCGTTTGAGCGCCAGCCGCCGCTCGCGGGCGGCGCGCGAAGGATGGGTGGCGACCCGGCGGCGCTGCACGCGCAAGCTCTGCGCCAGCAGCGCGCAAAACCGCGCGATCACCTCCTGCCGGTTGCGCCATTGGCTGGGCGTTTCGCTGGAAATGAGGCGCAAGAGGCCCTGGCCATCAATGTATTGGGGCAGCCGCTGCAAGATGAGCGCGCGCTGCTCATCGCTCAGGCTGGGCGAGGCGTTCACGTCGAACAGCAACTCCACGCGGCTCGACGTGCGATTGACGTTCTGCCCGCCCGGCCCGCTGGCGCGCGCAAAGCGAAAGCGCAATTCATCGAGCGGGATGTTCAAACTACTATTTATACTCAGTATTCGATCATCGAGATAATCGTTCATGCACATCCTAGATGAGGGTGATCTCGGGCTATCTTAGCACGGCGCCCCACCAGAGGCAAAACAAGCCCTTGGGGATGAAGGCGTGCGTTGGACGAAATGGGCCAAATAGCATATAATATCAGGTCAACTTGACACATGTCTTGTGGCCGAGGGCCTGCATGAAAGCGATTTTGCACGGCACATGGATTGTATCTCCCGAAGGCGTGGCCGACGATCTCTTTTTCGTCTGGGCCGAACGCGCCGCCCGGCCCGATCAACCCCGAGGATCGGCCCAGCAGGTGCAACGTCACCCCTACGCCGCCACCACCATCGAGATCGCCGCCCTGCTCGCCGTCTATGTGCCCGATACCGATTGGCGGCGAGCCGAACGGTTGACGCGCGTGGCGCTGCTGCCCTCTACGGCCCAATTCCCCTTGATGCCGCGCTGGCTGGCCGACGACCAGGAACCCGACGACGCCCCGCCGCAATTCCGTTTATGGCGCATCGAAGGGATCGGCATTCCTATTTTGCAGATGCTGGATGTGCTCGCCGCCTTGCCGCTGATGAACCACTCTCAAGAGGCGCAGCACCGCCTGGGCGTAGATTTGCGCTACTGGGGTCTGGCGGCCAAGTTCGGGTTAGAACTATTGGCGCGGGAACGCTTTCTGCCAGGGATGCGTTTGGGCGAAGGGGGCGCTTGCGCCGTCTGGCTGCCCGTGCTCGACGCCGCCGAGGATAGTTTGCGCTTTGATCGGTTGGCGCAGGGGATGCCGCCGGCGTGCCGAGCGGTGTTCCGCGAGCGCGCCCGTTCGGCGACGACCGATTTCTCGCGCCCGACGCTGCTGCTGGAATCGTTCCTGGCGCAGTTGATGGATCGCGCGGTGCGCGAATGGGCCAGGCTCTCGCCGCAGGCGCGGTTGTGGGGCGTCAGCGCCGAACCCAAACGGGGGCCGGCCAACTCGGTGGCGCAATCGTGGTGGCAGGCGCTGTGGGCCGAGCAGAACCAGGTGGCGTTACCGCCCTCCAAAGAGCGCGAGATGACGCGCTTTTACCAAGCTTGGCAGGGCTGGACGTATCGCGCCCCCACGCAGGCCGACGCGACCTTCCGGCTGTGCCTGCGGCTAGAGCCGCCCACCATCGCCGACGACGGCGGCAGCGCCTCGCCCACCCACTGGACGCTGCGCTACTTTTTGCAGGCTCAAGACGACCCCAGCCTGCTGGTGCCGGCCCGCGAGGTGTGGCGCGAGCGTGGCGACGTGTTGAGCTATCTCAACCGCCGCTTCGACCGCCCACAGGAAAAGTTGCTTTCGGGCCTGGGCGCGGCGGCGCGGCTATGCCCGCCGATCCAGCGCAGCCTGAAAGCGGAATGCCCCGAGGCAGCCACGCTTTCGCCTGAGGAGGCGTTCACCTTTTTGCGCGAGACGGCGCGCCTGCTGGAAGGCTCTGGCTTTGGCGTGTTGGTGCCGCCCTGGTGGAACCGCCCCGATGCTCGTTTGCAGGTACGGTTGCGCTTTCAGATGGCCCCCGATGGCGGCAACTCGGCAGGCGGCTTGGGGATGAACTCGCTGGTTTCCTACGATTGGGAGCTGGCCCTGGGGCAAGAGACCCTCACTCGCGAAGAGTTCGAGCGGCTGGCTGCGCTCAAGATGCCGCTGGTGCAGGTGCGCGGGCAATGGGTGATGCTCCAGCCCGACCAGGTCGAGGCCGCTATCGCCTTCTGGGAAAAGCAAAAGGCGCTGGGCGAGCTGACGCTGCGCGACGCTTTGGGGCTGATCTTGGGCGAGGAAAGCGATGTCGAGGGCTTGCCCGTCCACGATGTGACCCTGGACGACAAGCTGGAACGCTTGGTGAAGGAACTGGCGGGCGACGAGGCGCTGCAAACCTTGCCGTCGCCCGGCGGCTTTGTGGGCGAGCTGCGCCCCTACCAGCTTCGCGGCTATTCTTGGCTGGCCTATCTGCGGCGTTGGGGCCTGGGCGCGTGCCTAGCCGACGACATGGGTCTGGGCAAGACTATCCAGACCATCGCTTTGCTATTGCACGAGCGCGAAAAGAATCCTCAGGTCGGCCCGGCGCTGGTCATCTGCCCCACTTCGGTGGTGGGCAACTGGCGCCGCGAGGTGGAGCGGTTCGCCCCGACGCTGCGCGTTATGGTGCACCACGGCAGCGGGCGCGCCGAAGGCTCCGATTTCGTCGAGCAGAGCCAGGCGCACGATTTTGTCATCAGCACCTACGGCCTGGCGCGGCGCGACCTCGACGACCTCAGCCGCGTGCGTTGGAGCCATATCATTCTGGATGAAGCGCAAAACATCAAGAACCCGCTCACCAAGCAGGCCCGCGCCGTGCGCCAGTTGGGGGGCGATTGCCGCATCGCGCTCACCGGCACGCCCATCGAAAACCGCTTGAGCGAGCTGTGGTCCATCATGGCGTTTCTCAACCCCGGCTACCTCGGCTCGCTGGAGCATTTTAGGCGCGCCTATGCCTTGCCCATCGAACGCTACCAGGATCGCGACGCCTCCGACAAGCTGCGCCGTCTAGTGCGCCCCTTTATCTTGCGCCGACTCAAGACCGACCCCAAAGTGATCCAGGATTTGCCGGACAAGTTCGAATACAAGGTCTATTGCCACCTGACGCGCGAACAAGCCACGCTCTACGAGGCCGTGGTGCGCGACGCGCTCACCGTGTTGCAGTCGCCAGATCAGTCGTTCACAGGCATTCAGCGGCGCGGCATGGTGCTGGCCATGCTCACGCGGCTCAAGCAGGTGTGCAACCATCCGGCGCTGTTCCTGGGCGATGGCTCCGAGATGGGCCGGCGATCGGGCAAGCTCAACCGCCTGTGCGAGATGCTGGAAGAAGTGCTCGACGTGGGCGACCGCGCCCTGGTGTTCACCCAGTTCGCTCAGATGGGCCACCTGTTGCAGCGCCATTTGCAGCACCGCTTTGGCCAGGAGGTGCTCTTTTTGCACGGCGGCACGCCGCAACACCAGCGCGAGCGCATGTTGGAGCGCTTTCAGGACGATCCCCACGCGCCGAGCGTGTTCGTCCTTTCGCTCAAGGCGGGTGGAACAGGGTTGAACCTGATGCGCGCCAACCACGTGTTCCATTACGACCGTTGGTGGAATCCGGCGGTGGAGAACCAGGCCACCGACCGCGCCTTTCGCATCGGCCAGACGCGCGATGTGCAGGTGCAAAAGATGATCTGCCTGGGCACGCTGGAGGAAAAGATAGACGCCTTGATCGAGAGCAAGCGCGCCCTGGCGGAAAGCGTGGTGGGCGCGGGCGAGGATTGGCTCACCGAATTGAGCACCGACGAGCTGCGCGACCTGATTACCCTCCGCACCGAAGCGGTCGAGACGGAATAGGATAGGGCCAAAGAAGAGCGAGATGACCAAGCGACCGAGTCCGAACAGCGATTTCTGGGCCTGGGAGGAGACCGATCCCATCCCCGTGCCCGATGGCCTCAAGGCGCGCAGCCAGTCGGGGGCGTTCACCCAACACTGGTGGGCGGGGCGCTGGGTGCAGGCCATTGCGCAGTGGGTGAACCCGGCGCGGTTGGCGCGCGGGCGCTCTTATGCGCGGCGCGGCCAGGTGGTGGATCTCGATATCCAAGTGGGCTTGGTGTTGGCGCACGTGCAGGGCACGCGCGCTACGCCTTATCGGGTGCGGATCGAGGTCAAAACGCTGAGCGAGGCCGAATGGGGCCGGGTGATCGAGGCGCTGGCCAGCCGCGCGCTCTATGCGGCGCAGCTCCTCAACGGCGAGATGCCCCAAGATGTGGAGGGCGCCTTTCAATCGGCGGGGGTCTCGCTCTTTCCCGAATTGCGCCACGACCTGCTGCTGCAATGCACCTGCCCCGACCCGGTCAAGCCGTGCAAGCACATCGCGGCGGTGTGCTATCTCTTGGGCGAACGCTTTGACGAGGACCCCTTTGGCTTGTTCGTGCTGCGCGGGCGCACCCGCGAGCAGATCATGGCGGCGCTGCGCGAGCGCCACGCCGACCGCGCCGCCGGGCCTTCCCCAGCCGACGCCGCCGGGGCCGAACTCCAGCCGCAAGACGAGTCGTCGCCCTTTGAGGCGCGCCCGGAGGCCTTTTGGCAGATGGGGCCGGGCGTCGAAGAGGTGCGTCTCCACGTGGCCCCGCCCGAGATCGAGATGGAAGTCATCAAGATGCTGGGCGACCCCACCTTTGCGGAGGACCCGGCGCTGCTCGAACGCCTGGCCGATATCTATCGCGTGGTCTCGCGCCACGCGCTGGAAGTGGCGTTCGAAGAGCACGAGCGGGATGGCCAAGAACCCCCCAGCGCGGCCAACGGGGCCGGGGAGACAAACGGCGCAGCGTCATAGAGCGCGACCAAAGGGGGACGCGGATAAACGCAGATCGGCGCGGATTCCCGCACAATCTACTTAATCCGCGTTTTCCGCGTTCATCTGCGTCCCCTTATGCTACGTCCTTGCTCCGCTGCGTGTCGCGCCGCTAGGCGATGTTGTACGACCGTCGCCACTTCGGAAAGTTTCCGCCCGCCTCTTCCCATACTTCGGTGGGGAAGAACGCCGTGATCTCGTCGCGCTCTGCGGCGGTCATATCCCACTCGAACCCCTTCAGGTTTTCCTCCAGTTGTTCGATGCGGCTGATGCCCACGATAGGCGACGTGACTGCCGGGTGGCTGCGCACCCAGGCGGTGGCCGCGTCGGCGGCGGTGTAGCCGCGCGCGGCGGCGAAGGCGACCAGCTTGCGAATGCCCTCGGCGTAGCGTTGCGTCCACGGGTCGAGCCGGTCGTCGCTCACCCCGCGCGAATCGTTGGGGATCTGATCCAAATACTTGCCCGTCAGCGCCCCCGCCGCCAATGGCCGATAGATGGCGACGCCCACTTTCATTGCTTTGACCAGCGGCAGTATCTCAACCTCCAGGCCGCGCTCGATCAGGTTGTAGGGGTATTGGCCGCACACGATGGGGGCGTATTTGTTCACGTCGGCGATCCACAGCGCCCGGCATAGCACCCAAGCTGGAAAGTTGGAGCAGGCCGGGTAGAGGATCTTGCCCTGGCGCACCAGGTCGTCGAGGGCGCGCAGCGTCTCCTCCAGGTTCATGGCCTCGAACGGCCAGTGGATATAGTAGAGATCAATGCGGTCGGTGTTGAGCCGCTTCAGGCTGGCCTCCACGGCGCGCACGATGTGATACCGCGACAGGCCGATGTCGTTCGGCCCCTGGCCCATGCGCATGGCGCCCTTGCTGGCCAGCACCACCTGGTCGCGGATGCCCTGCAACGCCTGCCCTACGATGATCTCGGTCTGGCCGGCGTTATACACATCGGCGGTATCCACAAAATTGACGCCGGATTCCACCGCCCGTCGGATGATGCGGATTCCCTCCTCCGGCGCGGTCTTGCCGCCGAACATCATCGTGCCCAGGCAAAACTCGGAGACGGTCAGGTTCGTGCCGCCTAGACGAACGTATTTCATCGAAATGCCTCCTTATGTTGGTGAATACAGGTTTGATACGACAGACGCCGCAGCGCCCACGAGGGGCGCGACTACGTGTGACGCGGCGCTGTGGTCGTTGGCAGCGCCCACGAGGGGCGCGACTACAGCGGATGGCGGCGCGGCATTCGCGATGGCGCAGCTACGACGCGGGCTGCCACGTTCGCCGCAGCGTCACGCCCTGGTTGGCGCCGGCAGGGGCATAGGCTGCTTGTAGGTCGAGCAGCACCAAGCGATGTTCGCGCGTGACGCGCCAGAGCAGCGCCATGTCGTTCCAATCGGGCTGCGACGAGTTGACGCCGTAGAGGTTGCGGCTAGTCGCCAGCGACGGGACGAACTGATCTCCGCGCCCGCAAAAGTGAACGCAACCGCCGAACGCATCCAAAATGCGCTGGTCGTAGGGCTTGACGAATTCGTCGTACTGCGCCCGCGAGAGCATCACCGGCGTATCGTCGCGGATCATCGCGCCGCCGCGCATCAGCAGCGCCCAGTGCGCCGTCCACTCGTTGCCCTCGCCCACGAACGCCTTCCAGCGCGCCAGCCATGCGATATACGTGCGCGTGACGAGGTCGAGCAGCTCGTGCACCATCTCAGGGCAATCGTAGAGCGCCAGGAAGATGTCCGGCCCCCACAGCAGGTGCGCCACGTCGAACGGCCCTTGTAAATCGGGATGATAGATGATCGTCTGGCGCGAGAGCTTGGGGTAAGGGGCCAATTGCTCGCGATAGTAGGCCGCCGTCTCGAAGCAGGCCGCGCCCAGGCCAGCGTTGGGGTCGGGGAGGTCGGCGTCTATCAGCCTGCGGATAGCGGCGCGGTCGGGCAGGTGATGCGCCCAGGGGAGCGAGGTCTCGGTGAGCTGGTAGCGCGCGCCGAAAATGCTGGGCAAGATCACCGTGCCGTAATGGGCGCGGATGGCCAACGGGTGATAGTCGCCGCTCTGATAGTGCAGGAATGGCCCGCGCAGTTGCGAGAGCAGCATCTTTTCCTTGTCCACAAAGGCATCGTTGTAGGGGAAATCGGGCCAATCCTCGTCGGCCACGGGGGGCAGGTCGGCCCAGACATAGGGCGGCTCGTCCAGCTCTTCCCAAGCAAAGACGCGCCGGTAGGCTTGGGCGATGCGGACGTAATGGGCGTCGTCTATCATGCGCTCGAACTTGGCTAGGTAACGATCCAGCAAGGGGCTACTCCTTTACGATGGCGGGCAGCGAGCCGCCCTCGCGCAACGGCGTGAGATAGCGCATGGCGGCGACGGTGCGGATCCACATGGCCTGTGACGCTCCCTGGAGCATGATAGGGGCATTATAGCAGATTATGGCGCTTGGCAGTAACGCCAGGGGCTGAGGCAGTAAGGCAAGATGGGCGCTGCGAGCCGCGCCCTATTCCCCCTCCGCCGCCAGGCGCGATTGGGCGCGCTTCATGCGGAATAGCTCTTCGCGGTCTTTTTCGTCCAGCGTATCCTGGATATAGGCCAACGTCTCTTCATACGAGGGGATAAAGATGTTTTCCAGCGCGTTGACGCGGCGCTGGGTGCGGCGCAATTCCAGCGCCAAGCGCCAGACGGTGGTGACGGTCTCGGCCTGTTTGCCCATCAGCGCCAGCACGCCGGTCCATTCCTGCTGCACCTGGTCGAGCACCACGCTGGTATCGCCAAAGCCATAGAACAGCGTCTTTTCCGGCGCCTGGTAGCGCACCGAGGGCACTACTACGCCCATCACGCTGCGCGGAGTGATGCGCACATCTAGCTCGTGGGTGCGCGAAAGGGCGATGCGGCGCACCCGCTCGGTGCCCATCGCCGCGCGCGCGTTCTGCATAGCGGCGTAAGCGCCCCGGAATTGTTCTTCCACTTGCCGCTGGATGCGCTCGGCGTCGCTGATCAAGCGCAGAATCTCCATGATGAGCACGTCGCGCTTGCGTTGCAGCAACTGGTGGCCTTCGCGGGCCAGCGCCAGGCGCTGCTTGACCGAAAGCAGGTTGCTGCGGGTGGGCGACAGCTTTAACCGTGCCATGTCTAGCCTCGCGCTTCCGTGGATGCGACATAGTGGGCGGCGATCTCGGCCTCGCTGACGCGGGTAAGCTCCTCTGGCGGCAGCAGGCTCGCCACCGCCCAGCCCAGGTCGAGCGTCGCCTCAATCGAACGCGCCTCGTTGCGCCCCTGGGCCACAAAGCGCCGCTCGAACGCCTCGCCCAGGGCCAGGTAGCGTTTATCCACGTCGCTCAGTTCCTCGTCGCCGATGACGGCGGCCAGCGAACGCACCTCTTGGACGTGGGCGTAGGCGGCGTAGAGCTGGTTGGCGATGCCCGGATGGTCGGCGCGGGTATAGCCCTCGCCGATGCCGTCTTTCATCAAGCGCGACAGCGACGGCAGCACATTGATACAGGGATAAACGCCGTGGCGGAACAGCTCGCGGCTGAGCACGATCTGCCCCTCGGTGATATAGCCCGTCAGATCGGGGATGGGGTGGTTGATGTCGTCGCTGGGCATGGTCAAGATCGGCACCTGGGTGATAGAACCTTTATGCCCCCGCAGCGTGCCGGTGCGCTCGTAGAGCGAGGCCAAGTCGCTATAGAGGTAGCCCGGGTAGCCTTTGCGGCTGGGAACCTCGCCGCGCTGGCTGGCCAGCTCGCGCAACGCCTCGCCATAGTTGGTCATATCGGTCATGATGACCAACACGTGCATATCGCGCTCGTAAGCCAGAAACTCGGCCAGGGTCAGCGCCACGCGCGGCGCGATGATGCGCTCCATCGGAGGGTCGTCGGCCAGGTTGAGGAACATGGCCGTGCTGCTGAGCGCGCCGCTCTCGTCGAAACTCTGGCGGAAGAACTCGGCGTCATCGTGCTTGACGCCCATCGCCACAAAAATGACGGCGAACTCTTCGTCCGAGCCGGATAGATGCGCCTGGCGGGCGATCTGCGCGGCCAGCTCGTTGTGCGGCAGGCCGCTGGCCGAAAAGATGGGCAGCTTTTGTCCGCGAATGAGCGTGTTCATGGCGTCAATGGCCGAGATGCCCGTCACGATCAGGTCGCGCGGGTATTCGCGACGGGTGGGGTTGATCGGCGCGCCGTTCACGTCGCGCCTCGCCTCGGCGACGGGCGGCGCGATGCCATCGAGCGGTTCGCCCAGGCCGTTGAAGACCCGGCCCAGCATGTCGGCGGCCACCGGTATCTGTAACGACTCGCCCGCAAAGCGCACGCGCGTGGCCGCTCGTTCCAGGCCCGCCGTGCCGCCCCACACCTCGACCACCACATTCTTTTCGCTGGCGCGCAGCACGCGCCCGCGACGCAAGCCGCCGTCGGGCAAGATCACATCCACCGCCTCGTCGTAGGCTACATCGTTGACGCCCTCGACGACCACGATAGGGCCATAAATCTCGCCCAACCCTTCGTATTGCTTGGTGCGCAGCCTGGGCTGGGCTGTTTGCCGGTTGGTCTCGCTCATCCTGTCGCTATCGCTCATTCGCCGCTCCTATCTCGGCGCTGGCCGCCACATCGTAATCGGCCTCGATGCGGTCGAGCGCCTCATCCATCTGCGCCCGCAGGCCATCCAGCGCCCCCAGGTCATTGTTGGCTACCGAGGCCCTGGCGCGGATCAGGCGCGGCCAGACGGGGACCTCGTTCTGGATGCGCCCCACCGGCGCGCCCTTTTCGATGATCTGTGCACCACGCTTATGCAAGTGCGAGAGCATCTCGAGCAGCGCCACCTGCTTAGCGGGCGTCGAATAGGCGTCTATGGGATCCATTGCGTTCTGCTGCAAAAAAGCTTCCTTCATCATACGGCCCACGAACAGCGTGAAGCGTTGCGAATCGGGCAGGGCGTCGGGGCCGACCAGCTTGACGATCTCTTGGAGTTGCGCCTCTTGCTGGAGGATCTCGATCATCTCGCGGCGCAGCTTGACCCAGTTGGGCGAGGCGTTCTCGCCCCACCAGGGGGTGATATCGCCCACATAGCCGCTATAGCTATCGAGCCAGTTGACCGAGGGGAAATGGCGCGCCGCCGCCAGCGCTTTATCCAGCGCCCAAAAGGCGCGGATGAATCGCTGGGTGTGCTGCGTCACCGGCTCGGAGAAATCGCCGCCCGGCGGCGAGACTGCCCCCACCACCGTCACCGAGCCTTCGCGCCCGTTCAGCGTCGTCACCCGGCCGGCGCGCTCGTAGAATGAGGCCAGCCGCGAGGCGAGGTAGGCGGGAAAGCCCTCCTCGGCGGGCATCTCTTCCAGGCGGCCCGAGACCTCGCGCAGCGCCTCGGCCCAGCGCGAAGTCGAATCGGCCATCAGCGCCACGTCGTATCCCATGTCGCGGTAGTACTCGGCCAGCGTCATCCCTGTGTATATGGACGCCTCGCGCGCGGCCACCGGCATGTTGGAGGTGTTGGCCACCAGGATGGTGCGCTCCATCAGCGAGCGGCCCGTCTTGGGGTCTTGGAGCTTGGGGAACTCGACCAGCACGTCGGTCATCTCGTTGCCGCGCTCGCCGCAACCGATATAGATCACAATATCGGCGTCGGACCATTTGGCCAGGGCTTGCTGCAACACCGTCTTGCCTGCGCCAAAGCCGCCCGGAACCGCCGCCGTGCCGCCTTTGGCGATGGGGAACAAGGTATCTACCACGCGCTGGCCCGTAATCAAAGGCACGCTGGGGGTCAACCGGGCCGAGGCGGGCCGGGGCGTGCGCACGGCCCAACGTTGGCGCATGGTCAGCTCGCGCTCGTCGCCGCGCGCCGTGCGCAGGCGCGCAATCGGCTCGTCCACGGTGTATTCGCCTGCCGGCGCTACCCAAGTCAGCGTTCCGGCGATGTCGGGCGGAACCATGATGCGGTGCTCCACCAGCGCCGTCTCCGTCACCGCGCCCAGGATTTCACCGCCGCGCACCACGTCGCCCGGTTTGGCCATCGGCGTCAGCCCCCAGCGCCGAGCGCGATCCAGCGCCGGCGCCGCGATGCCGCGCTGGATGAAATCGCCCGAGCGCGCCGCCAACACTTCCAACGGGCGCTGGATGCCGTCATAGATGCCGCCGATCAAGCCAGGACCTAGCTCCACGCTCAACGGCATACCCATGCCATAAATGGGGTCGCCCGGTTTGACGCCGGCGGTCTCCTCGTACACCTGGACGATGGCCGTATCGCCGCGCAAGCCGATGACCTCGCCCACCAAATGGTCGCGGCCCACTTCCACCTGTTCGAGCATCCGAATAGGGCGCGCTGTTGTGGCCCTCACCACCGGGCCGCTGATCCAGGTGATTTGCCCAACTGGTTCCACGTGCGTTACCCCCCGCTGATATCCACCGCTAACGGCGCTCGGCTGCATCCGGCGCGAGCAGCAGCTGATAGGCCGCGTCGCGCAGGGTGCGTTTGGCCAGAGCCAACCGCTCTTCGTAGGAATTATCCACAAGCTGATTCGTGTCGCTGCGCCGCACGATGACCCCACCCCAGATGGGGGCGGGCGAGGCAGCCAGTTCCAGGCTGGCCCCCGGATAAGCCGCTTGCAGCGCGGCTTGCACGCGGGGCAACGCCCCCGCCAGCAGCGACTGATCGGCCTGGCTGACCTGAGCTGTTAGCTGTCCCCCGCCGAGCTGCGCGGCGGCGTCGAGGATCAGGCGCTCCAGGATGGCCAGGCGCGACGCGGCGTCGCGTTCGGCGCGCAGGTTGGCCTCGGCCTCGGCCCATAGCCGTTCCATCATCTCTTCCTGGCAGCGCACCGCCGCCTGCTTGGCCTTGAGCTGCGCCTTGGCCAACGCCTGGCGACGCCGCTCCTCGATGGCGCGAGCGGCGCTCTCTTGGCTGTCGCGTTTGAGCGCCTGCGCCTCCTTCTGGGCCTGGCGGGTGATTTGCGCCGCCTTCTCCCTGGCCTCGGCGATGATATTGAGCGCCTGCTCGCGCGCTTGCCGGTGCAGGTAGCTTTCCAGGCCGCTGCCGATGATCGTTGCCATAAACCCTAACCTCCGAGACGAATCCCCACTGCGTGTTGCACGAAATCCTGAAGCGAGGTATAGGTCGCGCCCGGCTGCGCGCCGGGGACCTCGACCACCAACGGCGTCAGGCTGTTGACCTTGAGCGCGTCAATGCGCTCGCGCGCCCAACAAGCCACATCCGCCGTGATGAACAGCAGGCCGATGGTCTTGTCGGCCAGGCAATGGTCGAGCGCCGCCGCCAAATCTTGAGGGCCGCGCGCCACCTCGCCGTCCACGCTCACCAGCGAAAAGCCAAGCACGCAATCCTCGTTGCCGATCACATACGGGCGCATGGTCTCCCCCGCTCGCTATCGGTTCAGGATCATGAACGAGATAATCAGGCCATAGATGGCGATGCCCTCGGCCAGGCCGACGAAAATCAGCGTGCGGCCCAGGATTTCGGGCTTTTCGGTGATGCCGCCGATGGCCGCCGCGCCCGCAATGCCCACCGCGATGCCCGCACCGATGCAGGCCAGGCCCGTCGCCAGGGCCGCGCCCATTGCGCCGTCGCTGGCTGCGGGCGCAGCGGTCGCCGTTTGCGCCAGTACTGGCATGGGGTTGCTAAAAGAGAGCAGGAACACTCCCAGGCTCAACGCCACCGCCAGGCCATTGGCGCCCAGCAGTCCACCCACCACGGCCCGCGCCGTGGCCCGCGTGCGGCGCAAACGCTGCGCCGCGAACGTCAAGACGATTCCCATAGCCACGATGACCCAAGCCGTTACCAATAGAGTGTGCATCAGAATATGCTCCTTCCACCAAAGGATGAGTGCATTGATTTGTCGCCGTATCGCTGTAGCCGCGCCCCTCGCATGGCATTGGCTCCAACTATTGATACGAGTATAGGATGCTAAACGCCGCATCACGCGCACAAGGCGCTAGGCTACCGTAGCTGCGCCCCTCGTGGGCGCCGCCCACAACCCTATGTTGCCGTAGCTGCGCCCCTCGTGGGCGCCGACGCTACTTGATCTCGGACAAGGTGAGCGGCTTGAACGGCACGCCCTCGCCCTTGAAAAACTTGCCGAACAGCTCGTAATATTCCAAACGCAACGTCTGGATGCCCACAATCAGCCCCTCAAAGCCGATGATGGCGATGTTGCCCACCACGATCACCAGCAGCCGCATCACCCCAGCCACCGAGCCGCCGCCCAGCATGTCGGCTAGCAGGAACACCACCATGCTCAAACCGGCGTGGGCCACCGCAAACGCGCCCAGGCGCACATATGAAAGGGTATTGCTGATATAGCTGATGAACGCCTCGAACAGCTCAAAGAACGCCTCGATCAAGACCTCGACCAGGTTGCCGTGGGTCAAGGGGCGCTTGCCCCGGATGAGGTTCGTCAGCGGTTGGGCGAAAAAGAGCATCAGCGCCAGCGCCGCGATGCCGTCAAAGATCAAGCCCGGCACAGGCTTGCCCAATACCATCAGGATTACCACGCTCAGCAACGCCCAGTAGAGCGCCAGCCCCACGATGCCGTTCTTGTCGAAAACAGCCTCGGCGAGCTTTTTTTCACGCACGGCGGTGAGCAGGCGGCAACCAAAGCCGATGTTGAGGATCACCACGCCCAGCGCCACCGAAGCGCCCAGCAGGGTGAGGATGTCGTCCATCGGCTTGAGCCAGAGGTGCGGGATGATGCCCTCCATGCCGAAAAAGCTGCCATAGAGCAGCCCGAACACGCTGGACGACAGGCCGCAGGCCAGCAAGATGGCGCCGGCCGAGGACAGGGAGGCGAATTGCGGGATCAGGCGCAAGAGCAGCACCGCGCCCACCGCCGCCAGCGAGAGGCCATGGCCCAGGTCGCCGAACATCATGCCGAACATCAACACAAAAGTGACCGCCACCAGCGGCGTGGGGTCGATCTCGCGGTAGCCGGGCACGCCATAGGTAGCCACCAGCCCTTGCATGGGGCGAAACACCCCCGGCTGCCGCAGTAACGTGGGCACGCGCTTGTCGCCGGCGGCGTAGGGCGAGTTCTCCTCGAACGTCACGCGCCCGCCGGCCACGCGCTCCACGGCGGCGCGTAGGCTCTGCACCTTGTCCTTGGGCACCCATCCGGCGATCAAATACACCCGCCCACGATGGCCAAAGTGGGCCATTGCCTCCGAAATCGCGCGGTTGCGGCGGATGCGGGCCAGCATATCGAGCAGGCGCGGGGCCAATTCTTGCGCCAGCGCCTGGCGCTTGGCCTCGATCTCGTCCAGCTTTTGCTGCTTTTCGCGGGCCGCCTGCGACACCTGGTCGAGGATTTCCTGCGCTGTGCCGGTGAACTCTTCCGGCAGGTTCAGCGGGTCGAGAAAGGCGCTCTCCAGGGCGCGATCGAGGATCGGCGCGTGCTCTTGGGCGCAGAAAGCAAAGACCAGCACGCGGTTCTGGTAGCGATAGACGGGAATGATGGAATAGGGGATGCGGAATAGGCTGGCCTCCAGGCGGGCGATGTTTTCCGCCGGAATGGTGCCTGCCACGGTGTACAACTGGCCGGTCTGCCGCAGATCGGACAAGTTGAGCGACAGCGGGGCCAGGATTTCTACCGAATGCGTCATCAGCTGCAAACGTTCCAGCTCACGCCGGGCCACAGCCTCGGTCTCGCGCAGGTCGTGGGTGCTGGCCTCGATCTCTTGCACCTCCTGCTCGATCACCACCAGTTCCTCGGCGGGCGCCGAGGCGCCCTCGTAGGGCGCGGGCGCTGGCTCGATCCCTAATTGGGAGAGCAACTCGAGCACGCGCCGCTCTTGGCCGGTGTAGGCGCTAACGCGCCCGGCCCACTCGGTGCTTACTCCCTCGGCCCATTTGCCTAAGGTGTTGACATCCAACAGGTGCATGACGCCCAGGTGGGCCACCGTCTGGGCCACCGCTTCAATGTCATTGTCGAATACAAAGATGTCCACTTCCGACATCTCGGCAGGGACGAACATGGTTTACTCCTCGCCGCGAATCAGGTACTGGTTGAGCCGTTCAAGGTTCCAGCCCATCGCTTTGCCTTCCAACAGGGTGACCAAATCGCGTATCTCTAGCTCTTGCAGCACCAGGTAGCTCAAGGTGGCGCCGAGCTTGAAGGGATAGCCCGCCAATTGTCGCCAAGCCAACCGCCGCCACAGGCGTTCGAGCAACAGCTCCAACTGAGGCATCAAGCGCGCCGCGTCGACGTCGCGCGGCCCCCAACCATCCAACGGAGTCAGATCGAGATCGTACCGGCCCCAGACGCGCGTCAAAATATCGCGCGGGTCGGCCCCCAGGGCGATGTCGCGCACCAGGGCGGTATCGGTGTGGAACGTATGCCACAGGGTATAGTTGACGATCTCTTCCACCGAAAGGTTGTAATAAACCCGATAACGGAACGACCACAAGATGTTGAGCATATCGAGGCGGACGCCCAACACCGTCCGCGCCTGCTCGCTTTCGGCGCTAGGCAAGTGATTGATGGCCGCCGCCAGGTCGCGATAGTAACGGATGTCCAGGGCGATCTCCAGCGCAAAGAGAGCGCGGTCGCGCTGATAGGCCGGGTAGGCGTTACGCAATGGGTTGATATAGTGTGTGTTGCTCAGGTGTTCGATCAAGCCGCTGATGGTGCGCTCGTTGAGCAGCGCCTCCCAGGGCAATGTCGAATAATCGCCCAGCGGGATCAAGAACCGGCGGATGGCGTCAGGCCCCAATTGCTGATCCACGCCGCGAAAGACGGCTTTCAGATTCTCTAGCTCGAAATGCTGCCACCAGACCTGGATCAGGTCGCGGGCGCCGCCCGAGACAAAGGCCATCGTCCGGCGGCAATTGCCCGCCGCCCGGCCCGAAAGCTGATGCTCCACCTGCTCTAGAGTCAGCTCGCCGGAACTAGACGACGAGAACAAGTCGCTGTAGGCGGTATCGCGAAGGATGGCGAGCGTCGCCGGCAAATCTTGGGCAGTGAGCAGCTCGCGCCAAGCGTCGGCGCTCAGCAGGCGAGCGTAAAGCCCCCGCAGACGGGCGTTCGCCGCCGCATAACGCACCGCATCAAGCCCTGTAGCCGCCATGATTTTACTCGCTCAATGTGATCGCATCGAGGATGAACGCCAACGCCATCGAGAAGCGCGGCTCTGCCGCCGTCTTCCACGCCTGAGCCTCTTGCTCGGCTTGGCGTAGCAGCGCCTCCGCCGAGGCTTCGATCTCGGCCAGGCGCTCGCGCCGCAGCGCGTCGGCTTGTTGGCGCGCCTCTTCTTCCGCCGCCGCTTTCAGATCGCGGGCCTTTTGCCGGGCGGCGATCACCAGGCGTTCGGCCTCGGCCTCGGCGTCGTGGATGATGCCTTGCGCCTGTCGCTCGACGGATAGGATCTCTTGCAGCGCCTCTTCCTCGAACCCCTCCATGCGATTCTCTTTGCGATTGAACGTTTCCATCGTTCGCCCCCGGTCACATCCCAACTATTGACCATACAAAAACGCCGTCCTCCAGTCAAGCTCTGCGGCATTGCACAGGCTTCGGAGCGACGACGTTCCATCAGCAACGCCCATATAATAGCACGTTTTCCAAAAAGGGTAAAACTTGCCTCTCATACCGAGTGAGTGTATGCTAATCGCAGCGTTTCAGCGGCGGAGGCGGCGACATGAGCACCAATTGGTCCTTTGGCGATGATCTCTCGCTCGGCGATCTGTTCAAGCCAGGCGCGCCGCGCTGCCATCATTGCGGCGCATCGGCCCCCGAGGGGCTGCCCGATCCTTATGTGCGCTGCAAGGTGTGCAATTATCACCTGCACACCTGCCCCAATTGCATGTTCTACAACGGCGTCGGCTGCCTGATCTTGGAGCCGGGCATTTGGAGCGACAGCGCCGTGCCGGGCAAGTTCTGCCCCAGCTTTAGCTGGCGCGGCGAGTAGAGGCGCGATCCAAAGATAAAAACAGACTCGGTACCGCCTAGAGCGCCAGCCGCTGAAGCGGGCAGGCCACGATTACAAAGCCCGTCTTCGCGGGCTGGATATACCTTTCTGCTTGGTCTGGAGCCGACGAAGGTCGGCTTTGCAATCGTAGCCAGCCCGCTTCAACGCTTGGTGTGAAATGATGTTTTGCGAGCCAGTAGGCGCGGTTTCTAACCGCG
>CAZYPJ010000038.1:0-21627 GCA_964649365.1 uncultured Anaerolineales bacterium | reverse complement strand
AGATCATCGAGTAATTGAAGAACAAGAGGAGGGCGGGGTAAGGAGCGCGTCGGCTTGTTGATGTCGCTCCTCCCAAGTAAGTATGGCCAAACAGCAGCGGATCAGAATTCGACTCAAGGCGTATGATCATCGCGTTCTGGATCAGTCATCGCGCCAGATCGTGGATGCCGCAGAGCGCACCGGCGCAGCGGTTGTCGGCCCCGTGCCTTTGCCGACCAAGATCGAAAAGTTCTGCGTTGCGCGCGCCAGCTTTATTGACCGCGATTCGCGTGAACAGCTCGAGATCAGAACGCACAACCGGCTCATTGACGTGTTGGACCCGAACTCCAAGACGATTGACACGCTGATGCGGCTCGACCTGCCCGCTGGCGTGGACATCGAGATCAAACTGTAGGTTTCCAAATCAATCAAAGGGGGAAAGGGGCTACCCTTGCAGCCCTACTGCGCGTTGTGCCAGTGGCTGCCAGTTGCACCCTCTGAGGAAGAGTATGCCAAAGAAACAAGGATTGTTGGGCCGTAAGGTTGGAATGACCCACCTCTTTACCGAAAAGGGCGAAGTCGTGCCCGTGACGGTCATCGAGGCGGGGCCATGCTATGTGACGCAGATCAAGACCGTAGCCACCGATGGCTATAACGCCATTCAGATCGGCTTTGGTTTTAAGCGGCAATTAAACAAGCCGGAAAAGGGTCATTTGGGTAATTTGCCCGCATTGCGGCATCTGCGTGAGATTCGCACCGACGACGTAGATCAGTACACATTAGGCCAAGTGATTGATGTTAGCCTCTTTGCAGAAGGGGAACTGGTGGATATCACTGGCATCTCCAAGGGGCGTGGTTTTGCTGGCGCCGTCAAGCGCCATCATTTTCACGGCGGCCCCAAAACCCACGGTCAGTCGGATCGCACTCGCGCAGTGGGCGCTATTGGCTCGGGCACTACGCCCGGCCACATTGTCAAAGGGTTGCGGGCGCCCGGCCACATGGGCAATCGTCAGGCGACGATTCTGAACCAGCTTGTCGCCAAAGTGGATCCGGAGCGCAACCTGATTGCTGTTCAGGGCGCCGTTCCTGGGCCAGTGAATGGCCTGCTGTTCCTTCGCAAGGCCGCCAAGACAGCGTTGGCCCGCAAAAAGCGTGCGCTGCACCTCTAAGCGAGGTTGTGAAGGCCAGATGAGCATTCAGTAACCTGGCGAGTAGCGTGCTCGTTCAGGGGATGCGGGAGACGGGGATTGCACCCGTCGAGCAGACGAAACGCAGGAGAGATAGCAATGCAAGTACCGGTTCGCAACATGGCCGGTGAAACGGTCGATACAATTGATCTGCGCGACGACGTATTTGCCATCGAGCCAAACGTTGCCGTGATGCATCAGGCCCTTCTTCGCCAGATGGCGAACGCCCGCTTGGGCACGCACAAGGTCAAGACGCGCGGCGAGGTCAGCGGCGGCGGCCGCAAGCCCTGGAACCAAAAGGGCACCGGGCGCGCCCGCCAAGGTACGACACGCGCGCCGCATTGGAAGGGCGGCGGCGTGGTGTTCGGTCCCGTACAGCGCGGTTATGGCCAAAAGATGAACCGCAAGATGCGGCGCCTGGCCTTGCGGTCGGCGCTATCGGCCAAGGCTGCCGAGTCGCAGCTCGTAGTGCTGGATCGCATCGAGATGGAGCAGCCTCGGACCAAGGATATGGCCGCTTTCATCCAGCGGTTGGGCATCGCGGCTCGCGTCCTGATCTTGTTGCCCGAGTTCGATGATAACGTCGAGATGTCGGCGCGCAACCTCGAATACGTCAAGACCGGACGGGCCGATTGCCTGAGTATTCGCGACCTGTTGGGGCATGATTACGTCATCATGCCGCGTGCTTCGGTGGACATGATTCAGAACATACTGAGCGTTGCCGAATAACGCGCACGGTCGGGCGCGAGGGTGGAACTTGTCCATCAGGCAAGAGCACAGTAGAAAGTGGAGAGCGGCACGATGCATCACTATGAAGTTCTAAAGCGGCCTATTCTGACAGAGAAAAGCAATATCCAATCCGATGAATTGCACCGCTATACCTTTGAAGTGGACGTGCGCGCGAACAAGCTTCAGGTCCGTGAGGCTGTCGAGCGCATCTTTGATGTCACCGTCCAAGACGTGAACATCATCAACGTTCGGGGCAAGCAGCGCCGATATGGCCGCCACATGGGCTTTATGGCGGACTGGAAAAAAGCCATCGTCACGTTGGCCCCTGGCGATACGATCCGCTTCTTTGAAGGTGTGTAGGTTTAGCAGCAGATCCCATCTGGGTATACGCTTGTAGTGGAGAGGAATAGTCAATGGCTATCAAGGTATACAAGCCCACGACACCTTCTCGCAGAGGGATGACGGGGTACGATTTCTCGGAGATTACCAAGTCCACCCCCGAGCGGGCGTTGCTCGGCTCGATCAGGCAACGGGCGGGGCGCAATTTTCAGGGCAAGGTAACGGTGCGGCATCGCGGCGGCGGCCACAAGCGCCAGTATCGCATCATTGATTTCCGTCGCGACAAGATTGACATCCCGGCGCGGGTTGCGGCGATTGAGTACGACCCGAACCGCTCGGCGCGCATCGCTTTACTGGTTTACGCCGATGGCGAAAAGCGCTACATCCTGGCGCCGCTCGGCCTGGCAGTGAATGATCGTTTGATGGCAGGGCCTAGCGCCGAAGTGCGCCCTGGCAATACAATGCCATTGGAGCGCGTTCCCCTAGGCACGATGGTGCATAACGTTGAGCTATACAAAGGGCGAGGCGGCCAGATGGTGCGCGCTGCTGGCACGGCGGCTCAGCTCTTGGCCAAAGAGGGCGATTACGCCCAGTTGCGCCTGCCCTCTGGCGAGGTGCGTTTGGTTCGCCTCGAGTGTATGGCCACTATCGGCCAAGTGGGCAACGTCGAGCACGGTAACATCAAACTGGGCAAAGCGGGGCGCAGCCGTTGGTTGGGGCGCAGGCCGCATACGCGCGGTTCGGCCATGACGCCGCGTGATCACCCGCATGGCGGCGGCGAGGGCAAGGCGCCGGTAGGCCATCCTGGTCCCAAGACTCCTTGGGGCAAGCCGACTTTGGGTTACAAGACGCGCCGTAACAAATCCACTGAACAGTATATTGTGCGCCATCGTCACAGCAAGTAATCGTTGTCGAGTGAGGGCACGTTGCGCCGCTGAGCCGACTGCCCTGGAAATCTGGTAGGCAAAGACCGGCTAGCTGGTAGGAGGCTCGAGAATGTCGAGATCGCTGAAAAAGGGGCCGTTCGTAGCGCCCAAGTTGTTGGAAAAGGTCGAGGAGATGAATCGTCGGGGAGAGCGGCGCGTCATCAAGACCTGGTCGCGTACGTCAACGGTGTTCCCTCAGATGGTGGGGCATACAATCGCGGTTCATGACGGCCGGCGGCACATCCCCATCTATATCACCGAAAACATGGTAGGGCACAAGCTGGGCGAGTTCGCCCCGACGCGATATTTCCGTGGGCACGAGGCCAAAGAGCGCAAGACGGCTGTGCGGTAGCGCGCCTCGTTCGCAGGAGCGATACTTCTATCCCATGAGTGCGTTAGGAGACAGGGATGAGCGAAGTTAGGGCAGTAGCCAAGTATATCCGGATGTCGGCGCACAAGGTGCGCCTAGTGGCAGACCTTGTGCGTGGGCGCGATGTGAATGAGGCTTTGACGATTCTGCGCTACACGCCGAAATCGGCGGCCAAGGCGGTGGCTCAAGTGGTCGCCTCGGCCATGGCGAACGCCGAAGAGAACCTCGGCCTTTCGCGCGACGAGCTGTATGTGGCGCAGATCATGGCCGATGAAGGGCCAACGCTTCGGCGCGGTCGGCCCGGCGCGCGCGGTCGTTTCAAGCCCCTGTTGAAGCGCAGCGCTCATATTACTGTGATTTTGTCCGAGAAGGCATAAGCCTGGCCCCGCGTGTGGGGCGGCGAGCAGAAGGAGGGTATCTTGGGCCGCAAGGTTCAGCCAATTGGCTTGAGGCTAGGGATCATAAAAGATTGGGAGTCCAAGTGGTTTGCTGAGGGCGAGGAATATGCGCGCCTGCTGAGCGAGGACATCAAGATCCGCGCATTGATCCACAAGCAGTTAGGGCGCGCGGGCATTTCGCGCATTGACATCCAGCGATTCCCCAAGCGAGTGGCGGTGACGATCGTAACCGCCAAGCCGGGCGTCGTCATCGGGCGCAAGGGCGCGGCGATCAACTCGCTCAAAGAGGACTTGGAAAAGTTGCCCGGCGTTGAGGGCACGACCTTGCGCTGGGATCGGTTGGAAGGGGACCGCCCCGACACCGACGCGCACCTTGGCGCCGAGAGCATCGCCGAACAGCTTGAGCGCCGCGTCTCGCAAAAGCGGGCCATGCGCCAGGCCATTGTGCGGGCCATTCGCGCTGGGGCCAAAGGCATCAAGATCGCTTGCGGCGGCCGCCTGGCTGGCGCTGAAATGGCGCGGCGCGAGTGGGTTCGCGAGGGGCGCGTGCCTCTGCACACGCTTCGCGCTGATATTGACTTTGCCAAAGCCGAAGCTCTGACCACCTTTGGTCGTATTGGCGTCAAAGTGTGGGTGTATCATGGCGAAGTTCTGCCCGGGGTCGCAGAGGCCTCTGAGAACGCCTAGGAGTGTGTGAACCATGTTGATGCCAAAAAGACTCAAGCATCGTACTCAGCATCGCGGGCGCATGAAGGGCGCGGCTACGCGCGGCTTTGAGATGAACTATGGTGATTTCGCGCTCAAAGCGATGGAACCGTGCTGGATTACTAGCCGCCAGATCGAGGCGGCGCGTCGCGCGGTGGTGCGCCAGATGAAGCGCAGCGGACAGCTTTGGATTCGCATCTTTCCGGACCGTCCCGTGACCCAAAAAGCAGCCGAGACCCGTATGGGCGGCGGCAAGGGCGCGCTCGATCACTATGTCGCGGTGGTCAAGCCGGGTCGGATCATCTTTGAAGTGGCCGGTATTGATGAAGCCACCGCCCGCGAGGCTCTGCGTTTGGCAGCTCAAAAGCTCCCGCTGGAAACCGAGTTTGTGCGGCGTGAAGGCCTCGGAGGTGAAGTCGCATGAAAGCGCAGGAACTTCGCAACATGGAGCAGGGCGAGTTGCTCCACAAGTTGGATGAGTTGTATCAAGAACTTTTCAATCTCCGCTTCCAGGCGGCGACGCGACAGTTGTCGGATGCAAACCGCATCGGGCAAGTGCGGCGGGATATTGCTCGCGCCAAGACGATCTTGCACGAGCGCGAATTGATGGCGGAGGGACGTTAACATGCCGCGCAGAGTGATGATTGGTCGCGTAGTCAGCGACAAAATGCAAAAAACGGTCGTTGTTGAGGTCCAGAGGACACAGCGCCATAGCCTGTACAACAAGGTCGTTCGGACGACTAAAAAGTACATGGCGCACGATGAAGAGGGCGCCTGCAAAGAGGGAGACCTAGTGCGCATCGAGGAATCCCGTCCGCTGAGTCACCTCAAGCGTTGGCGCGTGATCGAGATCGTCGAACACGCCAGCTCAGAAATGTAATCGGGCGAGAATTATTCAGTTCCACTGGCGCTGGGCGCATACGTCAAGTGTGGGGTGATGGGAGATGATTCAGGAATTTACCAGGCTCAAGGTAGCCGATAATACAGGTGCCCGCGAGATCATGTGTATCAAAGTGCTGGGCGGCACCCGGCGCCGGTATGCGGCGGTAGGCGATATCATTATCGCCTCTGTCAAAGAGGCGGCCCCTGGCGGGGCGATCAAACGAAAGGAAGTGGTGCGCGCCGTGGTCGTGCGCACTTCCAAAGAGTATAGTCGCCCCGATGGCTCGGTGATTCGCTTTGACGACAACGCGGCTGTGATCTTGGATGCAGAACAAAACCCTCGGGGCACGCGCATTTTCGGGCCTGTGGGGCGCGAGTTGCGCGACCGTGGTTTCATGAAGATCGTTTCGCTCTCGCCCGAGGTGCTCTAGTTCTATTCTGCTCGGCGAGTGTGATGAGGTTGAGGAGTTAGTGATGAAGATCAAAAAAGGCGATACCGTTGAAGTGATCAGCGGCGACGACCAGGGGGTGCGCGGCACGGTGCACTCGGTCTTTCCGAAAGAAGGGCGAGTCGTCGTTTCAGGTGTGAACATCATTAAAAAGCACCAGCGACGCACGGGCAATGTGCGGACTCAAGTGGGCATCATTGAGCGCGAAGCCCCTGTAAACGCATCCAACGTCGCCCTGGTGTGCCCGCATTGCAACAAACCTACGCGCGTTGGTTATCGGGTGGCCCCTGATGGCAGCAAAGCGCGTATTTGTCGCAAGTGTGAGGAGACCATAGACTAGGCGATACCCGAGCACTGAGGGGACCGAGGAGTAAAGAGCATGCCGAGGCTGAAGGATATGTATTGGGACGAGATCGTCCCCGCGATGACCAAGCGTTTCGCTTACAAAAACGTCATGCAAGTGCCGCGCCTCGAAAAAGTCGTGGTGAACATCGGCTTGGGTGAAGCTTTGCAGAACCCCAAAGCCCTTGAAGCGGCCGTGAAGGACCTGACCGCTATCACCGGCCAAAAGCCCGTGATAACGCGCGCGCGCAAGTCCATTGCGAATTTCAAGCTGCGCGCTGGCAACCCTATCGGCGCCAAGACGACCCTGCGCGGCGAGCGCATGTATTCATTCCTTGACCGGCTGGTGAACATCGCTTTGCCGCGTCAGCGCGACTTTCAGGGTGTGTCGCGGACATCGTTCGATGGTCGGGGCAACTATACCCTGGGCCTGAAGGAACAGTTGATCTTTCTCGAGATCAACTATGACAGTATTGACAAGGTGCGTGGCCTAGAGGTGACTTTTGTCACCACGGCTCGAACTGACGAAGAGGCGCGATACTTGCTAGAGTTGTTCGGCATGCCGTTCGCCAGAGCCTAGATCCCACGAGAGATCGGGCAAGCCCTGTGATTATGTGAGTGATTATTCGGAGGGAGTGCTAGTGGCCAAGAAATCTATTGTCGTGCGTGAGACGCGCCGCAAGTATCCGACTCGGGTCCGTAATCGTTGCGTCCGTTGTGGCAGGCCACGAGGCTACATGCGCCGGTTCCATCTGTGCCGTATCTGTTTCCGTGAGTTGGCTATGGCAGGCACGATACCGGGCATCACCAAATCGAGCTGGTAAAGCGTTGCGCTGGTTCTGGCCAGAGGTGGTTTGGACAAGACCCGGCTTGGCCGGGGGCTGGTAGGCGCTCGTTCGAGCTGCCGCCCCAGGGATTTCGAAGAGGAGAGTTTGTTATCTATGATCACAACTGATCCGATTGCTGATATGTTGACGCGGATGCGCAATGCCATGATGGTGAAGCAGAGTTTTACGCTGATCCCCGCTTCGCGCATGAAAGAGGCTATCGCACAAGTGCTGCGAGAAGAGGGCTTTATCGCTCGCTTTGAGACGCTGCGCGATGGGCAGTTCCCCATGCTCAAGGTGTATTTCAAGTACACCGAAAAGCGTGAGCCGATTGTGCGCGGCCTACAGCGCATCAGCCGGCCCGGTTGCCGCGTCTATACCAAGAAAGACGAGATCCCCTGGGTGCAGTCTGGCTTGGGTACGGTGATTCTGTCGACCTCCCGCGGCATTGTCTCGGGCAAAAAGGCGCGACAGCTCGGCGTTGGTGGTGAGATTATCTGTAAAGTCTGGTAGCTGGCGGTAGTTGCTGGCTATGATGGGAGGTGCTGAGTGTCTAGAATAGGACGCATGCCCGTCTCCATTCCTCAGGGCGTCCAAGTGCGCCAAGAGGGGAATCGGGTCACGATAAAGGGTCCCCGTGGTGAGCTTTGCAGAGAGTTTCACCCGAATATGAAAATCAACCTGGAAAATAACACGTTGACCGTGGTGCGCCCCGATGACGAGCGTGAGAACCGTGCGCTGCACGGACTGACGCGCGCCCTGTTGGCGAACATGGTAACGGGCGTCACCCAGGGCTTTCGCAAGCAACTCAATATCGAGGGTGTGGGCTTTCGCGCCGAGATGCAAGGGGTTGACTTGGTGTTGCAGATTGGGTTTAGCCACCCGGTGCGCTTTCGTCCCGTTCCTGGGATCGCCTTCTCGGTAGATCGCGGCGGCGCCGCTATTATCGTCGAGGGCAATGACAAAGAATTAGTCGGTGAAATTGCCGCGCAGGTTCGCGCCGCGCGCAAACCTGAACCGTACAAGGGTAAGGGTATTGCCTACGCTGGCGAAGTTGTCCGACGCAAGGCCGGTAAGGCTGGCGGCAAGGGAGGCAAATAATGGCTAATCCGAAACAAGCCCGTGAGTCGCGCATTGCGCGCCACGAACGGGTGCGCAAAACGGTTGTTGGCAACGGCGAGCGCCCTCGGTTGAGTGTGTTCCGCAGCTTGGAGCATATTTATGCCCAGATTATTGACGATTCGGTGGGGCATACTTTGGCTTCGGCGTCCACGCTTGATAAAGAGATTCGCGGCTTGTGCGTCGGCCTGAAAAAAAGTGAAGAGGCCCAAGTCGTAGGCAAGGTGTTGGCCGAGAGAGCGTTGGCGCGCGGTGTGACCAAAGTGGTGTTCGATCGTGGCGGCTTTAAATATCATGGCCGAGTCAAAGCGCTGGCCGATGCGGCCCGCAAAGCGGGGTTGGATTTCTAAGCTCTGCCCCGAGGAATGCTGGCGGCTGAACGAGGCTATGGCAAGCTACCGGCTCAGTGCAGCGATATACGAGGAGAGGTTTCATGGCAAGAGGGAATGAACGCGAGCGCGAACGAGATCAGGACGAGTTCGCCGAGGGTGAGGAACTTCAAGAGCGCGTAGTCCATATCGCCCGCGTGGCCAAAGTGGTCAAAGGTGGGCGGCGCTTTGCCTTCCGCGCGCTGGTGGTAGTGGGCGACGGCAAAGGGCGCGTGGGCGTCGGCGTTGGCAAGTCTCGCGAGGTCCCTGGGGCGATCCGTCAAGGCACCGACCGCGCCAAGCGCAATATGGTCAACGTCTCGCTGTTTGAACAGCGCACCTTGCCTCACGAGGTGTGGGTCAAGTTCGGCGCTTCTAAGGTCCTGCTCAAGCCCGCTTCGCCAGGCACGGGCGTTATTGCCGGCGGCGGGGTGCGCGCGGTGGTCGAGGCGGCGGGCGTCAAGGATATTCTGTCCAAATCATTGGGCAGCGCCAATGTCTTTAATGTCGTCATGGCCACGTTCAAGGGCCTTCAGGAGCTTCGCGATATTCAGGCCGAGGCGGAGATGCGCGGCAAGGCCGCCCAAGACCTGTTAACCCCTTGGAGGACTGCGACCTATGGCGACTAGACTCAAGATCAAGTATGTGAAAAGCGCCATCGGTTACGATTGGCGCCAAAAGCGCACAGTGCGCGCTTTGGGCCTGCACAAGTTGGGCGATGTTGTCGAACATGACGATTCCCCCGCCATTCGCGGCATGGTGCACAAAGTGCAGCACTTGGTACACGTCGAAGAGGTGAATTCATGAAGCTGCATGAATTGCGCGAACCGGAAGGCACAAAACATCGCCACAAGCGTCGTGGTCGCGGCCCGGCTGCCGGGCAAGGCAAAACCGGCGGCTTTGGCACCAAGGGTAGCGGCGCTCGCGCGGGTCGCGGCGGCAAGCTCTATTTTGAGGGCGGCCAGCTCCCGTTGGTGCGCCGGCTTGCCTTGAAGCGTGGGTTCAACAATGTGAACCGCGTCGAATATGCGGTGGTCAACGTCGAAGCGTTGAACTGCTTTGAGGCTGGCACGGTGGTGGACCCCGAGTTGTTGTGGGCGGTGGGCCTGGTGAAAAAGGCTGGCGCGCCCATCAAGATTCTGGGCGACGGCGCAGTTGAGTGCGCCCTGACCGTCAAGGCCAACAAGTTTTCGGCGAGCGCCAAGGCCAAGATCGAGGCGGCTGGCGGGGTTACTGAGGTTGTCTGACCGTCTGTAGCCAAAGGTACGGGGAGCGGTTGATCCGCCCTTCCGTACACCCTTTGGGAAAGTTGGAGAAACCCAATGCTGCAAGCTCTCTCGAATGCGTTCAAATTGCCGGATCTGCGCAAAAAGATCCTGTTCACCTTGCTGATCCTGGTGATCTATCGTCTGGCGGCGCACGTTCCGGTTCCGGGTGTGAACCTGGAGGCGCTCCGACAGGTCTTTAAGCAGAACCAATTGTTGGGTTTGTTGGACATGTTCTCGGGCGGGGCCATGTCCAACTTTTCCGTGATGGCGATGGGGGTCTACCCCTTTATCACCGCACAGATTGTGTTGCAGCTTTTGCAGCCGATCATCCCGCCGCTGGAGCAGTTGGCCAAAGAGGGCGAGGCGGGTCGGCAAAAGCTCAACCTGTACACGCACTTGCTCACTATCCCTTTGGCGGCGTTGCAGGGTTTCGCGCAGACGATGTCTTTTGCTAAAGCCAACACCAGCGCCGGGCCGGTGATCGCGAACTTTGGCTTTGGAGCTGAAACATTGCTGCCTACCATCGCGACGCTGCTCACGCTGACGGCAGGCACGCTATTTGCGATCTGGCTGGGCCAGTTGATTGACGATCAGGGCATTGGCAACGGTCTCTCGATCATCATCTTTGGCGGCATCGTGGCGGGCATCCCGCAGCAACTGGGCCAACTATGGATACAGAGTCCGTGGTTTGTGCTGGTCTTTATCCTCATTACCATTATCACGATGGTGGGCATCGTCGTGGTGCAAGAGGGGCAGCGCCGCATCCCGGTGCAATACGCCAAGCGGGTGCGCGGCACCAAGATCTATGGCGGGCAGAGCACGCATATCCCGCTCCAGGTGAACTCGGCCGGCATGATCCCGCTGATCTTTGCAGTCTCGATTATCATGTTGCCGGGCGTCATTTCGAGCTATTTTGTAGGCGCCCAGGTCGAGTGGGTCAAGAACGCTGCTGTGTGGATTTCCAACCTGTTTAGCTCGAGCGGCGTGTTCTACTGGTTGCTGTATTTTGGGTTGGTTGTGGCGTTCACCTATTTTTACACCGATATGATCTTTCGCCAGCAGAACTTGCCCGATACGCTGCAACGGCAGGGTGGTTTTATCCCTGGCATTCGCCCCGGCGCGCACACGGCCGACTACCTCAATGGCGTACTCAAGCGGATCACGCTGGTTGGCGCCCTGTTCTTGGGCCTAGTGGCGATCTTGCCCTTCTTGGTGCGCTTGGTGGTGGGCACTGATGATATGCTTATCACCAGCACGGGCCTGTTGATCGTGGTGGGCGTAGTGCTCGACACGATGAAGCAGCTCGAGGCGCAGCTCTTGATGCGCCATTACGAAGGTTTCATCCGTAAAGTCAGGTAGGCGACGGTGGATATCATTTTGTTGGGTGCGCCTGGCGCGGGCAAAGGCACGCAGGCCGAGCTACTGGTCAAGCATCTGAACATCCCTACGGTGTCGAGCGGGGTGCTGTTTCGCACCGCGATGAAAGAGCGGACGCCGTTGGGCCTTCAGGCCCAGGCTTATATGGATCGGGGCGAGCTGGTTCCCGACGAGATCACCATTGGCATGGTGGCCGAGCGTTTGCAGCAGCCTGATTGCGCTAACGGCGTGATCCTCGATGGCTTCCCCCGTACGGTGGCCCAGGCTGAGGCTCTGGATGGCGTGCTGGCCAAGATGGGGCGGCAGGTGGATGCGGTGCTTTACGTGCAGGTGGCTTTTGACGAGCTGCTGACTCGCTTGGCTGGTCGGTGGACGTGTTCCCGCTGCGGAACGGTCTATCACGCGCTTTACAGTCCAGAAAAGGTCAAGGGTGTCTGCGATGCGTGCGGCGGCGCATTGACGCAGCGCGCCGATGATACACCCGAAACACAGCGTCGCCGCATCCAAGTTTATCTGGATCAGACTTCGCCCCTCGAAGCGCATTATGACGCCAGGGGGCTGCTGGTTCGCATTAATGGCAGCCAGTCTATCGAGGCCGTGCAGCGCGACCTCTTGCAGGCTATCGCCAAGATCAAGTAAGCGTCGCGCGGTAAGAAGGTCACTTGACCAAGATCGCAACGATTCAACGCAAAACTGAACGAGAGCTGGCGCTGATGCGCCGCGCCGGTGAGATCGTAGCGCGCACGCTGGAACTATTGCGGTCGCTCGTTGTCCCAGGCGTTACCACTCAAGAGCTGGATCGAGAGGCTGAAGCGCTGATCCGCAAGCTGGGGGGAACGCCGTCGTTCAAAGGCTATCACGGGTATCCGGCGACGATTTGCGCCTCGATCAATGAACAGATCGTCCACGGTATCCCCGGCCCGCGCAAGCTGGCGGCGGGCGATATTGTAAGCCTGGATGTAGGGGCGATTTACCAAGGCTATCAGGGAGATGCGGCCATTACGGTGGGCGTAGGCGAGATCTCGCCAGACGCGCAACGGTTGGTCGCCGTTACCGAAGCGGCTTTGCACGCTGGGATCGCCGCCGCGCGGGCTGACGCGCGGTTGGGCGATGTGTCGCACGCCATCGAGCAAGTGGCGCGTGCAGCCGGTTTCGAGATTGTGCGTGAATATGGCGGTCATGGCATTGGCCAACAGATGCACGAATCGCCCCGGATTCTGAACTGGGGGCCTGCTGGTCAAGGCGTCAGGCTTCGTGAGGGTATGACGCTGGCGCTAGAGCCGATGTTGACGCTCGGCGACTATCACACCCGGGTGTTGGCGGATAAATGGACTGTGGTCACTGTGGATGGCAGCTTGGCAGCTCACCACGAGCATACCATTGCCATCACCAGTGATGGCGCCGAGATTCTGACAAAAGTGCAAAAAGATTCCAGTTGCATGGGTTTGGAGGTAGTATCATGAAGGTCAAGCCATCGGTCAAGAAGCGTTGCGAAAAGTGCAAGATCATTCGTCGCAAGGGAATTGTGCGCATCATTTGCGAGAACCCGCGACATAAGCAACGGCAGGGGTAGTGACGAACGAGGCGCTGGTCGGCGCTTTGCGGGCGCAGCCCAAGGGCGCGCTCAGGCAGTGAGGAGGATAAAAAGGAATGGCTCGTATTGCAGGTGTGGATATTCCGAACGAAAAACGCGTCGAGATTGGCCTCACGTACATCTATGGCATTGGCCGGACGAGAAGCAACGAGATCTTGGCCAAGACAGGCGTCTCTCCCGATACGCGCTGCAAAGACTTGACGGAAGCCGAAGTTGCGCGGTTGCGCGAGGTCATTGACGCCGAGTATGTGGTGGAAGGCGATCTTCGCCGCGAAGTCGCGATGAACATCAAACGCCTCATGGATATTGGAAGCTATCGTGGGCTGCGCCACCGCCGCAATCTGCCCGTGCGCGGCCAGCGGACGCGCACCAATGCGCGCACGCGCCGTGGCACTCGTCGTACCGTCGCAGGCAAGAAGCGATCTCGGGCCAAGAAGTAATAGTTGGAGGTTAGGATGGGTCGAAGAAAAGCAGGGGCGCGGGTCGCTCGACGCGAACGACGCAGCGTTCCCTACGGGTGTGCTTATATCCAAGCGACGTTCAACAACACGATCGTCACCTTTACCGACCAGACGGGCAACGTCGTCTGTTGGCGCAGCGCCGGCCAGAGCTTTAAGGGGTCGCGCAAGAGCACGCCGTTTGCCGCGCAGAGCGCCGCCGAAGCGGCTAGCCGCGTGGCGATGGACACCGGTATGCGCGAAGTGGATGTGTTCGTCAAAGGCCCTGGGCCGGGCCGCGAGGCTGCCTTGCGCCAAATTCAGGCTACAGGCATTCACGTGCGTTCCATCACCGATGTGACGCCGCTGCCTCACAACGGTTGCCGCCCGCCTAAAAAGCGACGTATCTAGTACCTGGGAGCGAGCCTGTCCCGCGCCGCATGGCGTAGGATGGCTTAGATTCAGGGCAAGCACACCTGGCGTAAAGTCGCACAGCGATGAGGATGCGCGCTATCGAGGGATGGCGCGCGAATCGGACAGCGGGGAAGACGTGGGGATGGAGGCATCCTCAATATCAACGTAAACCCGCTACCGGCCGCAAACTTGGGCCGGTACATGAGGAGGTCAGATGGCACGATTTACCGATTCAGTCTGCAAGCAGTGTAGGCGCGAAGGGATGAAGCTCTTTCTCAAGGGAGAGCGTTGTCTTTCGCCCAAATGCGCCATCGAGCGACGGCCTTTTGCGCCGGGCGCTCATGGCAAGGCCGGCCAGTTCCGGCAAAAGACATCCGACTATGGTCAGCAACTTCGTGAGAAGCAGCGCGCCCGACGCATCTATGGCGTGTTGGAGCGCCAATTTCGCCGTTACTTTTCTATCGCAGCGCGCACCAAAGGACAGACAGGCGCTAACTTGATGTCTATCCTTGAGCGACGTGTGGACAATATCGTCTATCGTTTTGGTTTCGCCGACTCTCGCGCTCAAGCGCGGCAGTTGGTCTCGCACGGCCACTTTGAAGTTAATGGCCGCCGATTGACCGCCCCTTCGGCGCTGGTCAAGGCGGGTGATGTGCTTCGTGTGCGTGAATCCAGCAAGCAGAACGGGTACTTTCGGGGTTTGAGCGAGGTTCTCGAGCATCGATCTGTCCCAGATTGGTTGAGCCTGAATGCGGCTGAGATGACTGGTACGGTGTTGGCTGTGCCAACCCGCGAGCAGATTGATGTCCCCGTGGAGGAGCAGCTCATCGTCGAGTTCTATTCTCGATAATGCTCGCTGCCGCAGCTAGTAAGTAAGGAGGGTACCCCTTGCTGCACCAAGTATTGCCGAAAATCGAGTGTGAAGCAAGTACACTCAACTATGGACGCTACGCCATTGGGCCGATGGCCCGTGGTTTTGGAACGACAGTTGGCATCGCTCTGCGACGAGTTTTGCTTTCCTCGATCGCAGGGGCGGCCATTACATCAGTGCGCGTCACAGGCGTGCAGCACGACTTTTCCGAGATTCCCGGCGCCAAAGAGGATATGATTCTCTTGATTCTGAACCTCAAGCAGGTGCGCTTGGTGTGTCACTCGGATGAGCCGGTGCGGATGCGCGTCTCGGCCAAAGGCAAGAGCGTTATCACGGCGGGCGATATCGAGTGCCCGTCGGACGTCGAAATCATCAACCCCGAGCTCAAGCTGCTGACGCTCGATACGCTGGACTCGGAGCTGGAAATCGAGCTAGTGGCCGAACGTGGCGTCGGCTATTCGCCCGCTGAAGATCGCAAGTCGCTCCCCATCGGCCAGGTGCCGGTGGATGCGATTTTTAGTCCCATCGTCAAGGTCACTAACGTCGTCGAGCCAGCGCGCATTGAGCAGCGCACCGACTATGACCTGCTCAAGCTTGAGATTTGGACGGACGGCACAATTCGGCCCGAAAAGGCGCTGCGCGACGCTGCTAGGACATTGGTTCAACACTTTGCGCCGGTTGTTGATTTTAAAGAGGTGGCGATGGAAGGCGCCGGCGGCGCAGTGGAGCGTGCGGCGGTGGATAGCCGCTTTTACGATGTGCCGGTTGAAGATCTCGACCTCGCTATGCGCGCTTACAATTGCCTCAAACGGGCGGGGATCACGAACGTGGGTGAGATTCTCGAACGCCTGGAGCGGGGCGCGAATGAGATGTTGGCCATCCGCAACTTTGGCCAAAAGTCGCTCGATGAGTTGGTGAGCCGGATGCAGGAAAAAGGATATCTGTCGGCGGATTTCCGGCTTGAACTCTAGTTGCAAATGGGTTGGTCTAGATCGGCTTCGGGCGCAAGCGCCCGGGCTTGAAGTGTACGATAAAAGAGAGAGGTAGTTTGCAATGAGACACCGTGTGGCTGGACGACACCTGAATCGCAATACAGCCCAACGTGGTGCACTCCGTAAGAGCCTGATGACGGAGTTGTTCCGCTATGAGCGGATCAAGACGACGAACGCCAAAGCATTGGCGATTCGCTCCACGGCGGAACACCTGGTTACCATTGCCAAGCATGGCAAAGCCAAGCGTGATGGCAACCAGGCCGACCAGCACGAGCGCCGCTTGGTGGCGGCGATGTTGCACGATCCTCAGGTGGTCAAGAAACTGTTCGACGAGATTGCGCCGCGCTTTATGGAACGCCCCGGCGGGTACACGCGCATTGTCAAGTTGGGCCAGCGCGTGGGCGATGGGGCCGAGATGGTGATGATCGAGTTGGTCTCGTAGGTTCTGTGGATTGCTGAGCGTCTCTGGTGAAAGAGCACGCGGATCGCCCGGCAGCGCCCAACTATCGGGCCGTCGTTGAATACGATGGCTCGGCTTACGGCGGTTTTCAGATCCAAGCGAGGCGCGCTACCATCCAGGGAGAGCTGGAGCGAGTTTTACAACAGATCACGCAGGAACCCGTGCGGGTTCACGGGGCCGGGCGCACCGATGCGGGAGTGCACGCTCGCGGCCAAGTCATCAGCTTTAGGACGACCTGGTCTCGCGGTTGCGATGACCTACAACGGGCGTTGAACGCGCTCTTGCCTCGCGACATCGCGGTGCGCGAGCTGGCGACGGCCGATGAACGCTTTCATGCGCGTTACAGCGCCGCCAGCCGCGTCTATCTTTACCACGTCTATAGCAGTTGCGTTCGGTCGCCCTTATTGGATCGCTATGCCTACTATGTGGCCTCGCCTCCGGACATCGAGGCGATGAACTGCGCCGCAGCCCTCTTGGTGGGCGAGCGTGATGTAGCCGCTTTCGGGCAGGCGTTCAACGAACGGGGCGCGACGATCCGCCAGGTACAAAAGGCGGTGTGGCGTAGAGTTGGCGAGGCATACCCGCTGTGGGGGGCCTGCCAAGCCGACGTCGCGCAATTCGAGATCGAGGCTAATGCTTTTCTACGTGGGATGGTTAGGCGGGTAGTGGGAACGCTTCTGGCGGTGGGCGGCGGCATGTTGAGCGTGGAAGGGTTCGCTGAGATTCTCGCTTCGCGCGAGATCAGCCGGGCGGCGCCGCCGGCGCCCGCATGTGGGTTATGTCTTTGGCAGGTGCATTACGACACGGGCGAACGCCCCGGGCCATCCGTTGGCGATCAGTAGCCGGCTCTAGGGCGGTAAGTATGGAAGGAGTTGTCAGAGTGAAAACGTATGCTGTGAAAGCATCAGAGATTACGCGCGAATGGTTTCTGATTGACGCCGCCGGCATGACTTTGGGGCGCTTGGCGACGCAGATCGCGACCATTTTGCGGGGCAAGGGTAAACCAATCTATACCCCAGGTATGGATGTGGGCGATTTCGTGATTGTCATCAACGCTGAAAAGGTCGCCGTCACAGGTGACAAACTTCAGGAAAAGATGTATTATACGCACTCGTTATATCCTGGCGGGTTCAAAGCTGTCTCGCTGGAAAAGGTGCTCAAAACGCATCCGACGCGCGTGATCGAACATGCCGTCAAAGGGATGCTGCCCAAGAATCGCCTGGGCCGGGCGATGATCAAGAAGCTTAAAGTCTATGCCGGCGGGACGCACCCCCACGCCGCGCAGAAACCCAAGCCGTGGACGGCCGCCTGATCACTGCATCGAACGATATCGCTCATGAGTTGCTCGTGGGGCTGATGTAAGAGGAGGACATTCGTGGCATCACAGTATTATTATGGAACGGGCCGACGCAAGACCTCGGTGGCGCGCGTGCGGCTTTACCCCGGCAGCGGCGCTTTTGTGGTGAATGGCAAGCCCGCGTCCGAGTTTTTCAGCCGAGATACCGATCTCGTTGCAGCGATGGGGCCGCTCACAGCCACCGGCAATGAGGGGCGTTTCATGGTGTCAGTCGTGGTCGCTGGCGGCGGGCTGACGGGCCAGGCCGATGCTATCCGTCACGGCATCGCCCGGGCGCTCTTGCTGGCCGACCCCGAGCTGCGCCTGACGCTGCGCAAAGGCGGTTTTCTCACGCGCGACCCCCGCGCCAAGGAACGCAAAAAGCCCGGTCTCAAGCGCGCACGCAAGGCTCCGCAGTACACCAAACGTTAATCTGGCGGCTGCTGCCTGGCAACTTGCCAACGATACAAGCTACAGAGGGCGAGCAAAACCAACTCGCCCTCTGTTTGCTGTTCTGGATTCGGAGCAAAGACTTACCTAGCGGGAACGTGTTGAGGGATTAGAACAAGCGGTCGGCGTAGATGGCAAGGCCGCAAACCAGCCCCCACAAAAAGAGCGTCAGCAACAAGGGTCGGTCGCCCAAAACAATGTCCTCTGGCGCGCCGCCCAGGTTCTTGGAGTGGATCAGATAGAGATAACGAAAGATGCCATACATCACAAAGGGGATAGTGAGCATCATGGCGTGGTTGGGCGGCAGATTCGGGGCCGTAAAGGTGTAGAACGAGTAGCAGACGAGGGCCGTTGCCGTAACCAGGGAAGTCATCTCGTCGAGGAAGGGAATGCTGTATTCTTCCAAGCTGGCGCGGTGCCCATTGGCGCCATCGGTCAACAGCACCAACTCGTGACGCCGCTTGTTGATGACGATAAAGAGCGAGAGCAGCGTGGTGCACACATAAAGCCAGGGCGAAAAACGCGCCACTTGCACCACCACGGCCCCGCCATAGACCCGTAGCACAAACCCGGCAGCTAACGTCATCACATCAATGATGACGATATGTTTCAGCCAAAACGAATAGAGAATCGTCGTGAGGGCATAGAGCGTGGCCGTAAGGCCGAACTCGAAGCGCAGCAGAAAAGCCGCGGGCAAGCTGATGGCCAAGAGAAGCACTGCTGCGATTTTGGCCACACGCGGCGACAGCGCCCCCGACGCGAGAGGCCGGTTCTTTTTTGTGGGGTGCAGACGATCTTTTTCGACGTCTACTAGGTCATTGATCAAATAGATGGCGCTCGAGACCAGGCAAAAGATCACGAACGCGATGATACTCTTGAGCAAGAGGTCGAGTTCCAGAACTTTGCCGTCGAAAAAGATGCCCGCAAAGACGAACACGTTTTTGGCCCATTGCTTGGGGCGCATCGTTTTGACAAGGGGACGCAGCACGAAAAGCCTCCTATTACAGGATAAGGCGATCATACTCCGAACCAGCCCTAGCGTCAAGGAGGGCGACCGCTCCAGAGCATTTTGACAAGGGTTGATTCTATCGTTATGCTGTAAGTATGGCGCGAATCCGACTAGATGCTTTGTTGTGCCGGCGCGAACTGGCGCCGAGCCGCGAAAAGGCCCAACACCTGATCCTGGCCGGGCAGGTGTTGGTTAGCGAGCGCGTGGTGGACAAGGCCTCGGCGTTGGTCGAGGAAGATGCGCCCATCACCGTGCGCGAGGGGCTGCCTTATGTCAGCCGCGGCGGCCTGAAACTGGCCAAGGCATTCGAGATTTGGCCACTCTCGGCGCAGGGCCTGGCGGCGGCGGATGTGGGCGCTTCGACCGGCGGCTTTACCGATTGCCTATTACAGCATGGCGCGGCCCGCGTGTACGCGATAGATGTGGGCTATGGCCAGCTCGATTGGAAGCTGCGCCAGGATGCGCGCGTGGTGGTGATGGAACGCACCAATGCGCGCTATCTGGAAAGCTTGCCCGAACCGGTGAGCCTAGCGACGATAGATGCGTCGTTCATCTCGTTGCGCTTGCTGCTGCCGCAGGTGCACAAGTGGCTCCATCCAGGCGGGCAGGTGGTGGCCCTCGTCAAGCCCCAATTCGAGGCGGGCCGCGAACTGGTGGGCAAGGGGGGCGTGGTGCGCGAGACGCGCACACACCGCGTAGTGCTGCAAGGCATCTTGCGCTGGGCGACCCAAGAGGGTTGGGTGTTGCGCGGCCTAGCGCGTTCGCCGATCAAAGGCCCCAAGGGCAACGTCGAGTTCTTGGTTTGGCTTGGGGTCGGCCCGACCGAGGCAGCGATCAACATCGATGAGATAATAGAGTGCGTCTTGTTCGAGTCATCGCCCGATTTGGCAACGAAATCGGATCATAGCTAACAGAGGAGCATAGCGACACGATGCCAGCGTGGTTTGCCTCTCCGGCGCATCGCTCTAGGTTCATCCTGGTTATTGCTTTGGTGGCCGTAGTGACAGGCCTACTGCTCGCGGCCGGGGCCGCGTTGGTGCCATTTTTCCTAGGCGCGATGTTGGCCTATCTGCTTATGCCTGCTGTGAATTTCTTGGATTATCACGCGCCGCGCCCGATGCGTAACAGGGGCTGGTCGCGCCCGGTAGCAATTATTATCACCTATGTCGCCGTGCTGGCGTTGGTGGCTGGGGTGCTGGCCTACTTTGTGCCGGTGATAAGCGGCCAATTCGAAGTGCTGGTCAAAGCCTTCCCGGGTTAAATCGAGCGAATTGATCGGCTAATTACGTATGATGTCCAGGCGCTGATCGAAAGAATCCCGCCCGAAATCCAGGATGCGGTTGATAGTAACATCGCCAAAGCGATTGACACCCTCGTCGGCGCTCTTCAAAAGGGCGTCAGCGCGACGCTGCGGACCGTCTCGCAAACGGTGAGCTTTATCCTCGGGCGTGTCTTCGTACGCTTCTGGGTCGTCTCTGGGGTGCTCGATTCGAGCATACTGCACCAGACCTTTTATGGCATGATCCCCGAAAAGGCCCAAGACGACGTGCGCAACGTCATGAAGATCATAGACGATCTGCTCAGCGCCTACATTCGCGGCCAGCTTTTGCTCTGCCTGCTGGTGGGTGTTATGGCTACGGCGGCGCTGGTGATTTTGGGCGTCAATTTTGCCTTGTTGCTGGGCACGCTCGCCGGCATCTTTGAGGTGATCCCCATCCTTGGCCCATACTTGGGCGCTATTCCCGCAATCCTAATGGCCCTGGTTGACCGTCCTCGCGCGGCGCTGTGGGTGGCGATCAGTTTTGCGGCAATCCAGCAGATTGAGAACATCTTCTTGGTGCCTCGCATCTCAGGGAACGCGGTGCGCTTTCACCCTGCGCTGGTGATGGTCATCGTGGTGGTGGGCAGCCAGGTGGCGGGGCTGTGGGGGTTGCTCGTGGCCGTGCCTATCGCAGCGATTGTGCGCGATGTGTATCACTATCTCTATCTGCGCACCACCGAGCGCGGCGCTACGCCCAACAAAGCTTTTGAAATGTTCCGCGCGCGCAGCGCGTAACCGTATATTCGTATTTTGTGGCGTTTATTGTATACTTGATCCGGGCCGTCTCGGCCTAGTCTTGCCAGCAGCCTTACGGGGCCTCGAAGAAATCGGGATAAATACGAACTAATGGACAAAGCGCAACAAGTTGCCCGAACGATCAATTCTATACGTAATTTCTGTATCATCGCCCACATTGACCACGGCAAATCTACCCTATCAGATCGGCTGCTCGAACGCACTGGCACGATTGAAGCGCGCGCCATGACCGAACAGGTGTTGGATAGCATGGATTTGGAGCGTGAAAAGGGCATCACCATCAAGGCCAAAGCGGTGCGGATGCTTTACAACCACGCCGACGGCCAGCGCTATGAGTTGAACCTGATTGATACCCCGGGACATGTGGATTTCAGCTATGAAGTATCGCACGCGCTTTCGGCCTGCGAAGGCGCGGTATTGGTGGTGGACGCCAGCCAGGGCATAGAGGCGCAACCCCTCGCTACCCTTTACCTGGCGCTAGATCCCGATCGCGACATCGTCGCGGTGATCAACAACAGCGTGGCGAAGCGGCAGCAGTTTTTACGCCGCCTGGCGGCCCTCCCTCGCCGCCTGACGAGGGCGTTCCCCCGCCGCCGACGCCCGGCAAACTGCCCGACAACAACTCTACGCTCCCTGACAATCAAATCCGCCGCCGAGGCGAGCCACCACCTGATCGAGGCCCTGAAGGCCGTGGATGGCCACCTTGGCCGCTGATGTCGGCG